>CAKRPI010000042.1 GCA_934376945.1 uncultured Lachnospiraceae bacterium | reverse complement strand
GGATTATCCGAATGCTCCAATGGATTTATGCTTTTACAAAGATAATTATTGTTGTTTGTTAAATACAGCACATGAAGGTTACTCAAAAATGTATATAGAGGAGAAAAAGGCGGCATTTTTAGAATCTATGGGAATCAATTTATGTGAAATTACACCATGGTATGTTGACTATGGTGTGACACCAGAGCGGCTGGAAGAAATGGGGATTCCGGAAATATCTCTTGAACCAATATATTGTGATATGAAAAAATATTTGGATAAATATCTGGAAAAGCATTCATAATTTAGAGAAAATAAAACGGTAAAATATAACTTGCCAGTAATCCTTTTTCAGGAGGTAAAAACATGGGCGCATGGGGCACTGCGTTATACTCAAACTGTAATCCGGCGAATTAAAAAAGTCTTTGATAGCCACTTTATTTTAGAGCATTTAAAGGATATATTTTGCCGCCAGTCAGTTTGTTTTATGCCTTTAGGGCAGATTATTTACTGGTGAACTTGTGTGCATCATTTTATTTAAAACTAAAATCAGACGGAGATATCCGTCTGATTTTAAATAGATTAACGATTATGTTTTTTAATTGCTACTAATGCTTCCACGATGCTGACTGCATCTACAGGTGATAATTCCGGATAGGACTGTATCAAGTGTTCCAGATTCCCAAAACGGTCATCCAGACAGGAAATATCCATTGCGATATTCCATGTAGGGATATAAATATATCTGCTGTATTGATGTTCACCAATAATCCGGTGGAAGTAGCTCCCTCTGGCGCTAACTTCGTATTCTGTGCAGTCAAAGGGCATAAGGGGACAGATTGTACCGATCCATGATTCGTAATTATCAACCATGCAGGATTTACAAATATATGTGAATTCCATAATAAAGCCTCCTAACCAAGTTCGCAGTCATTGATTGCCTGCATGACAGCGTCGGTAGTTATAATGTTTCGATTTGAACTGTTTCCGACTAAAAGACTCGCATCACAAAGCTTGTTGATCATACGGGGGGTTCCATTAGCTGCGTTTAAGATTGCTTCAAGGGCATTTTCTTCAAATACTGTCTGGTTGCATCCGGCACCTTTTAACTTGGCTGTCACATATGCATGCCCTTCTGTTTTTGACATACCTTCAAGGTTATGGTAGGAGGTGTACCGTTAACAGTAAAGGAAGCGTGTTTCAGAGTTGCTCAATCAAAAAGTGTTATTTGCCGTAATGAAGCAGCAGCCAGGCATATTATTTTTGTAACTGGATACGCGCATCCAGTTGGACCAGAAAAGCATGGCAATAAGGGTTATAGCCATTATCATCCTACTCGTAATCATACAGGATATTCATCTGTACATATCTGGTTTTTTGATTAAGAATAATGTACAATATAAATGAGTCAAGGGACAAATGGACGCTTGTATCCGATTTTATGTCTATGGATCCCGTTAAATTATGAAAAAGTAGCCATTTTTCGTAGAAAAATGAACGGATTTTGAATGATTTCATCGATTTTGAGAGTGCCAGAGGCACGGAAAAATCGATGGAGACTCATTTGTCGGGCAACTCGTATAAATAGTATTATTTGGATCAAAAGAATTTTGAACCAAACAGATCGTGTTTATAAAGATGAGGAGGAATTCTTATGCTAAAATGGTATACTTTGTGCGACATAGAAGATAAGGAGCAGTACGCAAAGTTTATAGAGTACATGTTAAAAAAAAGTGACTGTTTTTCGGTAATTTATTTCAGGCACAATGAAGGAGAACATTTAAGGAAAAGTGCAAAACAGATCCGCGATGAACTCAGGCCGTTCAAAATTTACAGTAAAAATACGAATGAATGGCCGGGAACCATAACGTGGGATAAAAAACATATTTATCGAATTGCTTACTATTATTCAGATATGAAATGCCTGGATACACTTGTGCGGGTTGGAGGACTATTCAACTGGGATTATCCGGCTGCGCCAATGGATTTATGTTTTTACAAAGATAATTACTGCTGCCTGAAAAGTACGGCACATGAAGAGATGTCGAGCTTGTATATAGGCACGGAAGAGGCACCAGTGTTAGAGTCCATGGGAATAAAGATAGTAGAGGGACGTCCTGAATATGTTTTTTATTGCGGGACACTGGAGGACCTGGAGCAAATGGGAATTCCGGAAACTTCTCTGGAACCGGAGTATTATGATCCGAAGGACTATGAACCAGAGTACTGTGATATAAAAAAATATGTGGAAAAATACGAAAAACGCAAGAGTCAATAGCAACTTTTGGGGTAGATCTGAGGTGTGTGCCTGTCATATTCCGTGATGAGCTGTATTGGTGACAGGGGGATTTATATGTCTGAATTTAAAATTATAAACGCCATTTCTCCTGCGTCGGTTCCCAGCTGGGGCAACAAGAAGCAGTATCTTGCGATTCATTACCTCGGCGTGGTCGGACAGAACCATGAGCTTACATCGGATGGAACAGGCGCGCATTACTTCCGCGAGCAACGAGCCAAGTAGCTGTGCTTGCACAGATATTTGGCGACTGCCGCGAGAATCAAATTTTCAGATGCGAGCAATTGAAAATTTGGTATTTACTGGGACGGAACGATTTATCAGAGATGCGCCCACGATGCGATTGTCTGGAATATCATAATGGGGGACCCGCTTGCGGGGGGATGCCTTATGATCTAGCTGTCGGCACAGCCGGATATTACACGCAGAAGCATCCCTATGTGCGGAATGCAAAGACGATCAGCATCGAACCGTGCTGCAAGTGCGACGGAGACAGCACAAGCGCAGACGATCCGAAGTGGTATTTAATCTCATAAGGAGGGACCACCGCAGGTGGGAGGATGCCTTATGAGCCTGGATTCCTTATGATCCGAGGAGACGCAGGAAGGCTGGTAAAGAAGCTGATGAAAGATCTCAGCATCCCGGCAGAAAACGTTCTGCGGCATTATGATATCGTGAATAAAGTATGCCCGGCACCTTACGTCCACAATAACGAATACCGGACAAGCTGGACATGGAGCGAATTCAAACACAGGATTTCCGATGCGTCAGATAGCGAGAAGACAAAACAAAATGCCGGAGGCAGCAAAACAGACGGAGCATCAGACACATCACAGAAGATACGCTATGTTGTACAGTGCGGCGCGTTCGCAGAGAAGAAAAATGCAGAAGCGCTTGCAGGGCAGCTGCAGAAAAAAGGTTTTACAGCGATCGTGAAAACTGCTTAAAGGGCAGGAAAATGGAGCAAAAGGAATCTCAGAGACGAAGCCGAATGGAGGGGTAGGACAGGCCTTGAAAAACGGGAGTGCTCTGGGATTTTTTGACCTTACCGGCGTGACGGACGCGAAGGGGAGTTCGTTTAAGTATGAATATGATAACCACCATAACGTGATAAAGGGAACCTCGGCGGAAAAGCGCGCCCTGTACTACCAGTATGATGATAAGGGAAATGTGGTGAAAAGCGCGGCGGTATCGGCGGGTGATGAGACGGCCGGCACCTGGCTGACGCGGACGATGACGGAGGACCAGAACCATGTGAGGACGGTAAAGGATGCACGCGGCTGCCAGGTCACCTATGACTGGGATACAGGAAAGGACCTCCTGGACAGCGTAAAGGATGCAAGGAACATCCTATGGACCCAGGGCAGGAAGCTCTCCGCAATCAGTAACGGAAGCAATGGAAAGAGCATCCGTTACTACTACGACCATACCGGGGCACGCGTGAAGAAGACCGTGAATGGTGTGACAACGGGATACCGCATGGCAGGCAGCCTGCTTATCTCAGAGCGCACCGATGGTACAACGCTCTGGTACCAGTACGACAGCGCAGCAAACCTGGTAGCACTGATGATTGGAACGGAGCGTTATAATTACATCAGAAATGCCCAGAATGACATCATCGGGCTGATTGACAGCACAGGAAAGCGGGTGGTATCTTATAAGTATGACAGCTGGGGCAAAGTCGTCAGCATAACCGGCACACTGGCAGCGACCGTAGGACAGAAGAACCCGTTCCGATACAGAGGGTACTACTTCGATGCCGAGAGCGGGATGTATTATCTGCAGAGCAGGTATTATGACCCGGAGATCAGGAGATTTATCAGTGCGGATGATGTAAATGTATTAGATGAAGAATTAGAAAATCTTATGCAATATAATCTCACTATATATTGTATGAATGATCCTATTAATCGTTGTGATACCAATGGGGATTGGTCTTTGCCTAACTGGGCTAAAAAAGCAGCTGCAGCTGTTGGCGTTGTAGTGGTGGTTGTGGCAGTAGCAGCAGTAACTGTTGCAACGGCTGGTACAGGTACAGCGGCAGCAGTAGTAGCAGTAGGAGCACTAAAAGGAGCTTCAATCGGAATAGCTTCTGGAGCTGCTATAGGTGCAACTACAGCGGCGGTGAGCCATAGAATGTCCACGGGTAGTTGGACTGGTGCAGGTACGGCTGCCCTTAATGGAATGGGAGATGGGGCATTATCAGGTGCCATTACCGGTGTAATAACAGGAGGTGCTAGTAGTGTATCAAAAATCTCACAAGCTGCAAGAACATGGGATAAAGGTACATTTGAATCAGGGTATCAATCAATGAAATATCATTATAATAAACATGTAGTGAGAGAAGGCTTGACAAAAGGAAATAATGTACTTAAATATACACGAGATGCGGTGAATTTTACCAATCGAAATTCTTCTATATTGAAATATACTTACAACTATAATTATGGAAATGCATCTTGGAATTTAACTTATTCAAATGGACAGGGCGGAATGTTTACGTCAGGTGGTAAGATTTTAACATTCTGGTATAGGTGAATTTAATGGAAAATAAACAACATGAGTACATTTTAAAAGCTTTTTTAAAATCCAGTATTCCTACGGCAATGCGCAGCGGTTTTCCTGAATTTATAGCCATTGATTCCATTATGGGAGGGTATTGTACACAGCTTATGAAACGGGCAAAATTCATTGAACTCCAATCAAGCGAGATTATTTCTAAAACCGAAAAAGTTGCTTTTTCGAAATTGATAAATCAATCGACGGGAATAGAAAAAGATGAACTAGTAATATACTATCGTCTTGCAATACTTGTGGAAGCTGTTTTGATTCAGTATCGGAAATGATATATACGAACACCACTTTACAAGTTTTTTCACAAAAAAATATCGTACAGGGTCGCTTTCCTTTGTAATGTTTTGGTCAAACTCATTATACATCAGAAAGTCCTGTACGATATTTTTTATGAAAAAGTTGTAAAGTGGTGTAAAGTTGTAAACTGGTGAAAAATATCGAAACACACATAAAATCAAATGCTATGACAAAGGCCTTAAAACAGCTGATTCATCAACAAGTCTATCATTTATAAAGTTGTAAACTGGTGTTAACGGATATACTAACGGATATAATATTAACGGATATACTGTACGGTGTAGTTGGAGCTGTCACCTATGTATTCATCAATCGCTTCATTATCCTCATTTCCGGCGGCGGCCGCGAAGGTGGGATCGATCATTTTCCATTCATTTCCGTTAAATTCAACGGCACGCTTTACCCAGCCGATCGATTCGATATAGACATCGACCCAGGCATGCCGGATATCGCCGCTGTAGCCGATATCGAGCCGTGCCGGAATTGACAGGGAACGAAGCATGGCAGCGGTGAGTGCAGCGTAGTCAAAACAGATGCCCTTGCCGGTACGCAGCGTTTCATCGATATCGGGAAGATATCCTGTGCCTACGGTTGCGGCTTTTTCCTCATCGTAGGTAATATGAGTCGTCACGTACTGATAAATGTCATCCAGCGCGTCCAGGTCCTCCGTAGAATCCGCAGTAAGAGAAGCGGCAAGAGAAATCGCCTTACTCCCGGCTGTGAAATCCACATACTGATTCGGATATAAAAACGGATAGAACTCATTGTCCAGCGAAACATCCAGTGGATAGCTGAACAAAGAAGAATACTGTCCGTCGGAAATTTCCTGATAGGCAAGCACCAGATACGGACCGTCTCCGGCTGTGATCGGAAATGCAGTCCAGATGTCATTTTCTGTAAGAAAATATTTATAGCAGACATCATCAGGACCGGTAATCTGAATGTTGACTTTGGTGTCCGGTTGTGTAAGCTTTCCCATAAAATAACCGTGATCCGCGTTGGAAAAATCCAGGATCAGAGGGTCGCCTCCGGTGGTCACCGTTCCGGGTGCGTCCGGGACAAGCACTGAGGTTTTTCCGGGACTGTAAGATTGCGGCGGCTTGGTGGTTTCTTCACTGCTGCTGGCGTTTTTCTGGCAGCCGGAGCCAAGGAAAAGACAGAAAAGAGAAAGAAGGAATACACCAAAGCGGCGAAAGCCGGTAACTTTCATAAATAAATCCTTTCGTAAACATCATTGCATCATTGGTAAACGAATGTCAGACGACATCGAAAGTCTGTATTATCAACGATTCCGCCCACATTCTTTTTCAGTATAACAGATTCCACCTGAAAAATATACAAAAATGGAAATGAAAATTTGGTGATTTGTCAGTAGAAGATAAGCTTGACAGGAACATGTGCAAAATATATAATGCAAATATAAAGTACACGTGTACGCAAAGCAAAAGTACACAAGAAGATGCAGGAAACCGTTTCATCAATCGGAAAAATGCGGACTGCATTTTCTTTTAAAACAAAAATGTACACGTGTACGCAATGAGACGTCAGGTTGATCCGTTCACGGATGAATGGAATCAGGGAAGGCTCACGAAAGGATGTTTCCAGGCGGCATTCCGAGATCTGATGTCCGGGAGAATAACTTAGAAAAGCGGATCGCAGCGATCCGTACAACAAAAGGGAGGATATCAATATGAAAAAGAAAACCATCAGTTTGCTTATGGCAGCAGCACTTGCATCATCAATGCTCGCAGGCGGAATCGTCGGATACGCAGAAGAATCCGATCCGATCACACTTTCCGTATGGGCGCCGTTTACCGGTTCCGACGGAGACGTGCTTCGTGAGATCATCGACAATTACAATGAGACAAACACAGACAACATCACAGTACAGATCGACATCATGGACAATGCGACACTGCAGTCCAAGCTGCCGACTGCCGTTTCGACCGGTACCGGCCCGTCCTTCGTCCTTGTCGGCATCGAGTTTTTACAGCAGTATGCGAAGAACGGATTGATTGAGGACATCAGCGATTTCTGGGACGTAACAGGTGTTGACAAGAGCAATTTCTATGAGAATGTACTGGCGAAATCCTATATCGGAGATGTACAGTATGGTGTACCGATGCAGTACAATCTGCAGTATCTCTACTATAACAAAGATATTTTTGAGGCAGCAGGCCTTGACCCGGAGACACCGCCGACTACCCTTGAGGAGCTGAAGGCAGATGCAATTGCCTGCACCGATGCGTCCAAAAATCAGTATGGCATCGGTATCCCGTATGACTACGCATCCTACTGCGAATATCTGTGGGCGAACGGTGGAGATGTCATCAGTACGGACGGCACAGAGAATCTTCTGAATTCCCAGGAAAATATTGATACGCTGACGTGGCTTCAGGATCTTGTACGGAATGAGGGGGTATCACCGGAAGGTCTGACAGCGGCAGATGCAGACACCATGTTCCAGGCAGGACAGCTGGCAATGTATACGAGCGGACCGTGGAACATCAATGGTCTGACACAGCTCGGCGTAAACTACGGCATCACAGCGATTCCGGCTGGCAGTGCAGGTGCGTTCTCACCGGAAGGCGGATGTGCGTACATGCTGACAAAGGGCGCAGATGATGCAACGAGAGCAGCCGTTTACAAATTTATGGCATTCTGGCTGTCAGATGCGACCTTAAAAGAATGGTCCAATCGCAACGGCTTCCCGGTATGGTCTTACTCTGTACTGGAGGATCAGGATATTCAGGCAAATGAGATTCTCTCCAATGTATCGAAGGCATCTGAGATCGGAAGAGACTGGCATTTGAACCTGACGATCGGAAGCCAGATCGACACGGATGTTATGCAGCCGATGATGGAAAAAATACTTGCAGGCGATGACGTGGCAGAGAGCGTAAAGGCTGCATCTGATGTATTAGATTCCGTTATCGCAGGACAGTAAGTAATCCCTCATTTTCGCCTAAGAGGCGGAAAGGGTGACAGACCTGGAAAACAGGATTACGATAGTGGATACCTCCGGGCAGGCATGAAAAGGGCAGATGTCCGGAGGTATCTGACTGTGCGGGGAATGTATCGTGACAGTGCTTTCGTGTATAAGACGAGATGGGAGTTATCTATTATGGAAAAGAAAATAGCGGGAAGCAGGAAGGGAAACGAGATGAAAAGTCAGAAACAGGCGTATCTGTTTCTGGCACCGTCACTGATCATCCTGACAATATTCGTTTTCGTTCCGCTGATCGGCGCACTTGTGATCAGTGTGATGAATATCAATATTTATATGAATGACATTTCCTTTGCCGGTCTGAAAAATTATCTGAAGCTGTTTTCAGACGCAAGAGTAGGAAATGCAACGCTGAATACGTTTTACTTTGCACTTCTGGAGGTGCCGCTGCAAATGGTGCTTGCGCTGTTGCTTGTAATGTTTATGACCAGAAATACGAGATGGCATAAGCTGCTGCGTACGACATTTTATCTGCCGTACGTCTGCTCAATGACAGCGGTGAGCATCATGTGGTCGATGCTGCTTAATAAAAATTATGGAATGCTTCCATATCTGCTTGGAAGGATCGGCATTCAGATGCCGAATCTTCTGACCAGTACGGTATGGGCGATGCCGACCGTTATTCTTGTAACCGTATGGAAGGGATTTGGTTATACTTTGACGGTACTGTCCGCGGCGGCACTTGGGGTCTCCAATTCTCTTTATGAGGCGGCAGAGCTGGATGGTGCAGGCGGACTGCAGAAATTCCGGTATGTGACGATTCCGGGAATTCGGGACACGATAGGCTTTTGTGCGGTCACGACACTGATCACGGCACTTCAGGTATTTGATCAGATTTATGTCATGACAGAGGGAGGTCCGCAGTATAAGACAGAAACGCTGGTCGGCTATATTTACAACAAAGGATTTCAGACGGCACCGTTTGATCTTGGTTATGCTTCATCAACGGCTGTGTATCTGTTTCTGATGATTGCGGTACTGACATTTGTGCTTAGAAGATATGCATTTCCGCAGGGAGGTGAGGAAGCATGAAAAAGAGCAAAGGTACGCTGTTTGAACGGATTGGAGATCTGATCCTGCTTTTAATCCTGCTGATCGTGATTCTTCCGCTTTTGTGGCTTCTGGTTTCTTCCTTCAAGTCGGATGCGGATGTAATTAAGTGGCCGCCGCATTTTTTCCCGGAGAAATGGGTGGCGGACCAGTACCGGTATGTGGTAAAAGCGATCCCAGTGCTGCGGATGCTGCGAAATACGGTGATTTTTGCAGGGTGCGTGACGGTTGTCAGCCTGTTTTTTGATTCTATGGCGGCTTATGCATTTTCAAGAATGCATTTCCGTGGAAAAAAAGTCATTTTTAACGTGATTCTGTTGACGATGATGGTGCCGTTTCAGGTCATCATGATTCCATTGTATCTGGAAGAATTCAATCTTGGTATTCTGAACACGTATGCCGGTCTGATCCTGCCGCGTGCGGCGAGTGCCTATGGAATTTATATGCTGACCTCGTTTTTCGGAAACATCCCGAAATCGCTGGATGAAGCTGCACGCATTGACGGCATGAAAGAATTTCAGATTTATTCGCGGATCATTGCACCGCTTGCAAAGCCGGCATTCGTGACACTTGGAATCTTTCATTTTATGAATAACTGGAATGACCTGCTTTACCCGATGATGCTGACAAGCTCCGTGGAAATGCGTACGCTTTCTGCCGGTCTGGCAGTGCTGGTCGGCAGCAATTCGATCAAATTCGGTCCTACGCTGGCAGCAACAGTCATTTCAATTGCACCGCTTTTGATCCTGTTTTTGTTTGGACAGAGATTCTTCATGGAAGGAATTGCGACGTCCGGCATGAAGGAATAAGTATAGGCAGAAAACCAGAGCATGAGTTCGGAATAGAAAATGAGGGGAAAGCATGGAAAAGACAAAAGTAATCGTACATAAAAAATTTCAAAAAGGAAAAATCAGCCCGGAGATTTACGGCTCCTTTGTGGAACATATGGGAAGAGTGGTCTATTCGGGTATCTATGAGCCGACGCACAAAGCGGCGGATACGGATGGATTTCGTGAGGATGTAAGAGCAGCGGTTAAAGAGATGGGCGTTACTGCTGTGCGGTATCCGGGCGGTAATTTCGTATCAAATTATGACTGGCGTGACGGTGTGGGACCACGGGAAAAACGGCCGCGCAAGGTCGATCTGGCCTGGAAAAGCATTGAGACAAATGAAGTCGGTACCGATGAGTTTATGCGGTGGGCAGGAAAGACTGGTGTCGATCCCATTTTTGCGGTGAATCTTGGCACCGGCGGCGTAAAGGAAGCGGTTTCTTTGCTGGAATACTGCAACTTTCCGGGCGGTACGTACTACAGCGATCTGCGCCGCGCAAACGGGCAGGAGCTGCCGTACGGCATCAAAACATGGTGTCTCGGCAATGAAATGGACGGGGACTGGCAGATCGGGCATAAGACGGCGGAGGAATACGGGCGTCTTTCTTATGAAGCAGGTAAGGCAATGAAGCTTTTGGATCCCTCGATTCGTCTGGCCGTATGCGGCAGCTCCATGTCAAGCAATGCGACCTTCGGTGAATGGGAGCGTATTGTAATGCAGCATACGTACGGCTGTGCAGATTACATTTCCCTGCATCAGTATTATGGTGGGCAGGAAAAAGGAACGGCAGCATTTCTGGCACAGTCGATGGATATGGAACGCTATATTCGTACGGTGTGTGGCATTTGTGATGCCGTCGGCGTACAGCGACACAGCCCCAAAAAGATCGATATCTGCTTTGATGAATGGGGAGTCTGGGAGATCCCGGATAAAGAAGTGCAGGCGTCAGTCGAGAATGCACCGTGGCAGATCGCGCCGGCCTTCAGCGAGCAGATCTATACGATGGAGGATGCCCTTCTCTTTGCGAGCATGATGATGAATTTTTTGCGGTGCAGCGACCGTGTAAAGATCGCCTGCCAGTCACTCCTGACGAATATCAGCTCCTGCATCATGACAGAGCGCGGAGGTGATGTGTGGCTTCAGCCGATTTATTATCCGTTTGCAATAATGGCAAAATACGGCCGGGGTATTGTGCTGGATGAACGCAGTGAGGGGCCGTCGTATGCAAGCGGAGAGTTTGCAGAGGTTCCGTATATTGATAAAGTAGCGGTGTGGAACGAGCAGGCAGGCGAGGTGGTACTTTTTCTGATCAATCGCGGTGAGGAAAAAGCAGAGACAGAGATTGAGCTGCAGGGCTTTGAGGCGGAACAGATTGTTGCTTCAACGGTACTGCATCATGAGGATAAAAAAGCGACAAATCAGATTCAGCACGACCGCGTTGTGCCGCAGGTATGCGAAAATGTCAGCCTGAAAAACGGACGGGTCATGTGTGAGTTGCTGCCTCTGTCGTTTGAGATGATAAGGGTAGCTGTGAGATAAAAACAGGCAAAGAAAAAAGGAAAAAACAGCTGAGCAGAACAAAAGCAGAGACCTGCATGCATACAGATTGCGAGCAGGTCTCTGCTTTGTTGACTGCATGGATTGACAAAACCGGAAAGCGTGTCGTATCTTAGAATTGTGAAAAGTCCAGATTATCAGGGGAGGAATTATAGTGGGAATTACAACAAAGGATCTCGCGCAGCTGTGCGGGGTGTCGAGAACAACGGTTCACAGAGCACTTTACGGTGGCGGACGCATTCATCCGGACACGAAGGAGATGATCCTGCGTGTGGCAAGGGAGCATGATTATCGGCCGGATCTGCTGGCGCGCGGACTCGTAAAGGGGCGCACTTACTATATTGGTGTTGTCGTAATGGATGTAAAAAACCGCTATTTTTCCGCCATGCTCAGTGCGATCAGTCGGGAAGCCACGAGCCGCGGCTATAATATTAACATTGCGCTGCATGGAAACAATCGGGAGCTGGAACGCAGGCAGCTGATGAATCTCGCAGCCTATCGTATGGATGGCATCATCCTTTCGTCTGTAAATGAAGGGGAGGAGTATCGGGAATTCTTAGACAGTCTCGGCATGCCGATCGTATCTGTGGACAACCGGATTGCGGATGGTATTCCGTTTGTGAGTATTGATCAGCGCAGGGCGATGAAAGCTTCTGTGCTGCATGTGCTGGAAAAACAGTATGAACGCATTGTATTTGTCTGCCCTGCCATGGCATCCGGCGAGAAGGAAAATATGTATGTGCATCGTGAACGTCTGAAGGGGTTTCAGGAGGGAATTGCGGCGGCAGCCGGGGAGCAGAAGCGAGAGATAGAGACGGTCTGCCTTCTGGACTGGAATTATCTGAATGAGGTTGAAGCGCTGACAGGAGATGGAAAACGGACTGCTTTTGTCTGTGCGGCCGACGAGTTTGCGCTTGATATTATGAAACGGCTGAAGGAGCAGGGAAAGAAGGCGCCTGCTGACTATGGCATTATCGGATTCGACAATATTGACACACTGAATTATGTGATCCCGCGGCTGACGACCGTTTCTAATGCGGTGGATGAAATTGCGAGGACGGCAGTGAACCGGCTGTTTGAACGGATTGAAGAAGTGCAGGGAAAAGACTCCCAGGAGACTTCCGGGGCTGATGCAAACGTATCACGGCCGGAGGAAGAATGCATTCTTCCGTATGAGATCGTGGAGGGGGAAACGGTGTAAGCGGAAACCGCTTTACTACCACATTTTCCATGCATTTTGTACAAATATCCCCTGCCAGAGAGCTGCCATGGAGAGTATAACGGAAAAATGTAACAAAAATGAAAAAGATACCAAAATCGGTTGACATTTGCAGGTGAAAAATCTATGATTATAGTATAAATAAAATAAAATCTGATATAAAGGCAAATCTGTTGAAAAGCAGAGACGCAAAGCCAAAGGGTCTAAGGCTTCCGTATCCGGAAGCTATGACAGCCGGTTGCCGCATTCTCCATCACAGGCGTGAACTTGTGAGGCTGGTGTATTTCCTGAGGGCTTCTTTCAATGAATGAAGCCGGATAAAGAAGGGAAGAATTTTCATCAGAGGAGTGTGTAAGTGGTGACCGCTGATTTTGAAAATGAATCAAGCGGTTTTTTTACATCCTGGATAAAGTTTATATCAGACGATTTTCAGGGAGGTAGAAGACATGAAAAATCAGAAAATGAAAGAGATGCTTCGGCAGATCACGAAAAAGGCCGGTGCGTTGGCGCTGGCAACAGCTCTTGTTTTTGGAGGAGGAACTTATATCTACAATCAGCAGAATCCGATTCCGGAGCTGACCACCTATATAGATGATGACGAGGTGGTACAGATTGAGGAAGATGCGACACCGCTTGGAGAGTCAAAGGTGATAAAATCCACCAAAACGAGCAAATCCACAAAGAAGATTTCTTTGAAAACAGCATCCAAGAAAACGTATGTGAAAAAGGGCAAGACGACCACAAAGAAGAAGACTATAAAGACAAAATCTGCTACAGCAACGACAACGACTGAGGTTGTAACACAGACTACCATCACAAATAATTATAAAAAGGGTTCCAAGATCAATACCCAGGTCACAACAGTAAAGACGACCACGACAAAGACGGTTACACCAATCGCTAAAAAGACGACCACGGCAAAACCTGGTACGACTGTAAAGGATGGCACGGTTGCAGTGACACAGATTGCACCGGCAGCAGATAAGAGAGTGCTCAATGCCTTCCAGAAGCTCGGCTTCCAGGTAGTGATCAAGTCTTCCGTTCCGTATTCCGGATTGTGTGATGCAAGAACGCGTACGATCACCCTGAAGCAGGCAGACGCAACGGCTTACCATGAGCTTGGACATTTTCTGGCATTCGTTGCAGGAAATGTGGATACTTCTTCCGCATTCCAGCAGATTTTCCAGAATGAGAAATCAAAATACACTGCATTCAATAAGAATTATGTGCTTCAGAACAGTTCCGAATACTTTGCAGAGTCTTTCCGTAACTATACCGAGAATCCGGCTGCACTGAAAGCATCCAGACCACAGACCTATGCAGCAATTCAGCGGGCATTAGCTTGTGTCACAGATGCACAGGTTAACAGAATCCTCAGCGTATACAGCGCCGCATGGGGAAAATAATTTAACCGAGTCAAGCAAGTCCCCTGCTTCAATTGCGCGGAGCAATAAGCAGTGGGTGTGGACTTGCTTGTATCAGGAGTGGTACAAGCCACTCCTGATAAGCTGCGAAGCAGCTACTCGGTTATGAGCAAGTAGCGAAGCGGATTGCGAATATCTGCTTGACTTAGATAGCGGAGCAGCTTGCGAATGTCCACTTTGACAAAAAACCGGCCGGTCATCTTTTCAGATGACCGGCCGGTTTTTTCGTCCTAATTGCTTTTTGTAGTATCGTCTGTGTCGTGATCCGTCGTTTCAGAATTTGTATCCGGATCATCAAAAATGGATGGCGGCATTGCATCGACGGACCAGCCGTCAGAGGAAGTTTCCTCTTCTTCCTCCTTTGGCATATATTTTGCAAAAATCTTTTTGAGGAAGAATGAATTTGCAAATGCCACAAGGGCAAAGCCTGCAAGAATCCATACGAGAATGCCGTACCAGAAAACGTAGTTGTTAAGAAACATAATTGCAACGGATCCCAGTGTGATCATCAGCATCACGAAGGTGCGCGGGAAATCTGCGATTGCCATGATGAACGAGTTCTTAAAGATGGCCTTCGTAGTGTTGTAAAAACGGGCGAGCACCGGAAATACGTAGATCAGCATCATGATATAGAGAAATCCGGTGGCGGTAATGATAACTTTAAACACGGTTGCGACAGTGCCGGAAGCATTTTTCATGATAAGGAGATCAAGTACAAGGATGATGCCGAACAGCAGCATGATCAGCCAGATCACAGTGGCCTGCTTGAAGTTTTGACGGAAGGATTTGAAAAAGGCTCGGGCGATGTAGCCGTCTTCGTTTTCTGCCATTTTCAAAGTGACATAATACATGGCCGTCATGGAAGCACCGATTGTAAAAATGGGGATGCTGCATAGTAGAAACAAGATGTTCAGGATCATCAGATCGGCCAGCTTTCCGAGTGTACGGAAAAAGCCATTGTCCATGTTGAAAAAATTACTCATTTGTTAAACACTCACTCTCTTTTCTTTCCGGCAGAAACCTGCCTTTTTGTGTTGTCCCACACGTATTCGCGACAATTCGCGACATTATATCCAGTATAAGGGAAATGTAGGGAAAATGCAATGAAAAATGAAGGGATTTTCAGCACATCATAAATTGACAAGCCATTGACTGCTGAGCTATAATAAAAAAACGTGTACATAGTAATAATGGATACTGTTCAGAGCCAGCCGTAAAGCGGCATGGCGTATCCGCCAAATAAAATTTTGAAAACAAGCTTAAAAGCGCAGACGTTTATGCCTGCTTCACAAAATTTTGCTTGGCTCTGAACGGAATATGGGAATATAGATAGAGAGCACTCATAAAGGAGGCAGACGATGTACGATAAAGTACTTACAAACCGGAATGTCGTAGAGCATGAAAAAGCAGTCGAGCAGTTCTGGAAAGACAATGATATCTTCAAAAAAAGTATGGAGAACCGCAAGGAAGGAGAAACGTATACCTTCTATGACGGACCGCCTACCGCAAATGGAAAGCCGCATATCGGTCATGTATTGACGCGTGTCATTAAGGATATGATTCCTCGTTACCAGACAATGAAGGGCAAAATGGTTCCGAGAAAGGCAGGATGGGATACGCATGGTCTTCCGGTAGAGCTGGAAGTGGAAAAGATGCTTGGCCTTGACGGCAAGGAGCAGATCGAGGAATACGGTGTGGAGCCGTTCATTCAGCATTGTAAGGAAAGTGTCTGGAAATATAAGGGAATGTGGGAGGATTTTTCCGCGACCGTTGGATTCTGGGCAGACATGGATGATCCGTACGTTACGTATCATGATACCTTTATTGAGTCAGAATGGTGGGCGCTGAAGCAGATCTGGGAGAAGAAGCTGCTTTACAAGGGCTATAAGATCGTACCGTACTGCCCGCGCTGCGGCACTCCGCTGTCGAGCCATGAGGTGGCACAGGGCTATAAGGATGTCAAGGAGCGTTCTGCAACGGCACGCTTCAAGGTAGTTGGTGAGGATGCATACTTCCTGGCATGGACCACGACACCGTGGACGCTTCCGTCCAACGTGGCACTTTGCGTAAATCCGGATGAGACTTACGTAAAGGTAAAAATGAAAGAAGAGGATTACGTTTACTATCTGGCACAGGCACTGGCAGATACCGTGCTTGGCGAAGGTACGTATGACGTTCTTGAGACTTATAAAGGGAAAGATCTGGAGTATAAAGAGTATGAGGCTCTTTATCCGGCCGAGTTGAAGAAAAAAGCATATTACGTTGTGTGCGATACGTACGTAACGATGACAGACGGTACCGGTATTGTTCATATCGCTCCGGCATTCGGTGAGGACGACAGCAAAGTCGGCAGAAAATACGACCTTCCGTTCCTGCAGCTGGTCGATGAGAACGGTATGATGACGAAGGAGACGAAGTGGGCCGGCCATTCCTGTATCGCAAGAAAGGATCTGGAAGGCGAGAACGGTGTATCACCGGAGGTCATCAAGGATCTGGATGCGAGAGGACTTCTGTTCAATGCACCGAAGTTTGAGCACAGCTATCCGCATTGCTGGCGCTGTGACACTCCGCTGATCTACTATGCAAGAGAATCCTGGTTCATCAAGATGACCGAGGTGCGCGATGATCTGGTCCGCAACAACAACACCGTCAACTGGATTCCGGAGAGCATCGGCAAGGGACGTTTCGGTGACTGGCTGGAGAACGTAC
>CAKRPI010000041.1 GCA_934376945.1 uncultured Lachnospiraceae bacterium | reverse complement strand
TACTGGAAATCCATGCGGAAAAGCTGAGGAAAACGCAGAAAGAACGATCATGTGAGCAACAGGTCTGAGCAGATGATACAGAAATAAATATGATGTTAAGAGATTAAGAAACAAAAGAAAATGACAAAAATACAGCCGGAGTGAGATTGGGAAAATCTGCTCCGGCTGTAATGATGTAAATTCAGAAAGTGATCAATTAAGACTCTGGATGAAATACATACCGCTCCAGCCGCGCAAATGCTTCCTGTACGCGGGAGAGCGGAAGCGCAAGATTCATGCGGATACCGTATTTTCCGTGGAACGGTCGTCCGTCCTGCCATGCAACGCCGACCTCCCAGCCGGCCTTCAGCAGTTCATCCATCGTTTTGTCATGTGCCCTGCACCACTCCTCGCAGTCAAGAAAGAGCATGTAAGTACCCTGCGGACGGCTGACATGGATTCCATGAGCATGCTCGGATAAGAAACGGCAGGCGTAGTCGACGTTTTCGGTGAGCACGTGGCGCAGCTCATCCACCCATTCCATTCCTTCCGGCTTGTATGCCCCGATCAGTGCGTGCATGGAGAGTACATTTGCTTCGTTGTAATGTGATTTGGAAGAAGCGGCAAGAAAACGGTCACGCAGATACGGATTGTAAATGATATGATAGCTGCCGACCAGACCGGCAAGATTGAAGGTTTTGCTCGGCGCATAGAATGCAAAGGTGCGCATTTTTGCATCCTCGCTGACCGACTGGGTCGGAATATGAGAAAAACCGTCCAAAGTCAGGTCGGACCAGATTTCATCTGAGATTACGAGGCAGTCGTTGGCACGGTAGACCTCCATGGCTTTTTCAATTTCCCACCGTTCCCAGACACGTCCGCAGGGATTGTGCGGACTGCAGAAAATGGCAGTGTGGATGTGATGCTTTTTGATCTTTGCATCCATATCATCATAATCCATGCGCCAGATGTTGTTTTCATCGAGAAAGAGCGGACTGTGAACGATCTGATAGCCGTTGTTTGTCAGACTTCCGGTAAAGCCGATATAGGTCGGGCTGTGCAGCAGTATTGCGTCACCGGGCTGTGCGCAGACCTTTAAGGCAGAAAGCACGCCGCCGAGTACACCGTTTTCATAGCCGATGCATTCTTTTGTCAGGAAATCGATGCCGTTGCGCTCTTTTTGCCAGCGGATGATTGAATCAAAGTACTCATCGGTGAGAGAAAAATAGCCAAATGCCGGGTGCTGCAGTCGTGCGCCCACCGTTTCCGGAATCGACGGGGCGGTTGGAAAATTCATATCTGCCACCCACATCGGAATCACGTCAAATCCTTCTTTTGGTGCACCGGGCGCAAAGCCTCCGGTCCCGACCGCATCGACAGCGATGGCATCCTTTCTGTGACGATCCATAACCGTTGTAAAATCGTATTTCATAAAAACCCTCCTGAATGTAAAATTAGTAAACAGCTCCCAGATCAGGGAGCAGGAAAACTCTTTTTGGTAAGGTGCAAGAATTATTATACCGCAGAAATCGCAAACTGTAACTGGTTATTATGAAATATGATAACAGATTTTTGAAAAGTGGTTGACAATAGAAATAGATTGTGGTAATTTTATAAAAAATTTAATTTGGTAAACCGATGAAGCGGAGATAAAGACAGAGGTGCGCGTACAGAGAGTCCGGGAGGCTGAGAGCCGGATCGAAATGCAGACTGCCAAATGGACCGCTGAGGGCGCAGTCAAAGGCATACGCTGAGTATTCTGCGACGTAGGGCATACGTCAGTTGCCTGGAATATGCAGGTATTCCGCAAAGAGCACGGGTCATACCGTGAATCAAGGTGGCACCGCGGGTGAAAGAAATCTGAGCTCGTCCTTGGCAGAGTAATCTGTCATGGACGAGCTTTTTGTATAACCAGCTTCGAACAACAGAAAACCGTGAAGACAGAACGTCCGGGGCAGAAAAACCACCACAATCCAGGGGAGGAGATCACATGTATCCATCGTTTGAAGAAATCACACAGCTTGCAGCGCAGGGAACGTACAGACGTATACCGGTCTGCAGGGAATTGTACGCAGACCGGTATACGCCGGTTGAGGTTATGAGAAAACTAAGACAGGTGAGCAGACATTGTTATATGCTTGAAAGTGCAAGCCAGACAGAAGTCTGGGGGCGTTATACATTCCTTGGCTATGATCCGACAATGGAAATCACATGTACGGATGGGCTGGTAAAAATCCGCAGAAATGGAGAAAACGGACTGGAAGAAACAGAACATCGCCAGGTGGCGCATCCCGGTGACACACTGCGTGAGATCCTGAAGGCGTATAAAAGTCCGGTTCTGGAAAAAATGCCGCCGTTTACCGGAGGGCTGGTTGGATATTTTTCTTATGATTATATCAAATACAGTGAGCCAAAGCTGCATCTGGAGGATCACGAGCAGCAGGATTTCCGTGATATGGATCTGATGCTGTTTGACTCCGTGATTGCTTTTGATCATTACAGGCAGAAGGTTCTGCTGATCACCGGAGTCATGCTCGATCATGATCTGAAAGAAGAGGTCAGAAAGGCAGAAAACCGGCTGGGAGAAATGGCACAACTGCTTCTGAAGGGGAAGCCGAAGCAGTTTGAAAAATTAAAACTGGAGACAGAGATCAGACCACAGTTTCCAAAAGAACGTTACTGTGCGATGGTGGAAAAGGCAAAGCATTATATTCACGAAGGAGATATTTTCCAGGTGGTGCTTTCCAATCCGATGAGGGCAAAGGCACAGGGGAGTTTGTTTGATACGTATCGGGCGCTGCGAGCAACGAATCCGTCTCCCTACATGTTTTATTTTTCCAGCGATGACATCGAGCTTGCGGGAGCATCGCCGGAGACACTGGTGAAGCTGGATAATGGAAAGCTTAGTACATTTCCGCTTGCCGGGACAAGGCCGAGAGGAAAAAATGCTGCCGAGGATACAGAACTGGAGAGAGAGCTTCTGGCTGATGAAAAAGAGCGTGCAGAGCATAATATGCTTGTTGATCTTGGGCGGAACGATATCGGAAAGATCAGTCGGATCGGCAGTGTGTACGTAGAAAAATATATGGAAATCGAACGATTTTCTCATGTAATGCACATCGGCTCTACGGTGACCGGAGTGATCAGAGAGGATAAGGATGCGGTAGATGCGGTGGATGCGATCCTTCCTGCAGGAACGTTGTCCGGAGCTCCGAAATTCAGGGCCTGCCAGATTATTGAGGAGCTGGAGCAGAGCAAACGCGGCATCTATGGAGGCGCAGTCGGTTATCTTGATTTTGCGGGAAATCTGGATACGTGTATTGCGATCCGCCTGGTATATAAGAAAAACGGAGAAATCTGTATCCGTTCGGGAGCCGGAATTGTGGCAGACAGTGTGCCGGAGAAGGAATTTGAGGAGTGCTGCAATAAGGCAAAGGCCGTGAAGGTGGCAATTGAACAGGCAGAGGAGGGACTGGAATGATTTTACTGATCGATAACTATGACAGCTTTTCTTACAATTTGTATCAGCTGATCGGTTCTGTGGATCCCAGGATCAAAGTGATCCGAAACGATGACTGTACCCTGGAAGAGATCGAGGCAATGAAGCCGGATGCACTGATTCTCTCACCGGGACCGGGGCGGCCGGAGGATGCTGGAATCTGTATTCCGGCGATCCGGTATTTCGCCGGAAGAATTCCGATTCTTGGTGTGTGTCTCGGGCATCAGGCAATCTGCAGAGCATTTGGCGGTACGGTTTCTTATGCAAAAAATCTGATGCATGGAAAACAGAAGGAAATTCACCAGTGCACAGAAAACCGGCTGTTTCAGGGATTGCCGGAAACATTTCCTGCAGCAAGATACCATTCACTGGCAGCAGTTGGGGATACACTTCCGGAAGAACTGAAGGTTACCGCAAAGTCAGAGGACGGTGAGGTGATGGCTGTGGAGCATCAGAAATTTCCGGTATTTGGTGTTCAGTTTCATCCGGAATCAGTTATGACACCGGACGGACGAAAAATGATTGAGAATTTTATGAAGGTCGTAGACGGTGTGACGTGTACAAGCAGTAAAACGGATTGCGAATGTCCGTTTTGACCGGAGCAGAAATGATTTCCCGGACACGCTCAAGTGTCAAAAAACAGAAGGAGGAAACAGACATGATCAGAGAAGCAATTATCAAACTTTCAAAAAAACAGAATCTTACTTATACAGAAGCAGAAGGCGTAATGAATGAGATTATGAGTGGAGAGGCGACGCCGGTACAGATGGCAGCGTATCTGACGGCACTGTCCATGAAAGGGGAAACCATTGATGAGATTACCGCATCGGCGGCCGGTATGCGTGCACATGGCGTGCGTCTGCTGCATGAGATGGATGTACTGGAAATTGTCGGAACAGGCGGTGATGGATCGAATTCCTTCAATATATCGACCACCTCGTCTCTTGTGATTTCCGCAGGCGGTGTGCCGGTGGCCAAGCATGGAAACCGGGCAGCCTCGTCAAAGTGCGGAGCAGCAGATGTCCTTGAAACACTCGGTGTAAAGATTACAATTTCTCCGGAAAAAAGCAAAGAGCTTCTGGAAAAAATCGGCATTTGTTTTCTGTTTGCACAGAAGTATCATGCAGCAATGCGTTTTGTGGGGCCGGTGCGCAAGGAGCTTGGCATTCGTACCGTATTCAATATTTTAGGACCGCTCAGTAATCCGGCCGGTGCCAATATGGAGCTGATGGGTGTGTACGATGCTTCACTGGTAGAACCGCTGGCGCAGGTTATGGCGAACCTTGGAGTGGTGCGCGGAATGGTCGTTTACGGACAGGACAGTCTTGATGAAATTTCTATGAGTGCTCCTACAACGGTATGCGTGATCCGGGACGGAAGCTTTACAACGTATGAGCTGACGCCGGAGCAGTTTGGCTATACAAGATGCGGGAAAGATGAGCTGCAGGGCGGACTTCCGGAGGAGAATGCACAGATCACGCTCGACATTTTAAATGGAAAAGAGCGAGGGGCAAAGCGGCAGGCAGTTTGTCTGAATGCAGGCGCAGCCTTGTACATTGCCGGAAAAGCAGGGACAATTGAGGCAGGTGTGCGCATGGCAGAGCGGCTGATCGATGAAGGCGCGGCGAAGCAAAAGCTGGAGGAATTTATCCGCGAATCGAATTCGGAGGAGTAAACAAGGGCCTGACAGAGCCTGGAGGAGCAGAGCATGAATATTCTGGAAGAAATTGCAGCAAAAACAAGAGAGCGGATTGCAGAAGAAAAGCGGAAGGTCTCTATGGAAGTGCTGCTGGAAGCCATAAAAATGCGGGAAGCACTGGAACAAAGCAAAGAAAAGAAGCGCCCGGCACGCACATTTCTGGAGGCGCTGCAAAAGCCGGGAATGTCTTACATCTGTGAAGTAAAAAAGGCATCACCGTCAAAGGGGCTGATCGCACCGGACTTTCCATACGTTTCGATCGCGAAGGAGTATGAAAGTGCAGGTGCCAGTGCCGTTTCCTGTCTGACTGAGCCGTACTGGTTTCTCGGATCAGACCATTATCTGGAAGAAATTACGAAGGAGCTTTCAATCCCGGTGCTGCGAAAGGATTTTACTGTAGATCCGTATATGATCGCGCAGGCGCGTGCGCTCGGTGCTTCAGCGGTGCTTCTGATCTGTGCAATTCTGGATGATGCGCAGCTGAAGGATTATAGGCAGTATGCAGAGCAGCTTGGAATGGATGCACTGGTGGAGGCACATGATGAGACGGAGGTGCAGCGGGCGCTGGATTGCGGAGCGAAAATAATCGGTGTCAATAACCGTGATCTGCGCACCTTTGAGGTGGATGTGAAAAACAGCATCCGGCTGCGCAGGCTTGCTCCTTCAGATGTCGTTTTCGTTTCGGAGAGCGGGATTAAAACATCGAAGGATATCGAACAATTATATGACAATCATGTTGATGCGGTATTGATCGGAGAGACGCTGATGCGCAGTGGCAACAAAAAGGAAATGCTGGAAGAGCTGAACGGGGGCGCACTTTCATGACAAAAATAAAGCTGTGCGGGATGTCGCGCATGGAAGATATCGCAGCAGTCAATGAGATACGGCCGGATTTTTGCGGATTTGTGATTGAAGTACCGAAAAGCCGCAGAAATGTAAGCGCAGTACAGGCAGAAGCTTTGAGTGCAGCGCTTGTTTCCGGAATTGTTCCGGTTGGTGTGTTTGTAAACGCACCGGTTGACCTGGTGGCGGATCTGCTGAACCGGGGAGTAATCGGAGCCGCACAGCTGCACGGGCAGGAGGACGAAGCGTATATCAGCAGACTGCGGGAAAAAACGAAGGTGGAGATGCTTTTGATCCAGGCGTTTTCCATACGGACACAGGAAGATGTGCTCCGGGCGAACAAAAGCAGTGCAGATCTGATCTTGCTGGATCAGGGAAGCGGTGGAAGCGGACAGGCGTTTGACTGGTCACTGACAGACACTGTGGACCGGCCGTTTTTTCTGGCGGGCGGGCTTGGAAGCAAGAACCTCGCGCGGGCGATCCGGGAGATAAAGCCGTGGGCAGTGGATTTAAGCAGTGCACTGGAAACGGACGGATACAAAGACCCGGAGAAAATGCGGGAAGCGGTGCAAATCGTGCTCTGTGAGGATGCACGGTAATTCAGAAAAGAGAATCCGGGAATAATTTTTCGGAGCAAAGAGAGGAGTTACAACATGTCAAAGGGAAGATTTGGTATTCATGGAGGCCAGTACATTCCGGAAACACTGATGAATGCGGTAATTGAGCTGGAAGAGGCCTATAATCATTATAAGGATGATCCGGAATTCAACCGGGAGCTGACAGAGCTTCTGAACGAGTATGCCGGCCGGCCGTCAAGGCTGTATTATGCATCACATATGACAGAGGATCTTGGCGGTGCGAAGGTGTACCTGAAGAGAGAAGATTTAAATCATACCGGTGCTCATAAGATCAACAACGTGCTTGGTCAGGTGCTTCTGGCAAAAAAAATGGGAAAGACGCGTGTCATCGCGGAGACCGGAGCTGGCCAGCACGGTGTGGCGACTGCGACAGCGGCGGCGCTGATGGGAATGGAGTGCGAAGTATTCATGGGAGAGGAGGATACGAAACGTCAGGCGCTTAACGTTTACCGGATGCGTCTTCTTGGGGCAAAGGTACATGCAGTTACATCGGGTACTGCGACACTGAAGGATGCTGTTTCTGAAACCATGCGTGAGTGGACAAACCGGATTGCGGATACACACTACGTGCTTGGTTCGGTTATGGGACCGCATCCGTTTCCTACCATCGTCCGTGATTTTCAGGCGGTGATTTCAAAGGAGATTAAGGAGCAGATGCTGGAAAAGGAAGGAAAGCTTCCGGATGCAGTGCTTGCCTGCGTCGGCGGCGGCTCGAATGCAATCGGCACTTTTTATAATTTTATCGGGGATAAGGAGGTGCGTCTGATCGGCTGTGAGGCTGCGGGACGCGGAGTCAATACAGCGGAAACAGCCGCAACGATAGCAACCGGAAGACTTGGAATTTTCCATGGTATGAAATCCTACTTCTGTCAGGATGAGTACGGTCAGATCGCACCGGTCTATTCGATTTCAGCGGGACTGGATTATCCGGGAATCGGACCGGAGCATGCGTATTTGTATGACATCGGACGTGCAGAGTATGTGCCGGTAACGGATGAGGAAGCAGTGGAAGCATTTGAATATCTGTCTCGAACCGAAGGAATCATCCCGGCAATCGAGAGTGCACATGCTGTGGCATACGCAAGAAAAATAGTTCCGCAGATGAGAAAGGATCAGTGCGTGGTGATTACAATTTCCGGACGCGGTGACAAGGACTGTGCGGCGATCGCACGGTACAGAGGGGAGGATCTTCATGAATAAGAGAATTACAGAAGCGTTTGCGCACGGAAAAGCCTTCATTCCGTTTATCACCTGCGGTGATCCGTCACTTGAGGTAACAGAGCGGCTCGTCTATGCACTGGAGGAAGCCGGTGCTGACCTGATTGAGCTTGGAATCCCGTTTTCAGATCCTACAGCAGAAGGACCGGTGATTCAGGCAGCAAATGTGCGTGCGCTTTCAGGCGGTGTGACAACCGACAGAATTTTTTCGATGGTAGAAAAAATCCGTAAAAAGACATCGATTCCAATGGTTTTTATGACGTATGCCAACGTGGTATTTTCCTATGGAACAGAACGGTTCGTAAAAAAAGCGGCAGAACTTGGCATGGACGGACTGATTCTGCCGGATGTGCCGTTTGAAGAGAAAGAAGAATTTGATTCCGTATGCCGTGCGTATGGGCTGGATTTGATTTCGCTTATTGCGCCGACCTCGCATGAGCGGATCACAAAGATCGCAAAAGAGGCACAGGGATTTGTTTACTGTGTGTCGTCACTTGGTGTGACCGGAATGCGTTCAAGCATTACAACGGATATCGGATCAATGGTAAGACTGGTAAAGGCAGCAAAGGATATTCCGTGTGCGGTTGGCTTTGGTATTTCAACGCCGGAGCAGGCAAAGAAAATGGCCGGCCAGTCGGATGGAGCAATTGTCGGTTCCGCGATCGTAAAGCTGTGCGGACAGTATGGAAAAGACTGCGTACCGTATGTGGCTGCATACGTAAAGGAAATGAAAGACGCATTGCGATAACAGGAAGCATAGATTGGTATGTGAGGACTGAAAAATGTACTCTCGGAGTCTTTCCTGCACTTGCTTTTGTGGCCGATTTTCTGCCAGTCGCACACAAATTTCATCAACGTACACACCGTGTACGCCTCAGAAATTTGTGCACACCTGACAAAAAATCTTCTCACAAAATCAAGCACAAAAAGATTCCGAGAGTACATAAAAAAGAAGAGGAGGGAATCTGTTTTTTGGACTTCTTCCTCTTCTTTTTTTAACCGAGTTAAGCTCACATATGATAAAGGTTATGAACAAGTAGCGAAGCGGATTGAGAATATCCGCTTGACTGAAGTGGTAAGTGGAGCAGTGGGATCAAAACCCTGCGGTCAGGAAAGCTTAATGTTTTTAAACAGTGAACCAAGAGAAGTAGTAGCTTCCTCAGTTTCCGGCATTTCATAAGTCTCTTCTTCGATTTCGACTGCGGCAACATCCTCAAGCGCTTTCATGCTGAGGCTGATTTTTCCATCTTTGACTGCAATAATTTTTACCTTTACCTTGTCTCCTTCTTTGAGAACAGCGCCGGGATGCTTGATGCGTTTGTCGCAGATCTGAGAAATGTGAACGAGTCCGGTCAGACCGTCTCCAAGATCAACAAAGGCGCCGTACGGCATCAGGGATTCTACGGTTCCTTCGGTGACGAGGCCGACTTCGACATTGGAAATCCGCTGTTTGCGTTCTTCCGCTTCTTTTTCGCGCAGGATTTCTTTGGCGGAGAGCACCAGCTTCTGATCCTCCGGATCTGCGGTAATGACACGGACCTCAATTTCCTTTCCGACCCATTCTTCCGGGTTTTCAACGTAGCCAAGAGAAAGCTTGGAAGCCGGAATGAATCCGCGGATACCTTCTACGTAGGCAACAACGCCGCTTTTTACTGCCTCACTGATTTTCACCTTGATGTTGGACTGATCCTTCAGAAGCTGTACCAGGCGCTCCCAGCCAAGAACTGCGGCAGCTTCCTTCATGGAGAGAAGGATGTGGCCTCTTCCGTCATCTCTGCGGATCACAGTAGCGGATATGGTCTGTCCCATTTCAATATCACGGAAGGTAAAGTTCGGATCATCGCTGGCATCCTCAAGACGGATGATTCCATCTGTGAAGGAGCCGAAATCCAGGGTGATTTCAGTTTCGGAGATACCGATGACGGTTCCTGTCATAATATCACCGTCATGAATCGGCTTCATGGAAGCGGCAATTTCTGCTTCATAGTCCGCCATGGTTTCTTTTAATTCTTCTTTTTTGATTTCTTCGCTCATGGAATGATACCTCTTTTCGAATTATTTCTATACATTGTAGCACATGAAGTGTCCGGAAACCAACATTATTTGGTAAAAATGCAGAAAACAGTTTCAAAAAAGCGGATGAGGTGGTATACTAGGTACGATTGGAAAGGCAGGAACTTATTATGCAGACAATAATAGCAGTCATGCACGATGGAATTGATGAAGCACAGATTCGTCGTGCAGGCGATATATTGAAAGAAGGCGGGCTTGTAGCCTTTCCGACTGAGACAGTATACGGACTCGGCGGAAATGCGCTGAATGCACAGGCCTCAGCCAAAATCTATGCAGCAAAAGGAAGACCGTCAGACAATCCACTGATTGTACACATTGCGGACTGGGAGGCAATCGATAAGATCGCTTCAGAGATTCCGCCGGAGGCAAAAAAGCTGGCGGATGCATTCTGGCCGGGACCGCTGACGATGATTCTGAAAAAATCAGATGCGGTGCCGATGGCAACGACCGGAGGACTGGAAACTGTGGCGATCCGGATGCCAAGCAATGAAGTGGCAAGAGCACTGATCCGTGCAGGAGGAGGTTATGTGGCGGCGCCAAGTGCAAATACGTCAGGGCGGCCCAGCCCGACGTGCGCGGCGCATGTGGTACAGGACCTGAGCGGAAAGATTGATATGATCATTGACGGAGGTAACGCCAACATCGGCCTGGAATCAACGATCGTTGATCTGACGGAAGGAAAGCCGACGATTTTGCGGCCGGGTTATATTAATCAGGAGATGCTGGAGGCAGTGCTGGATGATGTGGAAATGGACCGTGGGCTGATCTCACCGGATTCCAATGTACATCCGAAAGCACCGGGAATGAAATATCGTCACTATGCACCGAAAGCGGATTTGATTATCGTGGAAGGTGAAGCGGCACATGTTCGCGAAAAGATCAATGAGCTTGTCAGAGAAAATCTTGCAGCCGGAAAAAAAGTGGGCGTAATCGGAACGGATGAGTCTCTTCTTTATTATAAAGAAGGAGATGTACGTTCAATCGGCTCCCGGAAAGATGAAATTACAATTGCGCAGCATCTGTACAGCATTCTGCGCGACTTTGATGAATCGGACATTTCCGTAATTTATTCGGAATCCTTTGAGACACCAAGGATCGGCCAGGCGATCATGAATCGTCTGATCAAAGCAGCAGGACACCAGATCATTAAAGTTTGAGAAAGCAGGGAGCAAAGGCAGTGAAACGATACGACAGGCTGATTTTTGTGAGCAGCAGTGATACCTCGGTCGGGCCTATGGCGGAGGCGATCATGCAGAGTAAGTATCTGCTGGAGGAGCTGGAGATCACATCGAAGGGTGTGGTGGTTCTATTTCCGGAGCCGATCAATCCGAAAGCAGAAGCAATTCTGGTCAGCAATGGACTGACGATGAAGGATCACATGAGTGACCCGCTGGTAAAGGAGGATGCAGATGAACGCACACTGCTGCTGGCGGTAAGTGAAGAGGTAAAGCAGAAGATACGCAAGGAATACGGGGATGAATTTGCCGAAAAGGTACAGGTATTGAATACATTTATCGGAGTTTCGCAGGAAATTTTGAATCCATACGGCGGGACGCTTGCAGATTACGGACAGTGCTTTACAGAACTGGAAACGTTGATTTCAAAGCTGGTGATCCAGCTCAATGAGGAGGAATTGTTATGTTAGCACTGGGGTGTGATCAGGCCGGCTACGGTCTGATGCAGGAGGTAAAAAAACATCTGGAGGAGAGAGGCCTGGAGTATATTGACTGTGGGACTTACTCAGAGGATCCGGTGGATTACCCGACTTATTCGAAAAAGGTGGTAAAAGAGATTCTTGAGGGAAATTGTGACAGAGGCATCCTGATCTGCGGCACCGGTATCGGAATTTCAATTACCGCAAACCGTTACAAGGGAATCCGGGCAGCGCTGTGCGGAGATTGTTTCAGCGCGGAGGCAACGAGATTGCACAATGATGCGAATATACTTGCAATGGGCGCACGCGTGACAGGAACGGGACTTGCACTTAAAATAGTGGATACATTTCTGGACACACCGTTTTCCGGTGCAGAGCGTCATGCACGCCGGATTCGCATGATCGACGAGGACTAGAGCGTTATCGATGTACTAAGCAAACGATTTATACGCCATCAAAACGGATCTGAGATGGCCGTTTTACAAAGAAAAAGAGAAACGAGGAAGAAAAAATGCAGAAAGTAATGATTATGGATCATCCATTGATCCAGCATAAGATTGGACTGATCAGAAGAAAGGAGACCGGTTCCAGGGATTTCCGTGCATTGATCAGTGAGATTGCAATGTATATGTGCTACGAAGCAACGAGAGATCTGAAGCTTCAGGATGTAGAAATTGAAACACCGATCTGCAAAACCACCGTAAAAGAACTCAGCGGAAAAAAACTGGCTGTTGTTCCGATTCTGCGTGCGGGACTTGGTATGGTAGACGGTATGCTTGCAATGATTCCGGCGGCTAAGGTCGGCCATATTGGTCTGTACCGTGATCCGGAGACCTTAAAGCCGGTAGAGTATTACTGCAAGCTTCCGGCGGATTCCGATGAAAGAGAAGTATTCGTGGTAGACCCGATGCTTGCAACCGGCGGTTCTTCCATTGCGGCAATTCAGATGCTTAAGGACAAAGGAGTAAAGAACATTCGCTTTATGTGCATCATTGCAGCACCGGAAGGACTTGAGGAAATGAAAAAGGCACATCCGGACGTAGATATCTATGTCGGTGCGCTGGATGATCATCTTAATGATCACGGTTATATTGTTCCGGGACTTGGAGATGCGGGAGACCGTATTTTCGGAACAAAATAAGAAATGAAAAATAAGCAGCAACACTGATTTATTACTGTGGTAAGGTAATTTGTTGTGGACATGACAGGGTATGAGTGCTATAATATCGTTATGATGGTTTTGCATAACATGTTTATTGGCAAATCGGTTGAAAAGCTGGAATGTAAATCCAGAATGAGCGAAAGTCAGACGGAGATCTGACCATGCCAGTCGGTTACACTGTGCCGCAGTAATAATAAAAGCGAAGTGTTAAGTGGATATTTATGGAAAAAGTTCCTGTAAAAATTTTTTACATGGAACTTTTTTTGGGCTATAAATTGTGGGAGAGGGATCCTGCAGCAAAACTATAAAATTGCAGATATCTGTTATGAACGGTATGGGGCGGCAAAGGCAATTTTCAAAATCGGTTGAGATGCGGGTGTTGGAAAAACAGTGAGAGATATAAAATCGGGGGAGACAGAAACGCAGGTCACTGAACAGTGATAAAACAGAAAGGAATCGGATATGAGAAAAAAACAAAAGAGCAGCTCCCATACCCATAGAAAAAGAATTTGCATTGCGGCATTTCTTCTGGCAGGCAGTTTTATACTGGGAGGATGTGGAGAAAGGAATGAAAAAGCTGCGGACAGTGAACTGCCGGAGATTGTTATCGGAATGGATTATTTTGAACCTTACAGCTATCAGGCGAGTGATGGCGAATATAAAGGGATCGATGTGGAACTTGCAAGGAATGCATTTCGGAGGCTGGGATATCAGCCGGAGTTTAAGAATATCGTCTGGGAAGACAAGGATGAACTGCTGGCAGATGGAACAATAGACTGTCTGTGGAGCAGCTATTCGATGAATGGAAGAGAAGAGAAATATCAGTGGGCGGGACCGTACCTGTACAGCCGTCAGATGGTGGTTGTAAAAAACGAGAGTGAAATCCGGACGCTTCAGGATCTGAAGGGGAAGAGGGTTGCAGTTCAGGCAACCACAAAAGTGGAGGATCTCTTTCTTCATAATATAGCATCAGAGCTGCCGCTGGTAGAGCAGGTGAACTGCTTTTCAACGACAAATGAGCTTTATGCCGCACTTAGAAAAAATTATGTGGATGCAATTGCAGGGCATGAGGCAATGCTTGGCAGTCTGGTGCAGGATGGTGAAGGTGCTTACCGTATGCTGAAGGAAAGTCCTTATCAATCAGAACTTGGAATCGCTTTTAAAAAAGGAACTCATGAGGAGTTAGCAGAAGAACTTACAGAAACGCTTATAGAGATGCAAAGCGAAGGAATTACAGGAAAAATAGTTACAAAATACGGATTGAATGCGGACGAGATTCTGCCGGAAGGAGAAAGCAAATGAGCAGACAGAAAAGAAAGCAAATGCCGCAGACACAGAAAAAGGAAAGAAGTAAAAACACAGGAAAGAAAAAGGAATTTGACAGAAATACGTGTTTACTGGTGTTTATCCAGATTTTTTCCGGAATCCTGATATTTCTTCTGCTGACAGCGAGCGATAATAAAAAACTGAACAGTACGCTGAATGAGACATTTGACTTTGTAAAAACGCGGATTGAAAGGTATGAAATTTACAATACGAATGACCAGGTAAAGAGTCTGGTACGTCTTATGGACAAGACAACAGAATTAAGCCGGGTCATAGCACAGGAAGGCAATCTCAGTGCGGAGATGCTCGATGAATATGCAAACGAACAGCGCCTGACAGGAATCCTTGTGTTGGATCAGAATCATAAGGTGACAGAACAGACTGCGAAAGACGGAGATGCTATGCCACTGTGGCAGAAGCTGATCGAAAGTGATTATGTACGTGATATTGCAGACCATCCGGAAAAGACATATACAACGCGCCTCAGAAATGAAGGAAAGCTCTATGATTTTGCGGCGGTGGCAAGACAGGATGAGACAGGAATTCTGATCACATATGCGCAGAAGGAGGAAGTAAATGAGCTTAACGGAGATCTGACGATGGCATCGTTATTTTCAGATTTTCCTTTTAAGATGAATGGAAGTGTTGTAATCTGTGATAAGGACAGGATTGTCAGTACAAATAAACAGGAACTTACGTCTCTTTCTGTAGAAGATTCAAAAAGGCTGTATAAAAATGATTTTAAAGCAGGTGAAAATGGAATTGTCCATCTTCATTCAAAGACAGGAAGCTGGTATGGGCGCCAGGAGAAGATCAAGGACTATGATGCGTATATTTTTTTCCCGGAAACCCAGGTGTACATCACGCGAAATATGGTATGTATGCTCTATGTGCTGCTTGCACTGCTCCTTTTCTTACTTTATCGGGTGAGCAGGAGCAGAACAGAAAAGAGAAGTATCCTTCAGGATCAGAAGAGGCTTCGCGTGATCAATGCACTTGGTCATGCATATTCCTCTATTTCTCTTGTGAATATAAAAACAGAGGAAATTGAAATCGTAAAATCTTCAGGGGACATGAAAGCGGATCAGAAAGGGGATATGCTTTCCAGAGAGCATCTGGAAGAAGTGATACAGCAGGTTATTGCAGAATCATTCCAAAAGGCATATTGGGAATTTGTCGATATGAGTACGGTGGCAAAACGTCTGGAGGAGCGTGAAACACTGAGTCTTACAGTTTCAACAGCGGATGGAAGATGGATGACGATAATCATTGTGCCTCAGGGATATGATAAAGACGGAAAACTGTGTACGGTTCTGATTGCAAACCGTGATGTGACGGAAGAAAAAGAACGTGAAATAGAGCAGGATAAGAATTTGAGAGATGCACTTGCGGTTGCGGAACATGCAAACAGGGCGAAGACAGCATTTCTGAATAATATGTCGCATGACATCCGCACGCCGATGAATGCGATCATCGGATTTACATCACTTGCGACAGCACATATTGGCAGTACGGACCTTGTTCTGGATTATTTGAAAAAGATCCATACATCCGGTCAGCATCTGCTCGGTCTGATCAATGATGTGCTGGATATGAGCAGGATCGAGAGCGGTTCCGTCCAGATTGAATATACAGCGGTGCATCTGCCGGATATTCTAAGTGACCTGAAAACGATTCTTCAGGGATCTTCCTATTCCAAACAGCAGAATCTTTCTATGGATACACAGGATGTACTTCATGAAGATATTATTACCGATAAGCTTCGTCTGACGCAGGTGCTCCTGAATATAAGCAGCAATGCGGTAAAGTTTACACCGGTCGGAGGCAGGATCAGCATTTGCGTTTCGGAGAAACCGTGCAGGAGAGACGGCTATACAACGGTAGTTTTCCGCGTGAAGGATAATGGAATCGGGATGTCCCCGGAGTTCCGGGAGCATGTGTTTGATTCTTTTTCAAGAGAACATACCGTTACGGAGAATGGAATCGGAGGAACCGGTCTTGGGATGGCGATCACCAAAAACATCGTAGATCTGCTGGGTGGTACGATCCAGGTGGAAAGTGAAGCCGGAAAAGGAACGGAATTTACGGTTATGCTGGAATGTGAAATATCGGGAGTGACGGTGAAACAGGAATCTGTTCCGGAGCAGGGAGAACGAATTAAGAGTGAGGATCAGAAAATCAGGTCAGAAAGCCAGAGGAGCTATGTGGGCAAAAAAGTTCTTCTTGTAGAGGACAATGAGCTGAACCGTGAGATTGCAACAGCGATAATGGAGGAAATTGGTCTGGATGTTGATATCGCGGAGGATGGTACGGATGCTGTGAATATTATGTCATCTGCAGAAGGCAGGAAATATGATCTGATCTTCATGGATATTCAGATGCCGAAGATGGATGGCTATACTGCAACCAGGGAGATACGTACACTGAATGATCCAAGATGTGCAAATATACCGATCATCGCAATGACTGCAAATGCGTTTGAGGAAGACCGTAAAAAGGCGATCAAGGCAGGGATGAACGACCACATTGCAAAACCGATCAGTGCAGATGTAATTCTGGAAAAGCTGGAGCAGATTTTTGGGAGAGAAAGAGGAAAAGTATGAACAAATGGCAAAAAATATTTGGGGGGAGAATGTTTAATGAAAAAGAAAAAATGGAACCGGTTATTTTTCGTACTTCTGGTAATGATGATAGCCATATCACTTCTGTCAGGCTGCGGCGGAAAAAGCGCGGAAAAAGAAGATGCAGAAACGATCACTGTGTATTTATGGAGCACAAAGCTGTATGAAAAATATGCACCATATATCCAGGAACAGCTCCCGGATATCAATGTTGAGTTTGTAGTAGGAAATAACGATCTGGATTTTTATAAATTCCTGAATGAAAACGGTGGATTGCCGGATATTATAACCTGCTGCCGTTTTTCGCTGCATGATGCAAGCCCGCTGAAAGACAGTCTGATGGATCTTTCCACAACCAATGCAGCCGGTGCTGTCTATGATACCTATCTCAAAAATTTTATGAATGAGGATGGAAGCGTCAACTGGCTTCCGGTGTGCGCGGATGTGCATGGCTTCGTGGTAAACAAGGATCTTTTTGAAAAGTATGATATTCCTCTGCCGACCGATTACGAAAGCTTCGTTTCTGCCTGTCGGGCATTTGACAAGGTTGGAATCCGTGGGTTTACTGCAGACTATTATTACGATTATACCTGTATGGAAACTCTGCAGGGACTGTCGGCATCAGAGCTGTCTTCTACAGCCGGACGCAAGTGGCGTACCACCTACGGTGACCCGGGGCATACAGAGAAGGAAGGTTTGGACGATACCGTCTGGCCGGAGGCCTTTGAACGTATGGAGCAGTTCATCCAGGATACCGGCCTGAGCCAGGATGATCTGAATCTGAATTATGATGATATAATTGAGATGTATCAAAGTGGCAAGCTTGCCATGTATTTCGGCAGCTCTTCCGGTGTAAAAATGTTTCAGGATCAGGGGATTAACACAACATTTCTTCCCTTCTTTCAGGAAAACGGTGAAAAGTGGCTTATGACGACGCCTTATTTCCAGGTAGCTTTAAACCGTGACCTGACGCAGGATGAGACGCGCCGTAAGAAAGCGATGGCGGTACTGAATACAATGCTTTCGGAGGATGCGCAGAACCGGATCATTTATGATGGACAGGATCTGTTGAGCTACAGCCAGGATGTGGATCTTAAGCTTACGGAATATCTGAAAG
>CAKRPI010000040.1 GCA_934376945.1 uncultured Lachnospiraceae bacterium | reverse complement strand
AACAGTTCTAAGGAGGAGAAGAAAATGAATACAACGTTATCCTGGATTAAAGCATACGTACCGGATCTTGACTGCACAGCTTCGGAATATACGGATGCAATGACACTCTCCGGAACAAAAGTGGAGGGATATGAGGCAGCTGACCGGGATCTTGAAAAAATAGTAATCGGTCAGATTGAAAAAATCGAGCGCCATCCGGACGCAGACAAGCTGATTATCTGTCAGGTAAATATTGGAAATGAGATTACTCAGATTGTTACCGGTGCTCCGAATGTAAAAGAAGGAGACAAAATTCCGGTTGTGCTGGATGGTGGAAGAGTAGCCGGAAACCATGATGGCAAGGTGACCGAAGGCGGTATTAAGATTAAAAAGGGAAAATTGCGCGGTGTTGAATCAAACGGTATGATGTGTTCGATCGAAGAACTTGGTTCTACAAAAGAGCTGTATCCGGAAGCGCCGGAATACGGCGTTTACATTTTCCCGGAGGATGCCCAGGTTGGTGCAGATGCAATCGAGGCACTCGGTCTGCATGACGTCACATTTGAGTATGAGATAACATCTAATCGCGTCGACTGTTTTGGTGTACTCGGAATTGCAAGGGAAGCTGCAGCAACATTCGGAAAAGAATTTCATCCGCCGGTTGTTACACCGACCGGAAATACTGAAAATGCTGCCGATTATATTAAGGTAACGGTGAAGGATACCGATCTTTGCACTCGCTATTGTGCAAGAGTCGTAAAGAACATCCATATTGCACCATCACCGAAATGGATGCAGCGTCGTCTTGCAGCGGCAGGTATCCGTCCGATCAACAATATTGTTGATATCACAAATTATATTATGGAAGAGTATGGTCAGCCAATGCATGCATACGATTATGATCATCTGGCAGGCCACGAAATCATTGTTCGCCGTGCAGAAAAGGGAGAAAAATTTATTACTCTGGACGATCAGGAGCGGACTCTGGATGAAAATGTACTGATGATCTGCGATGGTGAAAAATCGGTCGGTATTGCAGGTATCATGGGCGGTGAAAACTCCATGATCACAGATGATGTCAAAACGATGCTTTTCGAAGCAGCCTGCTTTGACGGTACAAATATCCGGCTTTCTTCCAAACGTATCGGTCTGCGTACGGATGCATCTGCAAAATTTGAAAAGGGACTCGATCCGAATAATGCGCAGGCAGCAATCGATCGTGCCTGCCAGCTGATTGAAGAGCTTGGTGCGGGCGAGGTTGTCGGCGGTATGGTAGATATATACCCTGTTGTAAAACAGCCTGTTCGTATTCCGTTTGAACCGGAACGCATTAATGCGCTGCTTGGTACCGACATTTCGGCAAAGCAGATGCTTGCTTATTTTAAAAAGATTGATCTTGACTATGACGAGACGACAAATGAAGTCATTGCACCGACCTTCCGTCAGGATCTGTTCCGTACCGCTGATCTGGCAGAGGAAATAGCAAGATTTTACGGATATGCAAACATTCCGACGACGCTGCCGAGCGGAGAAGCAACAACAGGAAAGCTTCCGTTTGATCTCCGCGTACGTGCAACTGCACAGGATATTGCAGAATTCTGCGGTTTCTCGCAGGGAATGATGTATTCCTTCGAAAGCCCGAAGGCATTTGATAAGCTGCTGATTTCTGCAGACTCAGAGCTTCGCAATGCGATCCGGATCATGAACCCACTTGGCGAGGACTTCAGTATTATGCGTACCCAGTCTGTAAATGGAATGCTGACCTCCCTTGCATTCAACTACAGCCATCGCAATAAAAATGTGCGTCTCTATGAGCTTGGCAATATTTATCTTCCAAAAGCTCTTCCATTGACTGAATTGCCGGATGAACGCATGCAGTTCACACTCGGTATGTACGGTGACGGTGATTTCTTTACAATGAAGGGCGTTGTAGAGGAGTTTCTTGAAAAAGTTGGTATTACCTGCCGAAAGACCTATTCTCCGGAAAGTGGAAAACCATTCCTGCATCCGGGACGTCAGGCAAACATTTACTGCGCAGAAACACTCGTCGGATATCTTGGCGAGGTACATCCAACGGTTGCAGCTGCATACGGAATCGGAGAGAAAGCTTATATTGCTGTTCTGGACATGCCGGAAGTTGTTACACTTGCAACATATGACCGGAAATACCAGGGCATTGCAAAATTCCCTGCTGTGACACGCGACATCAGTATGGTTGTTCCAAAATCAATTCTTGCAGGACAGATTGAAGAAATGATTCTGAAACGCGGCGGACAGATTCTGGAAGGCTATGAGCTTTTTGATATTTATGAAGGCGCCCAGATTAAATCAGGTTTCAAATCCATGGCATATTCCATTACGTTCCGTGCAAAGGATCGTACACTGGGAGAAAGCGATATTACCGCAGCAATGAAGAAAATCTGGAATGGTCTGGAATCTATGGGAATCGAGATTCGTTCCTGAGCAACCACAGAAAGAGCAGAAAAATGAAATTATATATCATTCGTCATGGGGAAACTGCATGGAATAAAAAGCTTCTTCTTCAGGGACAGACTGATATTCCACTAAATGATAACGGGCGGAAACTTGCACAGGTGACTGCCCGTGCTTTGCAGAATATTCCATTTGATCTCTGTATTACAAGCCCACTAAAGCGTGCGAAAGAAACAGCTGAAATTGTGCTAAAAGACAGATGCATTCCGCTTCTTGAGGACGCCCGTATTCAGGAAATCTGCTTTGGTACATACGAAGGCCGACGGGTAAAAGATGAAAACGGTGTTCTTACAGATCCTGTGTTTCAGAATTTTTTCTCTCATCCGGAACGCTTTATTCCTCCGGAAGGAGCAGAAAGCCTGCAGCAGCTTCTTACAAGAACAGCAGTATTTATGGAAGAGCTCTCCAAAAAAACAGCACTGACCGACAAATCGATATTGATTTCCACACATGGTGCTGCCTCGCGTGCACTGCTTTCATACCTCAAAGGAACCGAACTCTCAGATTTCTGGGACGGCTGCGTTCCGCCCAATTGTGCTGTTACAATCGCAGAGCTTATAACACAAACGGATCATAGAAAAGAGAAAACACACACCCAACATTGGGAAATCATAGAACAGGATAAAATATATTATGAAAACTGCTGATTTTTATTTTGATCTGCCTCAGGAGCTGATCGCACAGGATCCGCTTGAGGACCGTGCTTCCTCGCGGCTTCTTGTATTAGACAAAAAGACCGGCGAAATGCAGCACCGTCATTTTTATAATATCACGGAGTATCTTCGGGCGGGTGACTGCCTTGTCATCAATAATACGAAAGTGATCCCGGCGCGTCTGTATGGTACGCGCGAAGGTACCGGCGCACTGATCGAGATTCTTCTCCTGAAGCGTAAAGAAAACAATATTTGGGAAACTCTTGTAAAGCCAGGAAAAAAAGCACGTCCTGGTACAAAAATTATTTTTGGTGACGGATTGCTTGTCGGTGAAGTCATTGATATTGTAGAAGAGGGAAACCGGCTGATTCAGTTCACCTATGAAGGTGTTTTTGAGGAAATCCTCGATCAGCTCGGACAGATGCCGCTTCCGCCATATATTACACATGAGCTGAAGGACAAAAACCGCTACCAGACCGTTTATGCCAAGTACGAAGGATCTGCAGCTGCACCAACGGCTGGTCTGCATTTTACACCAGAGCTTCTGGAAAAAGTACGTCAGGCAGGGGTGAAAATTGCGGAAGTCACACTCCATGTCGGTCTTGGCACCTTCCGGCCGGTTAAAGTTGAAGATGTTACACAGCATCATATGCATTCTGAGTTTTATCAGATCGATGAGACCGCTGCCTCCTTAATCAATGAGACCAGAAAAAACGGTGGTCGTGTGATCTGTGTCGGTACAACAAGTTGCCGTACGATTGAATCGGCAGCAGCACCGGACGGCAGTCTGCATCCCTGCAGCGGCTGGACAGATATCTTTATTTATCCCGGTTATCAGTTTAAGGCGCTCGATTGCCTGATTACCAATTTTCACCTTCCGGAATCGACTCTTTTGATGCTTGTATCCGCCTTGGCCGGAAAGGATCATATCATGGCTGCTTATAAGGAAGCCGTCCGGCAAAGATATCGCTTCTTTTCTTTTGGGGATGCCATGTTTATTACAAATGACACAACCTCCATACCGGAAATAAAGAACTGAGGGCTGCCATGAGATACCATAATATCACAAAGGATGACATGCGAAATGGAGACGGACTTCGTGTGGTTCTGTGGGTGGCCGGATGCAGCCACTGCTGCAGAGAATGTCAGAATCCGCTGACCTGGGATCCTGACGGCGGACTGCCTTTTACAGAAACAGAGAAGCAGGAACTTTTCGCAGAGTTGGAAAAATCCTATATTTCCGGAATCACCTTTACCGGAGGTGATCCGCTTTATAAAACCAATGAACCAGAAATTACTGCACTTGCAAAAGAGATCCGGGAACGTTTTCCATCCAAAACAATCTGGCTTTATACCGGATTTGAATGGGAGCAGCTTTTCAATCATGAAATTCTTACTTACATCGATGTGCTTGTGGATGGCCGATACGTAAAAGAGCTTCGCGACACGCAACTGCATTGGAGAGGCAGTTCAAATCAACATGTAATTAATGTGCAGGAGTCACTGCAAAAGGGATGCATGGTATTGTATACAACGTGATCCTTTCAGAATAAGAGCAGTAAAAATTACCTGAAAAAGGAAAAAGAGTATGAAAAATATAAAAATCCAATATTTAAATGACGAAATCAAACGTCTGGAATATATTGACGGCAAATCCGACTGGATCGATCTGCGTGCAGCAGAAGACATTGTGCTGAAAAAAGGAGAGTTTCATTTGATTCCGCTTGGTGTAGCAATGCAGCTTCCAACCGGTTACGAAGCGCATATTGTGCCGCGCAGCTCCACTTATAAGAATTTCGGCATTATTCAGACCAATCATATGGGTGTTGTGGACGAAACTTATGCAGGACCGAATGACTGGTGGTATATGCCGGCCTATGCACTGCGCGACACTGAAATTCATAAAAATGACCGAATCTGTCAGTTCCGCATCATGGAGCATCAGCCAACTTTGTGCTTTGAAGAGTGTGAACGCCTTGAAGCACCGGATCGTGGCGGAATCGGAAGTACCGGAAAGAATTAAAAGTCCGAAAATAAAAACGAAAAATAGAAAAACGACCTGGCAGAGAGAAACTTCTGAACATCAGAGTGATTCATTCTGCCGGGTCGTTTTGAATTCTTTATTTATCGCAGATCACCGTTCCGGTTTTTCCCAGATAAGCATCTACTGCTTTATCAATAGAAGTAATTACTGCCGTACGTCCTTCTTTTCTGGAGACAAAGTTAACAGAAGCTTCTATTTTCGGAAGCATCTTTGTTACCCCAAACTCATGGTTTGAGATGTGAACCCTTGCTTCCTCCGCAGTAATACGCTCAAGTGGTGTTTCTTTGTCTGTGCCGTATTTGATATTAACAAATTCCTCATTTGTCAAAATCATCAGCATATCAGCATCTGTCAGATCGGCAAGCAGTCCGCTGACCAGATCCTTTTCAATGACGGCACTGGCACCCTTTAAATTGCTTCCCTGTTTGAGTACCGGGATTCCGCCACCACCACAGGCAATCACGATCTGACCTGCCGAAACGAGTGCATTGATCGCATCAATTTCTACGATATCAAGCGGCTTTGGAGAGGCGATGATACGACGGAAGCCTTTTTCGGGCTCTTCGGTAACATAATTTCCTTTTTTCTCCTCTAAAGCAGCTTCTTCTGATGTCATATAACGACCGATTACTTTGGTTGGATGATAAAATGTTTCATCATACGGATCTACTGTCACCTGTGAAAGGACGGTTGATACCGTTTTATAAATACCGCGTTTTAAAAGTTCTGCGCGAAGTGCATTCTGAATATCATAGCCGATATACCCCTGGCTCATCGCCGAGCACACAGACATCGGAGCGCCGTATGTATCATGCGCTTTTGCATATTCATTCATGGCTGTATGGATCATTCCGACCTGTGGTGCATTACTGTGTGTAATAATCAGCTGTGCACCTTGCTCGATCAGATCTGCAAGAATCACTGCTGAAGAATGAACCGCCAGCTTTTGATCCGGAAGTGTCGTACCAAGCGCACGATGACCAAGTGCAACAACAACTCTTTTTTTCATATCAGGATACCTCATACTTTCGTAAGAATTTCATTCTCTTAAATATTTATTGTTCTATTATATTATTCCGTGTAAAAAAAAGCAAGGCATAATCCGGGCAGCCGTACCATATATTGTTATTGTTCATGGAAATGGAAGAAAGTCTTCTGGGCAGAACTCAGGATAAATGCACGTGAGACTTGACGCATGATTCCAGTCACTGTCAGTTAACCCATTCTTCTTAGAATTGCTGTGTATTCTCGCGAGCGTTTATCTCAAAGGAGGATTTCTTTGATGACATCATTTTTTGCACAGTTCCCCTCTGCGTTTCGCCACCTTTTTCAGACTGCAGATTTGAAAGAGGAAAAGCTGGAAGAAATACGCATGCGGATCGGACAACCTGTTGCACTGCGTTATCTCAACCATGAGTATGGACTTACAGGATCAGGCAGGCTTACAGAGCACCTCAATGAAGGGATCTGCATTACCGCCGATCAGATGGCAGCTGTTCTGGAAGCACTGTCCGGTTATTCCCTATACGCATTTGCTGAAGAAACACGCCAGGGATTTTTTACAATTCCGGGCGGACACAGAGTTGGAATTGCAGGTAAAGCAGTGCTTGAAAATGGAAGAGTTCATTCTATTCGGAATATTTCTTTTCTGAATATACGATTTTCACATGAGAAAAAGGGTTGTTCCGATAAAGTGCTGCCTTATCTTTTTGAAAACGGCAATCTTTGTGACACACTGCTTATCGGACCGCCCCGTTGTGGTAAAACTACGCTGCTTCGAGATCTTATCCGACAGATTTCGAATGGAACTTCTCTTCATCGCGGTATGACCGTTGGCGTTGTAGATGAACGCTCAGAGATTGGAGGGTCTTACCTTGGCATTCCTCAAAATGAAATTGGCTGCCGCACAGATCTTCTTGATGGCTGTCGAAAGTCTGAAGGAATGCTGATGCTGCTGCGCGCCATGGCACCGGAAGTCATTGCTGCCGATGAGCTTGGAAATGAAGAAGATCGCTATGCCATCGAATCTGTATTTCATTGCGGCTGCCACCTCATTGCAACCGTACACGGCATTTCACTGGAAGACAGTTCTCGTTCTCCATTGTTATGTGCGCTGTTTAAACAGAAACTGTTTCAGCGCTATATTGTTTTGAATGGCCGCCCGTCAGTCGGTACCATTCTTTCTGTGTCTGATTCTGATGGAATTCCGGTGTTCAACCGCACTATAGCTATAAGGGAGGACAGCTGATGAATCCTGAATTCTTCATAAAATTGTCTGGTTGTATCTGTGTTTTTTCTTCCAGTCTTCTGATTGGGGTTTTATTAGAAAAGAAATTGAAACAGAGGTATCTCTTTTTTCTGGAAATGAATGCAGCTCTTACCTGTCTTGAACAGGAAATGCTGCAGCAGCGGCAGTTGCTCCCGCAGGCACTGAAAAAGGCTGCCAGATGCTGTCGTGCTGGTCCTGAAAAAATTTTCCATTACACAGCCGAAAAACTTCCCGGCTACAACGGTGCATTTGAAACATTGTGGAAGGAAGCCGTTTACCGTTGTATATCCTGTGAACTTTTTACAGAAGAAGAAAAGCAGCTGTTTGAACAGATTTCTGATGCACTTTGCAGCAGTGATGTGATTCTTCAGAAAACCCTGTTTGATACGTATCGGATGCAGCTTCAGCAACTTAGCAGTGATGCAAAACGGATGTGGCGTGAAAAAAGTGGACTGTATCGCAAACTTTCCGCTGCCGGCGGACTGTTTCTGATCCTGCTGCTTCTGTGAAAAACGGAGGGCGGATATGAGCGTAAATCTAATTTTTAAAATTGCAGCTGTTGGTATCCTCGTTTCCGTTTTGAGCCAGATCTTAAAACAAAGTGGAAGAGAAGAGCATGCATTTCTGACCGGAATTGCCGGACTGATCCTTGTCCTGTTCTGGCTGATCCCATATATCAGCCAGCTGTTTGAAACAGTAAAAACGCTGTTTGCGCTGTAATAGAGGATGAATTATGATTAAAATTGCATGTATGGGATTTGTTGGAATGCTCCTTGCAGGGCTTTTAAAGCACAGCCGTTCTCCTTATGCCGAACTGGTCAGCTTTGTGGCCTGTCTTTTGATTACCTCCTGCACACTGACTAAGCTCAGTTCTGTGTTTGAAACACTGCAGCGTATCAGAGAATACACTTCCTTGCAGGATGGCTATTTCCGCATTCTTTTAAAAATTATCGGAATCACCTACATTGCTGATTTTTCCTCTAGTATTTGTCTGGATGCCGGTTATAAAGCGATTGCAGGACAGATCGAGGTGTTTGGAAAGATTTCAGTTCTTGCAGTGAGCGCTCCGATTATCCTTGCACTGCTTGATACGATCTCTGGACTGCTTTAGCGAATCTACCAGGTAAATCTTTGTTTATATTTTACACACTGTCAAACTGATGGTTAGGGAGAACGATAACATGAAAAAATGGTGGTATCGGATACTGTTTTTCCTGATATTTGTTTTTTCACTATCCGGTGGATTTATGGCGGAAGCGGCTGAAGAAAACACTGAAAAAGTATCCTGTGCAGAACAGGAGCAAATACTGGATGTTTTTCTTGAGAACACCGATCAGAATGCGATTAAGGAATTGCTGACAGAAACTTCCATTCCGGATTCTGTGTCCTTTTCCGCTCTGATCCGTGCTCTGCTCACCGGACATTTTCCGTTTAAGGCAGAAGAGATACGTACATACGTAACAGATCTGTTTCTCACGGAAATCCGCAGCCAGAAGCAAATGGCACTCCAGATTCTCCTGATCGTTATGACTTCTGCCATATGCTCTAATTTTATACGTGTATTTGAAAAAAAACAGATTGCAGAAATTAGCTTCTATATGATGTATCTGCTGGTGTCAACCATGCTGCTGCAATCATTTACCGGAATGGAAACACTTGTTGCAAAAACGCTTTTGCGTATAACACGTCTGATGCAGCTTCTGCTTCCGGCATATCTTGCTTCAATCGTATTTTCAGCCGGAAGTCTATCTGCACTCGGCTTTTATCAGGCGGCAACCGTAGCCGTTACCCTTTTACAGACAGTGATTATACGTCTGATCCTTCCACTTTTGCAGTTTTACCTTGTAGTTCTGATACTGAATCAACTATCCACACAAGATCTTTTTTCAAAGTTTGCACAGCTATTGCAAACAATCACAGACTGGTCTTTAAAAACGGTAATCGGAATCGCGGTTGGATTACAGAGTGTTCAATGCCTGATTGCACCAGGTATCGACTCTTTAAAAAACACGACCGCACATCACATCGTAAAATCCATTCCGGGAATCGGTAATTTGTTTGATGCTGCTTCAGAAACAGTGACTGGTTCCGCGGTGGTTATCCGTAATGCAATTGGAACCGGTGGCATGCTGCTGGTTGCAGCGATTTGTCTTGCACCGTTTCTGAAGCTATTGTCCTGTATACTGATTTTTCGTCTGCTCTGTGCTGCTATTCAGCCTGTCTGTGAAAAACGAATGCTTGCATGCGTGGAGAGTATTTCCTGCGCAGCCTCTTTGCTGCTTCGCATTCTCTGCGGATCAATGGCTGTATTTCTGATTCTGCTCGCAATGGTTCTGGCTTCCTTAAAGGGGGGATAAGCGCAGTGAAGGAATGGATGACAATGCTGCTTTGCTCTGTTTGTGTAATTACCATGCTGCTGCATCTGCTTCCAGATGGAAAATTTGTCAAATATGTACGATTTTATGCCGGGTTGATATTTATCCTGGTGGCACTGGATCCGCTTCTTGATCTCATTCTAAAAAAAGAAGAACTGACCAGATTTTTACAGCTTCGTTTTCTGCAGGAAGACTACAGTGATCTGTCTGGCACTATATCAAATCTCAGCGAATTGAAAAATTCTCAGATTCTTTCGTCCTATCAGGGGGAAATCAGCCGTCAGATGACGCAGATTGCTGAACTCTGTACTGGAGAAGTGGCAGATGCACAGGTTACTTTTTCGGACGATGGATATACACCGGTCAAAGTAGTAATTCGCCTGTTTAAAACAGACTCCCAGTCAGAATCCTTTGAAACCGCTTCACAAAACAGCATAAGTTCGACGCACGCTGATGCGAACCTTTCTTCTGCCATGGCAATCCGCCGGGAATTCCTTTCCTTATACGCACTGGATGCAAAGAAAATTATAATTTTTGATACGGGAGGTGCATCGATTTGAAATGGTCGGAATGGAACGGAGGAAAAAAAGAACAAATCTTGATTCTTTTCCTGTTTGGTGTCTTGCTCCTTGTAATTGCAGTTCCGACAAAAGAAACAAAAAAGGAAACCCTGACAGCTGTGTCTTCATCCGAAACATCTCCGGATGTCTCGTCCGATAATCCGGCGAAAGACTGGTCGGAATATTTGGAACAAAAGTTGCAAAGGGCATTGTCGCAGGTTGCCGGAGCAGGAAAAACCGAAGTTCTCCTTACCGTACATTCCGGTGGACGCGCTCTTATAGAAAAGGATGAAGCACTGCAGGAGGAAAATAAAGGAGAGGGCAGCGATAACACAGGTTCCACTATACAGAAATCAGAAACAACCGTATACCAAAAGGATTCTTCCGGAAATGAAATACCGTTTGTAACAGAAAAAATTCTTCCGGAAATCTGTGGCGTTCTGATTCTTGCTCAAGGTGGCGACAACGGAAAGATTCAGGCCGAAATAACTGAAGCAGCTATGGCATTATTTGATCTGGAAGCGCATAAAATCAAAGTAATGAAGCTGGAATAAACAAAAAAGGAGGAACAGCGTGAAACGTATTTTAAAAAGAAATCAGGTGATCGTTACCACTCTTGCAGTTATGATCGCTGCAGCCGGATATCTGAATTATTCCGGACGGATTCTGGAAAAGCAGGCAAAACCGGCATCCTCAGGTGACAGTACCGTACTGCTCACGGACGGAGAAGCCACACAGGTTGATGCTTACTCCGATAATACGTATGAAGATATTATCAGTCTCGATGAAGACGGAAGCCAGAAAACATCCGGCGAAGAAAAAGCAGAAATTGGTGAGGCAGTTCTTGCAAGCACACAGGCCGGAGGTGAAAGTATCCTTGCTGCTGCAAAGCTAAACCGTGAACAGGTACGGGCCAAAAGCCGTGAAGAGCTGCTTGAAGTCATGAACAGTGCTTCCGTTGAACAGGAACAGAAAAACAGCGCAGCTTCTGCTGTTGAAAAAATGGCCGAGATTGCAGAACGAGAAGCTGCAGCAGAGCTTCTCCTGGAAGCAAAGGGATATGAAGGCTGCGTTGTCAGTATTGCTGACGAAAAAGCGGATGTCGTAATAAATGCCTCATCCCTGGATGATGCCAGTCGTGCCCAGATCGAAGATATCGTAAAACGAAAAACAGGAATTTCCGGTGAGAATATTGTAATTATACCTTCGGAACAAGCGGCCAATTAATACAAAAACATATTACAGAGGTAACTGAAAAAAATATTGCATACTTCAGTCAAATGCAGTATACTACTTTCAGCAGACGTATTGTCAAAGGGGATTATGCATGTGCATAGTCTCCTTTTTTGATTATTTACAGAAAAAAACTAAAAAAAACAGAAAAAACTGTTCAAAAACAGAAAAAAAAGGTATACTCAGAAAAGAATCATTTTCAGACAGGGGGAAAAAAAGTGGGATTAGAAAAAGACAGCAAGATAAAAATAAGACAGAAATTTCCAAGTGGACCGCGTAATTTGATTACTGATGTAAAAGGTGTTACCGTTGGTCACGTAACCTTAAATGATGATGAAAAAGAAATCCATACAGGTGTAACTGCAATTCGCGGTCATAAGGGAAATCTTTTTCAGGATAAGCTTCCGGCCGGAACCGCAGTAATTAATGGCTTCGGAAAAAGTGCAGGCCTGATACAGATCGATGAACTCGGTACTCTGGAAACACCGATCATTATGACAAATACTCTGAGTGTCGGAACAGCACTGAGTGCACTGACAGGATATATGCTGAGAGAAAATCCGGATATCGGTATTTCCACCGGTACCGTAAATGGCGTTGTAACTGAATGCAACGACGGACAGCTCAATGACATCCGTGGCATGCATGTGACCGAAAATGATGTTTTGCAGGCTCTTGAAAACTGTTCAGAAACATTTGAGGAGGGGGCAGTCGGTTCCGGAACCGGTATGTGCTGTATGGGATTGAAAGGTGGAATCGGCTCTGCTTCCCGCATTGTCACAGTCGATGACAGGGATTATACGATCGGTGTAATTTTAATGTCAAACTTCGGCGTGCGCGGAAACCTTACAATTGACGGCTTCCGTCCAAAGGGAATGGAATTACCTCCGGGAGAATGTGAAAAAGGCTCTGTGATCCTTGTATTAGCCACAGACCTTCCGCTTTCTGACCGCCAGTTACGTCGCATGGCCAGAAGAAGTGTCGTTGGATTATGCCGCACAGGATCTTTCCTTGGAAACGGAAGCGGAGATATTGCGATCGCTTTTTCGACAGGAAACCATATTCCTCACTACAGTGAAAAAAAGATCTATGAACAAAAGGCTTTTCGTGATGACGCGATGGATCTTGTTTTTGAGGCAACGGCAGAGGCATCAGAAGAAGCTGTTTTAAGCTCTCTCGATCATGCAAAAACCATGCGTGGAGCACGCGGAACTGTAATCTACGGACTTCGGGAATATTTGTGATCCTTTTAATAATTGAAAAATACCATCGACAAAAACAGGAGTTTACCTATGAAAATATATATTAGTGCGGATATCGAGGGCGTTACCGGTGTAACGCAATGGGCCGAAACAAAAACAGGAGGAAAGGACTACGATGCAGCAAGACGGCAGATGTCTTTGGAGGCAGCCGCCGCCTGTGAGGCGATTCTGGAAGCCGGCCATACCGTTGTTGTACGAGATGCTCACATGGACGCCTGCAATATCTTTCCAGATCTGCTTCCGGAAGGTGCAGAGCTTATCCGCGGCTGGATGTGCCATCCTGCTTCCATGATGTCCGGAATTGATGAAAGCTTCGATGCGGCAATGTACATTGGATACCATTCTCCGGCATTTACCAATACAAGTCCTCTTGCGCATACGACAAATTTCAGTCGCTATAATTACATAAAAATTAATGACCATATTGCATCTGAATTTACAATTAACTCTCTGTGGGCTGATATGTGCCACGTACCCTCCATTTATCTTTCAGGAGATGAGGGAATCTGTACACGGGCAACGGAAGAGTATCCTGATATAGTGACAACCGCTGTAAAGAAAGGAATTGGCGCCGGAACCTGGAATCTTCATCCGGCAGCAGCCATTCGACAGATCAAGGCAGATGTCACCCAGGCATTAAGTCACCCGCACCCACTTCGTCAGATGAATGAACATTATGTATTGGAGATACAGTACAAATCCCATATGGACGCATGCAACGCCAGCTGGTATCCGGGTGTCACACAGCTTGATGCTCATACCATTCGTTTTGAAAGCAATCATTTTTACGATGTCCGTGTGGCAATGTCTTTTATTGGATAGCAAGGGGGATTAACTACAATGGAAAATGACAGAAAAATCGGTATCGTCGGCGGAATGGGACCTGCCGCAACATGGCTTTTTTATCGCTATGTGACAGAAATGACTCAGGCTTCCTGTGACCAGGATCACGTTAATATGGTGATTTTGAGTGATGCGTCTATGCCAGACCGCACTACGGCAATTTTAAACGGTAAATACGAACCGGTGATGAAAAAAATGCGGGAAGATGTGCAGATGCTTCAAAACTGTGGGTGTACCGCAATAGCCGTAACCTGCAACACTGCTCACTTTTTTATGGAAAAGGTAGCTCTGGAAAGTGAACTTTCGTTCATTCATATGCCCGAAGAAACTGCAAAAAAGGCAGTGGCACAGGCAGGGAACGGGAAAATTGCCATTCTTGCAACACGCGGGACAATTCAGACCGGACTTTATCAGAAACGCCTTGAATCACTTGGTGGTCACCCCTTTGTTCCGTCAGAGGAAATAGAGGAACTGATCATGAGCCAGATTTATGATCGGATCAAAAAGGGCCTTCCCGGTGAACCTGATACATGGAAAAAAATCGACCATTACCTTCATGAGCAGAACTGTAGCTGCGCGATTATGGGCTGTACGGAATTGTCTGTTGTAAAAGAAGAGCAGAAGATGGGCAGCTACTATATTGATCCGATGCGGGTTCTTGCTGCACGGGTAATTGAGTACAGTGGCAGAAAAATCAAATCAGACTATTCTGAATAAAAACGAAGGAGAAACAACATGAACCGAGATATCAGAGCATTGGACAAGGCACTTGAATGCCTGTTTCAAGAAAAAGGCTTTCCCGGAATTGCCGTAACGATCCGTGGACCGGAGGGCGTTTTATTTGAAAAGGGCTATGGAATGCGTGATATAGAAAATCAGCTTCCTGCTGATGAAAATACAATTTTCGGGATTGCTTCCATGAGTAAATCCATCACGGCACTTGCCTGCGCAATTCTTCAGACTGAGGGCAGGCTGAGCCTCGAGGACCCGATTTCAAAGTATTTTCCGACACTGCATATTCCCGGAGTTCCTGATGAATGTGTAACACTTCGGATAATTGCAATGCATCGCGCCGGCATTCCTCCGATGGAGCCACTCGAGTGGTCGATCGCAATGAACAGCATTGAACGTGACACTGACTGGTATCGCCAAATGCTCGCAACCGCTCCAAATAAAATGGATTGTATCGAACAGATTGTCGATTACATTTCAAAAGGAGATTATGAGGTTCTTGGTATGCCAGGCGATTATATGAGCTATTCCAATGAGGGCTATGCATTGCTTTCCTACATAGTTGATCAGGCAGCAGGCATTTCTTTGGAAGAATTTCTTGCAGACCGTATCTTCCGCCCTCTTGGTATGACAAGAACGGTTCTTGATTTGGATGGAAGTGAGGCAAAGGCTATCTCTGGCGGAAATATAACGAGTCTGTTTGAACGAGACGAAAATGGTTCATTGATTCAGGACGATAACTGGTCCATACTCCCGCCATTTCGCGGATGCGCCTGTGTCAAATCCACATCAAGCGACATTACCAGATACTATAAAATGCTCAGTGACGGCGGAAAATGGGAGGGCCGACAGGTAATTCCCGCAGAAGCAGTTGAGCTTCTGATTGGCAGTTCCTTCCCTGTACAGGAGCGTCCATATTACTGCCTGGGTCTTGAAAAACGCCTGATTGACGGGAAAATCATCTGTGAGCATTCCGGCGGATTACACGGCGTTTCTACAAAGGGCGGACTGGTAGAAGGCGGATATTCCTGTGCTGTGCTGTGCAACGAAGGCGATGTTGATGTCAATGAATTCCAGTGGATCTGTTACAATTTCATTCTTGGACTTCCGCTTGAAACTACACATCGCTGGGCGGAACCAAACGGAAGAACATTTTCAATGCCGGAAGCACTTCAGGGTGATTTTATGGCGAAGGAAGGTGTTCCGTCTCACTGTATCGTACGCTGGGAAAATGGTATGCTTACCGGTACGTATTGCGATCGCCAGGTCGATTTTCTTTACTGCGGAAAAACCGTTTTTGCTATTGTAGACAAAGCAGATCACACAAATCGGATTAACACTGCTGAATTTTATTTAAAGAACGGTAGAGCATGGGGTGTTCGTTGCTATACCAGAATTTATCAACGCGCAGATCTCTGATCGATTCACTGCTCATGATGCAACTTATCCGAATATTGAGTACTTTGAAATGAACTGACCGATGGTGTGTTCTTGAAAGCAGAAAAAAGAATGTGTTTCGGCACATTCTTTTTTTGATAAATTTCACAGTAACTCTTGCATGATTGAAAAGAAACGCTATAATAAAAGGCGAGAAAAAAAGAGGAGGGATGTTTGATATGAACATTATTGATATGCATTGTGATACTTTGTATCAGATTTATCTGGAAGAGCTGAAAAATCATACGTTATCTCTGCGTGATACCGGTTCTCTTCAAGTCAATGCGCTGAAAATGAAAGCCGGAGATTATCTCCTGCAAAACTTTGCTGTTTTTGTTGATCTGAATGAAGCCAGAGAAATTTTCGGTGAAAATGATGCACCGTATCGTTTTGCAAAAGAACTGGTACGCATTTTCAGGGAACAGGTGGCTGCTAATTCGGATCTGATTCGACCTGCGACATCTTTCACAGAACTTCTGGCCAATCAGGAAGCCGGGATTCCATCAGCCATGCTGACACTTGAAGAGGGAGGCATCTGCCTTGGCGATATAGAAAAGCTACATGAATTCTATCAATATGGCGCAAGAATGATGACACTGACCTGGAATTACGAAAATGAAATTGGTTATCCGGCTGCAATGCAAAAAGAAGGAAGTGCAGGATATCATGCAGGTGAAAAACGGCAGTACGGTATTAAAGAAACCGGCCTTCGTTTTCTTTCAGAGATGGAACAGCTTGGAATGATCGTGGATGTTTCACATCTTTCAGATGATGGATTTTTTGATGTGTATGAACATACAACAAAGCCATTTGTGGCAAGCCATTCAAATGCCCGTTCTCTTTGCCCACATCACAGAAACCTGACGGATGAAATGCTGCATATGCTCGGAGAACGCGGCGGTGTTTCCGGTCTGAATCTTTTCCCGCGTTTTCTCACCTCTGATCCTGAGCATGCAGAAAAACCGCTGCTGGAAATCGCGGCAGATCATATGATTCACATGATGAATGCCGGAGGAAGCGGATGTGTCGGACTTGGAAGTGATTTTGACGGCTTCCACGGAGAAAGCCAGCCAAAGGATGCTTCCGCAATGCAGGATCTTGCATGGATTCTTCACAAAAAACATGTCTGCGATGATCATATTGATGGCATTTTTTATCAGAATGTATCTCGTTTATACCGTGACCTGCTTCACTGATTTTTTATCCTCTGCAGCGCATTACTGCAGAGGACTTTTCTATTTTCTGCCGTTTCTGTAATTCATGAATAAAACAAGACCGGAGAGAAATACTATAGCTCCAGAATCTTTTACAAATACAAACAGATGCTGCTGAATGAAGAAAACAATTCGGGGGATGAGCTGAAATGACAGTGACTTGCAAACTCCTTTGCACTGAACACAGACAGAAGAAAAAACACCTTTATACAGGCAGAACAGGAGGAGCATATGGACAAAAATTTCTTGCTGACCTATACGGATTTTGGCAGCGATGGCCTGCGCCATTCTTATCATGCATGGTTTCAGACAGAAGAAGAGCTGCATGCCTTTGTAAAAGCAGGCAGTACGATTGAGGAAGACCTTGCGATTGAAATACTTTCCTGTCGGATACTGAATCATCCGATTAAAAAACTTTTTTGTAGACAGTAATAACACATACATTTTACATTTGTTTTACAAAACTCTGCATCTCAATTTTACAAGTACAGATTAAGCTTGAAAAAAAGAGAAGAGATGAAGAATTTATGTACAGAGGAATCGCTCACTTATCAGAAAAAGCAGCGGGAAAATTTGGAAAAGAAAAATGGGGAAAAGGACTGTTTCTTATGTTCAGCAGCACGGTCTGGGCCGCCATTGGCGGTACAGCAGCAGTTTGCCTGCTTGTCAGCGGTTTTTCCGTTGTATCCTTTGCAGACACCCTTGCGTTCTTACTTTTTGCAGCAGTTTTTCCTGGTTTTTACGGAGGAATTCTTTACTTGTTTCGCCAAAGCCAATTTTCCCACAAAACCATACGGCGCTCCGGCTGCGTACTATATGATTTTTGCAGCTGGAAAATACAGCACACACAGGGCATCCTGTGAAATAATCTGCGAATATTCAATTTTAGTAACTGTTCAGAGCCAAGCAAAATTTCATAAAAAAGGCGGAAAATGCTTGCATTTTTAAGCCTGTTTTTGAAATTT
>CAKRPI010000039.1 GCA_934376945.1 uncultured Lachnospiraceae bacterium | reverse complement strand
AACCACAGTTGTTACAGAGGCCGAAACAGAGTCGGAAACTACAGTGGTTACAGAGACTGAAACAGAGCCGGAAACCAAAAGCGAGACAGTGCCAGAAACGGAGGCGATCTCTGAGACAGAGAGCGAAACTGAGACGACTGCCATAACAGAGAGCGAAACCGAGACAACTGCCATAACAGAGAGTGAAACCGAGCCGAATTCTGTAACCGAGACAGCAATCGAGACTGAAACAGAGGTAACTGCTTTGACCGAAACCGAGACAATTTCTGTAAGTGAAACCGAAGTGCTTACCGAGGCAGTTACAGAAGCGACGGAATCATCAATGACAACTCAAGACAGTATGGAAGCTCAGTTCCGGGCCTTGAAAGAAGCGGCGCCGGAGGCTTCCTGCATTGGTATTCTTTACGCAAAAAGTAATGCGGCGGCGCCAGCTAAGCTGACGGAATATGAGACGCTGGCTAAATCGCTTGGATACGAAATTCAGACAGTATCCGTAGAGGAAGAGCAGGACATCGATTTTGCCGCATCCAGTCTCGTGGGGGAAGTAGATGCAATTTTTTGCATTTCGGATCCAATGATTGACAAGCTCCTTGATACCGTATATGCGTATGCGCAGGAAGTTGAGATTCCGGTAATTAATACAGACGCTACGGTTATGAGCGACAGATAGTATGGCAGATTTCTGCTTCATATGAATATATAAGTATTTTTGAGTATATAAGTATTTTGGATGAGATGAATCTGGAAGAAAGGAAAAATCCGGTTCTTGTGTAAAAGAATCGGATTTACATAAAGAAAATGGATAAAGAAAAAAAGACCTTTTTATTTAAAGAAATTTCTCAGGGACTGCTTGATTTTATAAAGCACAGTCCGACGAGCTTTCATGCGGTAAAGACTGCATCGGATATGCTGGATGCCGCGGGTTTTTGCCGCCTTTTAGAAAGCGATGCCTGGGATTTGAAAGCAAATGGGAAATATTACGTGACTCGTAATGGCTCATCGTTGATTGCTTTTTGCATGCAGGAGGGAAAAAATGTACCTTTCCGGCTTTTCTGTAGCCATACGGACTCCCCGTCCTTCAAAGTAAAGGAAGGGGCGCTGCTTCAGAGCACAGAAGGATATACAAAATTAAACGTAGAACAGTATGGCGGTGCGCTTCGTGCACCGTGGTTTGACCGGCCGTTGTCCTTAGCCGGAAGAGTATTGGTACAGTCGGAGGATTCCGTTGAAACGCGTCTGCTTCAGATTGACCGTGATCTTCTGATGATTCCAAGTCTGGCAATTCATATGAATCGTGAAGCAAATGATGGAATGAAATACAATGTGCAAACCGATCTGTGTCCTGTATTTGGAGATGAATCCGCAAAAGAATCGCTTCGACCGCTGATCGCCAGAGAACTTGATGTATGCGAGGACGAAATTCTGAGTATGGATTTGTTTCTTTATAATCGGCAGGAGGGTACTTTTGTCGGAGTCGGTGAAGAATTTCTGGCTGCTCCGCGGTTGGATGATCTGCAGTGTATGTACGGATCGCTGGCTGGCTTTTTAAATGCGCCGCAACATTGTGCAATTTCTGTTTATTGTGCATTTGACAACGAGGAGACCGGAAGTGAATCGCGGCAGGGCGCTGCTTCAACATTCCTTGCAGACGTGCTTAGCCGTATCAATGCGGCGCGTGGCGGTTCGGAAGAAGATTATCTGCGGGCAGTTGCGGGCAGTTTCCTGATATCCGGAGATAATGCCCACGCACTCCATCCGAATCATCCGGAAAAAGCGGATCCGGTCAACCGTCCGCAGATGAACCATGGCGTTGTCATTAAATTCAATGCAAATCAGAAGTATACCTCAGATGGCAGAAGTGCGTCTGTTCTGAAACTTTTGTGCCGCCATGCAGATGTACCATATCAGGTGTATACAAATCGTTCTGATATGCCGGGCGGTTCTACTCTTGGTAATATTTCCAATACGCAGGTCTCTTTGCAGGCGGTTGATATTGGATTGCCACAGCTGGCAATGCATGCTCCATATGAGATGGCAGGAATAAAAGATACGGCATATCTGGTCGAACTGACGAAGGAATTTTACTCCTGTGAATTGCAGGTTACGGATGAGAAAACGGTAATTCGTCCATTCCGGCCTGTTTCGGAATAAGGCTACCGTTTGTACAGCGTATTCAGATCATCATAAAATGCCGGGTAACTGATCTGTACACAGCTGGCATCGCAGATCTCCATCTGTCCGTCTGCAGCGAGTGCGGCGATAGCAAAGCTCATGGCAATCCTGTGGTCTTGATGCGGATCGATCCGGGTACCGTGAAGCGGTTTTCCGCCATGGATAATCATGCCATCATTGGTTGGCTCGACATCACACCCCATATGCAACAGATTTTCAGTCATAACAGCGATACGGTCTGATTCCTTGACCTTTAGTTCTGCCGCATCACGAATGATTGTGGTGCCATCTGCAAAGGCGGCAAGTACGGCGATGATTGGAATCTCGTCAATCAAAGTCGGAATCAGATTTCCTTCAATTACGGTACCATGAAGAGAAGAGGAACGTACAAGCAGATCTGCACATGCTTCAGGGCCGTCGTTGCGTACGTTCAGAAGTTCAATATCTGCACCCATAGCCCGGCAGACGCGCAGCATGCCGTCACGGGTTGGGTTGGTGCCGACATTTTTAAGAAGAATCTCTGACCCGGGTACAAGAAGCGCGGCGGCAATAAAGTAAGCTGCAGAAGAAATATCCCCCGGAACTTCAATTTTCTGTCCGGTCAGATGGGGATCAGGAAGAATGGTTGAGGTTGTTCCGGCTGTTTTAATTTCTGCTCCGAAATAACGTAGCATTAATTCAGAATGATTGCGGGAAACGACAGGTTCTGTTACACTGGTCGCTCCATCCGCATACAGTCCGGCAAGTAGTACGCAGGATTTCACCTGGGCGGAAGCAACAGGAGAGAGGTAATGAATTCCTGTCAGGCTGCTGCTTTTAATTGCAAGCGGTGCACAGCCATTTCCGTTTATTGATGAAATATTGGCATTCATTGCACTAAGCGGTGTAATAATGCGTTTCATGGGTCGTTTCTGGATCGATGCGTCGCCTGTCAGTATAGTGTCAAAGGACTGACCTGAGAGAATTCCGGAAAGAAGGCGTACTGTTGTTCCACTGTTTCCGGCATCAAGGGTACTGTCCGGCTGGATAAGGCCGTGCAGTCCTTTTCCGGCAATTTTTACGGATGGACCATTTTGTTCAATTTCAATTCCCATTTTCCGAAAGCAGGAAATTGTAGAGAGGCAGTCTGCGCCGGTCAGAAAGTTTTCAACCTCAGTAATCCCGTCGGCAAGTGCGCCGAACATGACGCTTCTGTGAGAAATAGATTTATCGCCCGGCACGGCAAGTTCTCCGTGCAGGGCTCCTTTTTTTTCAATTATCATAATAAAGTACCTTCTTATTCTATTCTAAATTTTTATTGTTTACCGAATCCATACCTGATAACGATGCTGGCGCAGTATCTGTGCTGCCAGAAGAGACGGCTCCTCTTCATAAAATTCAATCTGCAGTACGCCCTCTTCAAACTCTCTGCTGTGTACGATGCCGATGTTTTTGATACTGATACCGTTTACGGCAAGCGTTGTAGCAATCGTGGCGATTGCACCGGATTCGTCAATGATATCACAGAAAATCCGATAAGTCTTTTTGATGCTGCCCATGGAACGAGAGGAAAAGGAATTCCGATAACTGCGGGAATCGTTAAACATTTGATGAATAGCAGTTCCATTTCCACTATTCATTGCGGTTCTGGAATCTTCCAGCAGTTTGATGAACGTATCCATTACCTCTGAAATGTTCGCATGATTTTCAAGGCAGATCTGTTCCCACATCTCCGGAGAAGAAGATGCAATACGTGTGATATCCTTGAAACCGCCTGCCGCTAGCAGCTTCATCATTTCATCCTTTGAGTCAAGATCATGCACCGTATTTACAAGTGCAGCTGCGATCAGATGCGGAAGATGACTGATTGCGGCGGTCGCATAATCATGCTGTTTGCAGTTCAATACGATTGGAAGTGCACCAAATGCAGAGACTGTTTTTTTATACCAGTCTATTTTTTCCGGAGCGGTTTCTGATGACGGAGTTATGATATAGTAGGAATTTTCAAACAGATGCGCCTGCGCATGTGCAAACCCTGATTTTTCGGAACCAGTCATCGGATGTCCGCCGATGAAACGCCCGCCAAGCCCCATTTCCTGTGCGGCATGATGAATATCCGTCTTTACACTTCCGACATCGGTCAGAATGCAGTCCGGTGAGACCAGATCTTTGAGAATACGCAGCGCAGCAATGTTGGTATCGACCGGTGCGCACAGAAAAACACAGGTGCAGTCAGCAAATTGCGGATCTGAAACAGAAGTGCAGATTGCATCGATCGTGTGTTCAGAAAACGCGAGATCGGTAGTGGCAGAGGTTCTTGCGTAAGCCATGATACGGCAGTTTGGGTTGGAACGTTTCAGTGCTTTGGCAAGAGAACCGCCAATCAGTCCAAGGCCGATAAATCCAAAGGTTTCGTGTGTCATAATAAAATCCTTTCTCAAACAATTCTGCCTGTCAGAACGTTTGAATCAATAATCAAAGAGAATATTTATACGGTAGCTTTGTTGTCTGCTTTCAAATGAATCGCTGTTCCAATTTTACTATCCCTTTCTTCGTATGTCAAATGTTTAATTTAACACTTTAAAGAATAAAATTATTTTAAAAATCAGAAAAGAAAACACAATACAAAAAATAAGGTCTAATTTAAATAAATTGTTTCTTCATTTCACACTTTTTAAAAGCAATACACCTATGAAAAAATAAGAACACGATAAAAACATTGTTAAATTTGAATAAAATGCTTGAATTATTCGAAAAATTTTAGTAAAATGTAGCCATGTGGAAAAACAGTGACCACGGACTAACTAGTATTGGAGGAAAAAGCTATGAATGTTTACACAACAGACAAAATTCGTAATGTCGTAATCCTGGGACATGGCGGCGCAGGAAAGACAAGTCTGGTTGAGTCGATGGCTTATCTGTCTGGAATTACGAGCAGACTGGGAAACGTAGCTGAAGGAAATACAGTCAGCGATTTCGATAAAGAAGAAATTAAAAGAAAGTTCTCAATCAGCACATCCATGGTCCCGATCATTTGGGGCGATACAAAGATTAATATTCTGGATACTCCCGGATATTTTGACTTTGTAGGTGAGGCAGAAGAAGCAGCTGCTGCTGCGGATGCGGCAATTATTGTAGTAAACGGAAAGAACGGCGTAGAGGTAGGTACGGAAAAGGCTTGGGATCTCTGCGAAAAATATAAGCTTCCGAGATTTTTCTATGTATCAAATATGGACTACGATAATGCCAGCTACCGTGAAGTAGTAGAAAAACTGACAGAATTGTATGGTAAGAAAATTGCACCGCTCTTCCTTCCGATTCGTGAGAATGAGAAATTTGTCGGCTATGTTAATGTTGTAAAGATGGCTGCAAGAAGATACGTAAATAAAAACGAAAAAGTAGAGTGCGAAATTCCGGATTATTCCAGAGAATATCTTGATCATTACAGAGAGAATCTGCTCGAGGCAGTTGCTGAGACAAGTGAAGAATTTATGGATCGCTATTTTAGCGGTGAGGAGTTCTCAGAGGCTGAGATCGTGGCAGCACTTCATGCAAATGTCAGTGACTGTTCGATCGTACCGGTTACGATGGGAGCAAGTGTAAATCTGCAGGGAATCGTAATTTTGCTTGATGATATCGTAAGCTACATGCCTTCACCGGAATCCAGAAAAATTGCCGGTGTAAATATGAAGACAAAAGAGATTTTTGAGGCAGATTATAATTTTGCAAAGGCAAAATCGGCATTTATTTTCAAGACGATCGTAGACCCGTTTATCGGAAAATATTCTCTGATCAAGGTTGCTTCCGGCGTTATCAAGAGTGATGATGTACTGTACAACGAAGAAAAGGATACGGAAGATCGTATCAGCAAGCTTTATGTTTTTGAAGGAAACCATACGATCGAAGTAAAGGAGCTTCATGCAGGTGACATCGGAGCAATCGGTAAGCTGAATGCATCGACCGGTGATACTCTTTCTACGAAAGCAAATCCGATTGCTTATGGAAAGATTGAAGTTTCCACACCGTATACATACAAGAGATATCGTGCAAAGGTAAAAGGCGAAGAAGATAAGATTGCACAGGCACTTGCCAAAATGGCACAGGAAGACCTGACTTTGAAAGTGGTTAATGATGGTGAGAACCGTCAGACACTGCTTTATGGTATGGGTGACCAGCATCTGGATATCATTGCCAGCCAGCTTTTGTCTAAATATAAAGTAGAAATGTCACTGGAAAAGCCGAAGGTAGCATTCCGCGAAACAATCCGCAAGAGTTCGGATGTAGATTCCAAGTATAAAAAGCAGTCTGGTGGACATGGTCAGTATGGTCATGTTAAGATGCGCTTCTCACCGCTTGGTGATCTGGAGAAGGCATATGAATTTGAGCAGGAGGTAGTAGGAGGTGCTGTTCCGAAGAATTATTTCCCGGCAGTAGAAAAGGGTATTCAGGAATCTGTGACAAAGGGACCTCTTGCCGGTTATCCGGTAGTTGGTGTTAAGGCTGTTCTGTATGATGGCTCCTATCACCCGGTAGATTCTTCCGAAATGGCATTTAAAACAGCTGCAATGCAGGCGTTCAAGAAGGGCTTCATGGAAGCAAGTCCTGTTCTTTTAGAGCCGATCGCATCTCTGAAGGTTCTTGTTCCGGATAAGTATACCGGTGATGTTATGGGTGATCTCAATAAAAGGAGAGGGCGTGTACTTGGAATGAATCCGGATCATAAGGGCAATACGATTGTGGAAGCAGATATTCCGATGTCCGAACTGTATGGCTATTCTACACAGCTTCGCTCGATGACCGGTGGAAGCGGCACGTATTCTTATGAGTTTGCACGCTACGAGCAGGCTCCGAATGATGTACAGGATCGTGAGATTGAGGCACGTCAGAAAGCCGGAGAAGATTAAATATATTTTTGTTTCCGGATTGAGAAGTCAAAGCGGATATTCGCAATTTGCTTCGCTCCTTGCTTGACTCGGTTAAAAAGCAGAAAAAAGGACTGTCTCTGAGGGCAGTCCTTTTTGTAGTACAGGAGCAGATGCATGATATAAAAATAATTTCTGATAAGTTAAAATTTTGAAATGAGCGCTGTTAACATTTCTGCAACTATGCGATGACCTTCTGGTGCCAGATGGATTCCGTCCTTTGTAATTGACAGGATTCCGTGTCTGCGTACGGCATCGTCAAGAAGCGGCTGCAATGCAAGGGAAAAAACACGGTTTGCAGGTAGATGACAGATATCTGACAATGTATCGGACTCAGATAGTACATTCCCGCCACAGGACAGTACCGTTTTGCGAATCATCTCTCTTACTTTTTCAAGCATTTCCATCCATGCCTTGAGATAGGCCGGTGTATCGAACAAAAAAGGCTCCAGAACAAAAATACGCGGACATTCAGAGCAGAGAATTCCGGTGAGTAAGGCAGTAAGGGTATCGGCAGAGTGCTGCAGCAGTTCCTGCTGCGCCTTTTGAGTCATCCCGGAATCCATCAGTGCGCCGACTTCATTAATTCCGCCAAGAACGAATACTGCATCGAATGCAGTTTCACGCCAGGTTCGATCCCATTTTTGAAAAATACGAGGAAAGGTAAATCCGTCAGTTCCTCCATTTACCAAAAGGAAAGAGCTGCTTTTGGCTGTGGTAAATTCCGACAGCTTAGAGGAAGAGGGGGATATTGCTTTTTGCAGCAGCAGATCGTGTACCATTTTTACATATCCATATCCAAGATTGTCCTTAGAAAAGCAGTGATCACAGTCTGTATTGCTTGCACCAAGAAAAAGCAGTTTCATATTCAAACCTCCGTCAGGATATGCTGCATTTATGACAGATCGCAGAAGTCTTTATGAGTCATGATTTCTTATGATTCGTCAGTCAGCAGAAGTAAATTAGAGAGTCTTTTATACGATATAACGCAATAATAGTATAGCAGTTGGACAAACTATCTGCAATGCAGTTTTGCATCCGTTGGCTGAGTGGTCGGTTGTTTCACAAAAAGCTGTGCATGTCTGTGTGAAATTTTTCATCTTTCTCTTTTATTTTTAAAAATTTTGTGCTACAATAACAAACAGAGCAAAAAGGGAAAGGGATCCCATTTGCTGTGAATAACCGATAAGGAGGACAGAGCTATGAAGCATATTAAGACCCTGAATACCAAGTCTTTACAGAACACACTGAAAAAGGGCGGTTGCGGCGAGTGCCAGACATCCTGCCAGTCAGCATGTAAGACATCCTGCACCGTAGGAAATCAGACCTGCGAGAACAAATAAGAATAGCAGTATGGAGATAAGCAGCGGAGATGCTTCGCTGCTTATCCTTTATCACCGGAAAATACCGGAACAAAAAACTCATGGCCTGATATCAGAAGTTCGGGTATCAGGTTTTTTTATGTGAGTGAAAGAGAGGAGCTTTGATGTGATCCATCAGTACAAAAATAATGGATATAACATCGTGCTGGATGTGAACAGCGGTTCCGTGCATGTTGTGGATGACCTCGTGTACGATGCCATTGCTCTTTTGGACGGCGGAAAGACGGAAGAGGAAACAGCTGAGCTGCTGAAAGCTACATATCCGGCTGAAGAGATAAAGGAAGCACTGGAAGAGTGCAGTGCGTTAAAAGAAGCAGGAGTGCTTTTTACAGAAGATATTTATGAAAAGGCGATCTTTGACTACAAAGCACGTCCAACGGTTGTTAAGGCACTCTGCCTGCATATCGCACATGATTGCAATCTGGCCTGTAAGTATTGCTTTGCAGAAGAGGGAGAATATCATGGACGCCGTGCACTGATGAGCTTTGAGGTCGGAAAAAAGGCGTTGGATTTCCTGATTGCCAATTCCGGAAATCGTCACAATCTGGAGGTTGACTTCTTTGGCGGCGAGCCGTTGATGAACTGGCAGGTTGTAAAGGATCTGGTTATGTATGGCCGGAAACAGGAGAAAATCCATGACAAGAAATTCCGTTTTACGATTACGACAAACGGCGTACTCTTAAACGATGAAGTCATGGAATTCTGCAACAAAGAAATGGCAAACGTAGTACTGAGTATTGACGGAAGAAAAGAAGTCCATGATTATATGCGTCCGTTCCGGAACGGAAAAGGAAGTTATGATCTGGTTCTCCCGAAGTTCAAGAAATTTGCGGACAGCAGAGGTCAAAAGCAGTATTACGTGCGCGGCACATTTACGCATCACAATCTGGATTTTGCAGAGGATGTACTTCATTTTGCAGATGAAGGATTTGATCAGATTTCCGTAGAGCCGGTGGTTGCAGCAGATACGGAAGAATATGCGCTTCGCAAAGAGGATCTTCCGAAGATTTTTTCCGAGTATGACCGTCTTGCAAAAGAGATGGTAAAACGCGAGAAAGAAGGAAGAGGCTTTACCTTTTTCCACTTTATGATCGATTTAAGTGGCGGGCCATGCGTATACAAACGTCTTTCAGGCTGTGGATCAGGTACAGAGTATCTGGCAGTGACACCGTGGGGAGACTTTTATCCGTGCCATCAGTTTGTCGGACAGGAAAAATACCTGATGGGAAATGTAGATGAGGGGATTGTCAGAACGGATATTGTCGATGAGTTCAAGTGCTGCAATGTTTATACAAAAGAAAAATGCAGAAACTGTTTTGCGAAATTCTATTGCAGCGGTGGCTGTGCGGCAAATTCATACAACTTCCACGGAACGATTCAGGATGCTTACGATCTTGGCTGTGAGCTTCAGAGAAAGCGGGTTGAGTGTGCAATCATGATCAAGGCTGCGCTCGCTGACGCTGAGCAGCAGTGAAAATAGAACAAAAGGAGAAGATCATGAACAAGAAAAAGGCAAAAATCAGTCTTGGCGTGCTGGCCGTTGTGACCATTTTCATGGCCTATACGGTAATCTTCGGTATCGGCAAGACAGGTACAGGCGCAATGAAAAACATTATTCTCGGCCTGGACCTTTCCGGTGGTGTCAGCATCACCTACGAGGCTTCCGGAGATGAAGAACCATCTGCGGAGGATATGAGCGATACAATTTATAAGCTGCAGCAACGTGTACAGGGATACAGTACAGAGGCGCAGGTTTATCAGGAAGGCTCAAACCGGATCAACATTGAAATCCCTGGTGTCAGTGATGCAAATGCAATTCTGGAAGAGCTTGGAAAACCTGGTTCTCTGGAGTTTCGCCTTTCAGACGGTACCGTCGTTCTGACTGGTACGCAGGTTGCAAATGCAGAAGCAAAACAGCAGCAGAACAGTATGGGGAACCGTGAGTTTGTCGTACAGCTGGAGCTCAATGACGATGGAGCAAAGGCATTTGCTGATGCGACGAGCGAAAATGTAGGTAAGACAATTCAGATTGTTTACGATAACAATGTTATCAGTGCACCGCGTGTCAATGAAGCAATCACCGGCGGCACAGCAATTATTTCCGGTATGGCAAATGCGGAAGAAGCACAGAATCTGGCAGCATCGATTCGTATTGGTTCGCTTTCTCTGGAACTGACGGAAATCCGTTCCAACGTAGTGGGAGCACAGCTTGGTGAGGATGCAATCCGGACAAGTCTGATTGCCGGTGCGATCGGTCTTGCAATTGTTATTGTATTCATGATCTTTGTATACGCGCTGCCGGGTATCTGCGCAGGCATCGCACTGATCATCTATACACTTCTGATGCTTCTGACCCTGAATGCATTTGATTTGACCCTGACACTTCCGGGTATTGCCGGTATCATTCTTTCCATTGGTATGGCGGTGGATGCGAATGTTATTATTTATGCGCGTATCCGCGAGGAAATTGCAAAGGGAATTTCTGTACAGGGAGCAATCCAGAGCGGTTTCAAGAAAGCGTTTTCCGCAATTATTGACGGTAATATTACAACATTGATTGCAGCCTTTGTACTGAACATGATGGGTACCGGAAGCGTAAAAGGATTTGCCCAGACACTGGCACTTGGTATCATTCTTTCTATGTTTACGGCACTTGTAATTTCCCGTCTTCTGATCAAGTCTTTCTATACACTTGGTTTTAAAGATGAAAAATATTACGGAAAAGCAAGAGAGAGAAAATCCATTAATTTTGTCGGAAAATGGCATGTTACCTTCGCAATTGCACTGGTAGTTCTTCTTTCCGGTCCGGTGGCAATGGGAATCAATTCTGCATCCGGAAACGGAGTTCTCAATCTGAGTATGGATTTCCGTGGCGGTACTTCCACCAGTGTTTCCTTCAATGAGGATCTATCCATCGCACAGCTGGATTCCGATGTGAAACCGTTGTTCCAGAATATTACCGGTGATGCTGAAATCCAGACACAGAAGGTTGCAGGTACCAATGATGTTTATATCAAGACCCGTGTTCTTTCTCTTGACGAAAGAGAGCAGGTATCGAAAGCACTTCAGGATGCATACGGAATCGAAGAAAAAGCAATCACTTTTGAAACGATTTCCTCCACTGTCAGCAGTGAGATGCGTCAGGATGCGGTAATTGCAGTGATTGTTGCGGCAATCTGTATTCTGATTTATATCTGGTTTCGGTTTAAGGATATCCGTTTTGCAGGCAGTGCGGTTATCGCGCTGATGCATGATGTTCTGGTTGTATTTGCATGCTATGCCATTATGCGTATCTCTGTCGGAAATACGTTTATTGCCTGCATGCTTACAATCGTGGGATATTCTATCAATGCGACAATCGTTATCTTTGACCGTATCCGTGAAAATCTGGCCATAATGAAAAACGTGGCACTTGAGAATATCGTAAATACCAGTATTACAGAGACCCTGACAAGAAGTATTTATACTTCCTTCACGACCTTTGTTATGGTTGCAGTTCTCTATATTATGGGCGTAGCAACAATTAAGGAGTTTTCACTTCCGCTGATGGTCGGCGTTGTTGCAGGCGGATATTCTTCCGTATGCATCACTGGCGTTCTGTGGTATCTGATGAAAAGACATACGATTAAAAAAGCTGATAAATAAGTAATAAACAGAAATGTTCAGAAACAAAAGGCGGGCTGTTGCAGAGTTGATTTGCAGCAGCCTGTTTTTAACCGAATCAAGCAAGTGACGAAGCGGATTGTGAATATCCGCCTACATCGGAGTGTAAATTATGAAAGAGAAATGGTTTGTAGCAGCAAAAAAGGCGGATTTTCAGGCAATAGCCGCAAAATTCGGAATCGATCAGGTAACGGCGCGAATTATCCGGAATCGTGACGTAATCGGAGATGCAGCCGTTGAGGCGTACCTGCATGGTTCGTTTTCCGGACTTGGTGCACCGTCAGAACTGAAAAACTGCACCAGTACTGCGCAGATCCTGAAGAAAAAAATATTGGAAAAGAAAAAAATCCGCATTATAGGAGATTATGATATCGATGGCGTAAATGCTACTTATATTTTGTACCGTGCACTGAGCCGTTGTGGCGCCATGGTTGATTACGAGATTCCGGATCGGATGAAGGATGGTTATGGACTGAATATTGATTTGCTGCGTTATGCATCGGAAGAAGGGATTGATACCATTCTGACCTGTGATAACGGTATCTCGGCTATTGATGAAATTGCATATGCAAAGGAATGTGGGATGACAGTACTTGTGACAGATCATCATGAACCGCTCTTTGCGCAGGAGGAAACGACGAATGTCAAAAAACATGCAATGTGCATCTTTTCTGAAAAAGAACAACGCACGTATCTGCTTCCGCCGGCAGATCAGATCGTGAATCCTAAACAGCCTTTCTGCCCGTATCCATATAAAAAACTGTGTGGCGCAGCAGTGGCATGGAAAGTGGTATGCGAGCTTTACCGTCTGTTTGATATTTTGGCAGAGGCAGTGGAATACCTGGAATTTGTCGGCTTTGCAACGGTTGGAGATGTGATGGATCTCGATGGCGAAAACAGGATTCTGGTAAGAGAGGGACTAAAGCGGCTGCGAACGACCGAAAATTATGGGATGCGTGCGTTGATTCAGGCAAATGAGCTGGATCCGTCGGCACTTCAGTCCTATCATATCGGCTTTATTCTTGGTCCGTGCATTAATGCCAGCGGAAGACTGGATACGGCGAAGCGTTCCCTCCGCCTTCTTCTTGCCGAAAATGAAGCAGAGGCACAACAGCTTGCGCAGCAGCTGAAAGCGCTGAATGACGAACGGAAACAGCTGACGTTAGAAGCAGTGGAAGAGGCCGGAGCAATGATCGAGGAAAATGATGACAGTGAAAACGGACCGACTGCGTCAGACCGTGTACTGGTCGTATATCTGCCACATTGCCATGAAAGTATTGCCGGAATTGTGGCGGGAAGACTTCGGGAACGATACGGTAAACCAACCTTTGTAGTGACTGACGGGGAAGCTTCGGCGAAGGGTTCCGGGCGTTCCATTGAAGCATACTCGATGTTTGAAGAAATGGTAAAATGTCAGGATCTGTTTTTAAAGTTTGGCGGTCATCCGATGGCAGCTGGGTTTTCCCTGGAAAAATCCCGTATTTCAGAAATGCGTCACAGACTGAATGAAAACTGTACATTGACGGAGGAAGATATGGCTGAGAAGGTCATGATTGATGTGCCAATGCCGATTGATTATATTTCGGAACGTCTGATTGAGGAACTCTCTGTATTGGAACCATTTGGAAAAGGAAATGAAAAGCCGCTTTTTGCCGAGCGAAATCTGAAGCTGTTATCCGCACGTATGATCGGAAAGAATGCGAAAGCTGTAAAGCTGCAGGTGATGAACGTATCCGGTTGTCAGATGGAGGCCTTGTATTTTGGTGATCCGGAAATGTTTCGTGAATATCTGATCGAAAAATACGGAAAGGAAGAGGTGCAAAAACTGTTCTGGGGAAAGGAAAACCGGATCACGCTGGATATCGCATACTACCCGTCTGTCAATGAATATCAGGGCAGAAAAACGATTCAGATCGTAATCCGGCATTTCAGGTAATTCAGGCAAAAGCCTGATCAGTCATGACGTTCCTCATTATTGTCATAGCACTCACAGAATCGTGCAGAAAACGCAGGGGGCTCATCATTGGAATAAAGATGGGAGATGTCACCGTAGCTTCCCATCCGAAAGCTTGCGAGCCCTTTTCGGCGTTCTTCGGTGACGAGTGTGGCAACCGAGGTTGGAGCTGCACATAATCCATGCCAGAGTACCATTGGAGAAATACCGAGCAAATGACTGATCAGAACACAGCCAAGACCAAAATGACAGAAGAAAACAAGCGTATCAGTATTTGGCAAAACAGCGCGGTAGAGATGTCCTTCCCGTACGTAACCGTAGGAGGCAAGCAGCTCATCGAGATTTTTGCATACCCAGTCATATTCTTCTTTTACATGACCTTTTTTCATGATTGGAACCTCGCCCCATTTGTCATAACGATAAAAATCTTCCTCCTTTGTCCAGTCACCGGGCAGCCAGTCCCAGCACACGGGAGAATTCGGGCGATCCGGGCGATCGATGACGGGGGCAAATTCGCGCAGCCATTCGCATTCAATTGCGGATCGATTCATTTTCTGCAGCGTGAGCGAAGCAGTATCTTTTGCACGTCCGCGTGGTGAAACGTAAAACTGCTTTACATCAAGCCTTGAAATGCGCTTGGCAAGATATTCTGCTTCCTTCCAGCCCTTCTTAGTCAGAGAGTCAATCGAATAATCGGGATCTCCGTGACGGATAATGATCAGTTTCATACAGACCTCCTTAAAAAATGCAGATATTTTTTCGGTTATAACCTGAATTTCATCTGCCTGTAAGATACGTACATTGTACTGTAATTTGCAAAATATGTACAGTGGCATTATTATAGCAAAACAGTAACCTATAAAAAAGACGAAAGAGAACGAATTGAAAAGAAAATATGACGAAACTGTAACAATATTGGATAAAAACACGTACAATCAGTAAAAATGTTGAAATTACTCGCATGATATACTATGATAATAAACATAATGTATAGATGTACTCTTGAAATTTTAAATCCTTTCGCGAGAATAAGCATAAAAAGTTTCTGAGAGTATATTATAGAAAAACAGAAAATAAGGAGGAAAACCATGGTCAGCAGAATGGTAACTGTATCCAATCCATCCGGATTTCATATCAGACCGGCTGGTGTACTTGTAAAAGCAGCAGAGCACTGCAGCTCCAGAGTTGAGATTATTTATGAGTATAATATCATCAATGCACGCAGCCTGCTGAATGTTCTGGCTGCATCAATTCCGTGCGGAGCGAAGATTGAGCTTCGTTGTACCGGCCCGAATGAAAAGGAAGACCTGGATGCGATGGAAGAAGCAATGAAGCACCTGGAATAGGAGACGGGCAGATATGACAGATTCATATGAAAGCGGACAAAGGTAAGACGCCGTACCGAACTTCACATGCGTGGAGGAAGGGACGGCGTCTTTGACAATACAGGGTAAATTCTGAAAAAACAGGTTATCAGATGGTTGGATTACGGCCAACAATGATTCTTTCATACAAAAGACCTGTCAGAAACCAGAGCGGTGCATAGTCCAGGCGGATGACGCCGCCGATCTGAAGCGGTGCGCTGCTGTAATCCCAGGGACAGCAATGATAACGCTGAAGTATTCGTCCAAAGGAATATTCTGCCGCGAAAATACCTGCCATATAGATAAGACCGCGAATATAGAAACGATATTTTTTTAGATAACGATAAGCAGGAGCTACAAGAGCCGCCATTCCGTAAATCGGAAACATGATCAGAGAAGAAAAACCTGTTAATTTTGGATCATGATGCAGAAAAGAGCAGAAACCGGTCCATGCTATCTCAAGACACCACCCGATCATACCACATTTAATAAAATTTTCTTTCATAACATATCCTCCAGCCGGTTTCATCTGTTTTCAGTATTGGTCAGTCCGGAAAATATTATACAGAGAATTCCTGATGTGAAATTTACAGTGTTTTCTTTGGAAAAAGTGTGATAGAATAAAAAAGACAGAAGAATTTGACCGAGCCAGGCAGCAGCTCACTTGCAGGAACATTCCTTATGATTCTGCAAGCAGCGAAGCGGATTGCGAATATCCGTTTTGATTAATGGCGATAATTTGCGCCGGTGCTGCCAAAGATCCATTCTGGGTGGATTTTTGGTTTTTTGTTGGCCGTAATAAAAGGATGAGGAGTCACAGATGAAAAATTTAGCAGAGTTGCGGGAACAGATCGATGCAGTGGATAAGCAGATCGTAGAATTATTTGAACATCGGATGCAGATCAGTGCAGACGTTGCAAAGTATAAAATATCCATTGGGAAAAAAGTTTTTGATAAAGAACGGGAAAGAGCAAAGCTTGCTTCCCTGAAAGCAATGGCGCATAATGATTTTAACCGCCATGGTGTAGAGGAGCTGTTTCAGCAGATCATGTCGATGAGCCGTAAGCTGCAGTATCAGCTTCTGGCACAAAACGGAGCTTCTGGACGTTTGCCGTTTATTGCGGTAGATGATATTGACCGTACAAATATTCGTGTAGTATATCAGGGTGTGGAGGGTGCTTACAGCCATGCGGCAATGAAGGCATACTTTGGTGATGAGGTGAATTGTTTCCATGTTCGTTCTTTTCGGGATGCAATGGAGGCGATCGCGGAAGGGGCAGCAGATTATGCTGTGCTTCCGATTGAAAATTCTTCTGCCGGAATTGTTGCAGACAATTATGATCTGCTCGTAAATTTTGAAAATTATATTGTCGGAGAACAGATCGTGAAATGTGAGCATGCGCTGCTTGGCCTTCCGGGAACAAAGCTTTCGGACATCAAAACGGTGTATTCTCATTCTCAGGCATTATCACAGTGCGAGGAGTATCTGGACCGTCATCCGGAATGGCGGAAAGTTCCATACGATAATACTGCACTGGCTGCAAAAAAGATTGCGGAGGACGGAGATAAGACACAGGCAGCTGTTGCAAGCAAATTTGCAGCAGAGGTATTTGGACTTGAGGTGCTGGAGGAGCACATTTATTATAACGAAAAGAATTCGACACGTTTTATAGTAGTCACGAATCAGCGGATTTTCCGTAAAGATGCAACAAAAATCAGCATCTGTTTCGAAACCCCGCATTCAAGCGGATCTCTTTACAATGTGCTGTCCCATATTATTTATAATGGCCTCAATATGAATAAGGTGGAATCCAGACCAATCTACGGACGGAACTGGGAATACCGGTTTTTTGTTGACTTTGAAGGAAATCTGAATGACAGTGCCGTTAAGAATGCACTGCGTGGCATTCGTGAAGAAGCAATTAATATGAAAATACTTGGAAATTACTAAGGCGGGTTAGATTATGACAGACACCAGAGAATTGATTTTATATCGGAATTTTGAAAATGGCCAGGTACTTGAGGATATGACCTGGATCATGGAGCATTTTGAGAAAAAGGACTGTGCAGAGGAAGTACGATGCCGTTTCTTTTCCTGTATGCATGAACTGGTCGAACTTGCGGCGCAGTATGGTTTCGAACAGAATTTATGGCAGGCGTATCTGACCTTTCTGCTTGTGAATAATGAAAACAGTTTCAGTACCTCCTGTGAGATACGTGGAATTTCAGACTGCAGTCTTTTAAATCTGGCGCGTCATGATTTTTCAATTTTCCGTGAATTATTTGCGTATGACTTTACGGAACTGGAGCGTACTTTACAAGCCGGATTTTTTGAGGAGCTGCTCTGCTATAAAAGAGCGGAATTCTCCGGAAAGCTTTTTAACCATCGCATCCGGGATCGGATCTGTGAACTGAGCCAGGAGCTTGCGGCGGCGGATACACTGGAAGTATTCACGCAGGACATGGTGAGATTTTACCGTGAATTTGGAGTCGGTACATTGGGACTGCACAAAGCATTCCGGGTAGCTCATAACGAATACGGAGTACGGATTGAACCGATCACCAATATTCGTCACGTCAACCTGGAAGATCTGGTTGGTTACGAAATTGCAAAAAAGAAGCTGATCGACAATACGGAAGCGTTTGTACAGGGGCGGAAGGCAAATAATTGTCTGCTGTTTGGCGATGCCGGAACTGGAAAATCCTCCAGCATCAAGGCGATTCTCAATCAGTATTATGACCAGGGACTTCGGATCATCGAAATTTATAAGCATCAGTTTCAGGATCTGAATGAAGTGATCGCACAGATTAAAAACCGGAATTATAAATTCATCATATATATGGATGACCTCTCTTTTGAAGAATTCGAAATTGAATACAAATACTTAAAAGCAGTTATTGAAGGCGGGCTGGAGAAAAAACCGGAAAATATTCTGATTTACGCAACTTCAAACCGCAGACACCTGATTAAGGAAACATTTCGCGACAACGAAGAAGCATACGGTGACCTGCATTCGAACGATACCATTCAGGAGAAGCTTTCACTTGTATCAAGATTCGGGGTCACAATTTATTTTGGCTCTCCGGACAAAAAGCAGTTTCAGGAAATTGTCCGTTCTCTTGCGCAGCGAAACGGTATTACGATGCCGGAAGAGACGCTTCTCCTTGAAGCAAATAAATGGGAACTCAGTCACGGAGGACTTTCCGGAAGAACGGCACAGCAGTTTGTTGATTATCTCCTCGGACAGCAGAAATCCGAGTGACAGCAGGATGTACTCTCGGAGTCTTTCCTGCACTTGCTTTTGTGGCCGATTTTCTGCCAGTCGCACACAAATTTCATCAACGTA
>CAKRPI010000038.1 GCA_934376945.1 uncultured Lachnospiraceae bacterium | reverse complement strand
TGGCGTACTTATTATAAAGTAGATCAAGGCTTTATTAATATGGATATCAGAAAAATGGATGCTGTATATCTGGAAAAATGGCTTCATGCTCTCATCAAGAAATATAATATGACGAAAAAACAATTCTATAATACGACTATCATAATACGCCAAGGCGTGAAGTACGCAAAGAAAAAAGGTTACATTAAAGAAAATCCGTTTGATGAGGTTGAGATCAATACCAAGCTTTTCCGTAGTGTACAGAAAGCCGACAGCAAGACTCAGGTATATACCATAGAAGAACAGCAGAAGATGGAAGAGGAAATGTGGAGACTGTATGCAGAAAAACCAGAATATACAGCGCCACTCGCAATCATCTTCATGTTCTATACCGGACTACGTATTGGTGAGCTGGTGGCGCTCAGGGAATCAGACATTGAGGAAAATCAGATTCATATTCAGAGACAGGAAACACGTGTATTTGAGGACATCGATGCTGAACACAGCAGAATGGTCGGATATGCTATTGTAGATCACACCAAGACAGAGGTAGGTAATCGTTATGTTCCGTTAGTTCCGATTGCACAAGCGATCTTAGAGGAAGTCATAGCTGCGAATAGAATCAACGGAAGAAAAGATGAGGACTTTATTTTTCTGTCCGCAGATGGACAACGTATTAAGCATGGTGCGATAGAGGGACGTATTATAGATGCATGTGAACGTTTGGGAATGAAAGTAAAGACCGCTCATAAGTTTCGCAAGACTTATATTTCTACTTTATACGATAACGGTGTGCCTCTGGAAGCGATCAGAAAGATCGTAGGACACGCAGATGAAAGAACCACTCTCCATAATTACTGTTTCAACAGACTTACAGATGAACAAACCTATAATAAAGTTCTGTCTGCCTTGAGCGCAGATAAGGAAAATGAACCATCAGAAGAAAGTGTTATACCGTGTTATACCAAAGTGGTCAGTTTTTCGCAAAAGAAAAAACGTGGAAAACTCGCCTAAAATCAAGCTTTCCACGTTTCATCAGTTATGCGGAAGATGGGACTTGAACCCACACGAGCGCAATGCTCACAAGATCCTTAGTCTTGCTCGTCTGCCAGTTCCGACACTTCCGCAGGAACAAGATGAATTATAGCATCGGTTTTTGAGATTGTCAACACTAAATTTCAAAAAAGTTAAAAAAATTCGAAGAAAATATTTTTTTAAAAAAATTCAAAAAAGGTGTTGACAATTTGAAAAAGATAAGGTATTATATCGACTGTGAGTTGCGAGTGCAGCACTCACAAAGACGCGGAGATGGCGGAATAGGCAGACGCGCAGGCTTCAGGTGCCTGTGGTGGCAACATCGTGTGGGTTCAAGTCCCATTCTCCGCATGGAGCTTTCTGGTTTGACAGAAAGCTCTTTTTATTTGCAGAAAAGAAAATTATTCTTTGTGCTCTATATCAAGATTGCCTGGCGAAAGGGAATGATATCAGGTATATATGATAAAAAGAGAAATGCAATGTTTTTTCTTGGAACAGTGACAGAATTCCTGCAAAATTTATTTGACATTTTGCGGGGATACTGTAATAATGAAAAAGAATCTTATCAAAAAGGCATTTGCTTTTACCAGACAGAAAAGTGTTAAACGCAGGAGGGACTCTGAAATGTCAAGAAACAGAGATGACCGTTCCGGCTCTATGGGAGATGGAAGGAATGGTTCCGGGAACAGAAAAAAGCCGGGCATGAATATGAAAAAGGTATTCGCGATCAGTTTTTGCATTGTACTTGGTGTGGTGCTGATCAGTGGCGGAGTGATTTACAAGTTTGGTCATGATCTTTATAGTAATGTGAATTATGTTGCGGATGAGGACGTCAGGACGGTGGAGACACTTCCTGAAGAAGCCGTTGAAGAGACGCTCAGTACAGAAGAACGTACAGGTGTTGCGGTAAACGAGAACGAACTGGAAAGCATTCATGATAAGATGAAAAAGAGCACATCGGAAGTAGAGACGAAGTCGAATGAGGATATTTATAATCTGCTTCTTGTTGGAGTGGATCGCCGTGATAAGACCTGGAACGGTAACTCTGACAGTATGATCCTTGTATCGATAGATAAAACGAAAAACAAAATATCGATGGTTTCCTTGATGCGAGATACGTATGTGGATATTGATGGCGTTGGCTATGCGAAACTGAATGCGGCATATGCATACGGAGCAGGCCCTCTGCTTTGCCAGACGATTACAGATACATTCCGTATTAAAGTTGACCGTTATGTGGCAGTGGATTTCTTTGATCTGATCGATATCATCAATATTATCGGTGGTGTAGACTTGGAGATCAGTGCAGATGAAGCGGAAGTGGCGAATGGCTATATTATGGATATGTGTAATCTGATGGACATCGATGGCTCTGAGCATATGATTCCGTCAGAGGGTGGCATGGTCCATTGCGATGGTGTACAGGCTGTTGGATTTGCAAGAAACCGTTATGTTGGAAATTCGGACTTTGAGCGAACGGAACGCCAGCGTTATGTGATGACACAGCTGATGGCAGAAGCAAAGCAGATGAGTGTTGCACAGATGACAGAGAAGATGCAGGCGATTCTTCAGCATGTGACGATGAATATACCGGAGATGGAAATCTGGAGCATGATTACAGAAGTTCCGGAAATGCTGGATTATAAATTTGAAACTAGCCGGGTGCCGTATGATAATATGTACGATGTCATTTATGTCAAGGGGCAGGATATGCTAGTGCCGTACTGGGATGAGACACTGGCAAAGCTGCAGGAACAGATTTATGGTTAAAGAAGTATAAAGATGGCACTATAAAAAGTAAAAAAGACAGTCCATTGTTAAAATGCGATGGGCTGTCTTTTTTTCGGAAAATTACGGTTGGTGTAAAGTGAAAAATGATACGACAAAACTTGACATTGCCGGAAAAATCCAGCAAAATAAGGAAAAAGCCTGCCGTGTCCGGGCAGTAGACTCAACTAGATCAAAGGATAGCGCTATGACAAAAAAAAGTAATACAACCATATATGATATTGCCCGTGAAGCAAATGTCTCGCCTTCAATGGTTTCCAGAGTTTACAACCAAAAGCCAGGGGTTTCCCATGCAAAGCGGGAACTGATTGAAGGCCTGCTTAAAAAATACAATTATGTTCCGGATGAATTTGCGAGATCTCTGAAGAAGCAGAGGACAAAATGTATTGGAATTATTGTATCGGATGTGTGTAATCCTTTTTTTGCGCGGATTGTGTATGAGTGCAATCAGATTGCTGAAAAGAATGGGTATTCGGTTTTTTCCTATGAGACACACGATGTACCGGAGATTGAGATGAAATTTTTGAATCTCCTGGCTGAGCAGAAGATGGAAGCTGTTATTTTGTTGGGTGGAGAATCTGACTGGGTGCGCATTGATGAAGAATATTACAGCTGTGTGCGGCGGATTGCGAAAAGCATGCCGGTTATTACGATGGGTCGTATGGAATGCGAAAATGTCTGCAATGTGATTACGGATGAAGGACGGGCGATGCGGACGCTGATCGAATATCTGATCGGACTGGGACATGACAGCTTTCTTTTCCTTGGAGGAGTATTGAACGCGCGTTCCTATGAGGATAAAGCACAAGAGTTTTCAGCTATGATGCGTCGTTATGGGATTCCAGAAGAAAAAAGCGTAATTGATACGTGCGGCTATGAAAAGGAGCGCGCATATCAGGAGATGCGCTGCATTCTGCGCAAAAAGAAGCGTCCGACGGCTGTGATTGCGGTTAATGAGATTGTTGCAATTGGTGCAATACGAGCAATTAAGGAAATGCATTTGAATATTCCAGAGGATATTTCAATTGTATGTTTTGATAATTCATTTATTTCGGAAAGTATGACGCCGCACCTTACGACCGTCGGGTGTAATTATGAAAAATTTGCACAGCGGCTTATATATACGGCATTGGATGCCATTAATGAGCCGGATTATTATCTTGTAAAAAAGACGGAAATCATAGAATCTGTTTTTGTGATCAGAGATTCTGTGAAATCATACAATTGAGGCGTTTTATATGGAAAAGAATGTAACGATCGTGGATATTGCAAAAAAGACAGGGCTGTCAGTTGCCACTGTTTCGAGAGCATTAAATGGGCATTCGGCAGTAAAAGAAGAAACAAGAAAAAAAGTAGAGGGTGTTGCGAAAGAACTCGGATATCAGGTAAATTATCTGGCCAGAAGTCTTGGAACATCAACTGGAAATATGATTGGTATGTTGATTCCGGATATCCGGACTCCGTTTTATGGAAGAATTTTTTCGGTTTGTGAAAGAATGGCTCTAAAGAGAGGGTATGTTCTGGCGTTGTGTAATTCGTTTAACAATCTGAAATTGGAAACACATTTTTATACGCATCTTCTGGCACAGCATGCCTGCGGAATCATTCAGATCGGCGGATCACTTGACCGCAGGACGATACCGCCTCAGCTTTACACCCAGATAAAATCTACGGCGGAAAAAATACCGGTGATTACGTCGGTACCGGTAAAAAATACAGAGTGCAGGTGCATTTATGTGGATAATTCCAGAAGCATGCGAACGCTTTTGGAATATCTGATTGGCCTTGGACACCGCAGAATCGCATTTGTCGGTGGGAGAAGTGATGTCTGGTCTACACTCGAAAAACGGCGAACGTATTTGGAGGTACTACAGGAGCGTGGGATTTTACACGAAATGATCTGTGAGGGAGGCTACGGAAAAGAAGACGGTTATTTTATAATAAAAAATCTTCTGAGGCGCGGAGAACAATTTACCGCGGTTATTGCTGTGACGGATATGTGCGCAACGGGTGTAATGCAGGCATTGAATGAAAGTGGTCTCCGGTGTGGAAAAGATGTTTCGGTCGTTTCATTTGACAACACGTATATCGCGGAAATGCTGGAACCGGAGCTTACATCGGTATCCACAGATTATGAGATACTGGGGGCGATGATTGTTGAGACAATGATTGATATGATCGAAAAAAAAGAGACAAAAGATATTTATGATGTTCCGCTGATGTTTTCGGTTCGCAGATCCTGTGAGAGGGTATTATAGTAAAACGTCCTGATCGCATTATTCTATGGTTTTGCTGCAGATGGATATCGGAAATGAGAAGAATGTGTCGGCTAAAACGATGACCGAAATTGCGTGTCAAGCCTGATGTGCGCTTGACTTGAACGCAGAATAAGAATTCCTTCGTTTCAAGTGCGCGGAGCATTAAGCGGTGGATGGAATGCTTATATCAATGGGAACAGAAAGCTTCCGTTGACAGTAGTGAAAGTGGATTGCGAATGTTTACATTGCGATTTTAGAATCAGCAAAAATAGATTGTGAATGATTGCTTTATAAATCCCCTTAGGCAGACAAGGCAAATAAACAGGTCTGCCTGAAGGGGATTTTTTTGCTTTGCAGGAAATTGAAAGTATTTTTCAAACATGCTCTAGAGAAGATAGTTGTTTCTTTGGCTGGCGAAATTTTAAAGTGTGAAATTCACATAAGGGGACATTGTGACAGAAAGAAAAATAGGCAGGGATCTTGTAAAATATTTAATTGACAAAATTAAAAAACAGGCTTATACTTTTAATGTAAACGATTGCAAAACATAATGCGAAAATTTAAATAAGTATCGTAAAAAATAAATAAAATACCTAATTATATTAGAAAAATGTAATTAACAAAATGCAAACGATTGCAAGAAAGGCGGTGCTATGTTTCAAAAAGAAGGATTGAATTTTTTTACGATCGGAGGCCAGGTCAATAACAGCAGCTCTCGTGACAAAGAATCTATTGACCGTGCATTCTCTATTATTAAAAGATATGAGATGAATACGGCTGCCTTTCCAATCTACTGGAGCAGACTTGAGCCGGAGGAAAACAGATTTGATTACAGCCAGGTAGATTATATCATTGACGGAGCTGTAAAAAACGGTCTGAAGCTGGCGCTTTTATGGTTCGGAACCTGGAAAAACGGGGCATCCCATTATGTGCCTCTCTGGATGAAAAAAGATCGTGTGCATTTCCCACGCATTATCGATGCACTTGGAAACGAATCGATGGTACTGTCGCCGTTTTCAAAAGAGAGTTGTGAGGCAGATGCAAAGGCGTTTTCCAGACTTTTGGCTCATGTGAAGCAATATGATAAAACGGAGTGTGTGCTGGCGATTCAGGTCGAAAATGAGCCTGGAATCCATGCAGCGCCAAGAGATTATTCGGAAAAGGCAGAGCTGCTGTTCCAAACAGAGATTCCGAGAGAACTTTCAGAGTTTGTATTTGAAAAAAGTGACGTGGCTGTGACAAAGAGCTGGCGGGAGGCCGGGGCAGTAAGGAGTGGAAATTGGCGCGATTTTTTCGGAAACCAGGCGGAGGAATTTTTTTCTGCTTATTATTTTGCGAAGTATGTTGAAAAGGTTGCGGAGGCAGGAAAACAGTGCTTTGACATTCCGCTTTACGTCAATGTATGGGTGATGGAAACGCAGAACCGAATTCCGGGTGTTGACTATCCATGTGGCGGAGCGACCAGTCTTGTGCTTGGTATCTGGAAACGTTTTGCACCGGATATCGATTGTATTTGTCCGGATATTTATTTTGATGATCGGGAGACGTATCTGGAGGTGTGTCGTAGCTATGCGCGGGAAGATAATCCATTGTATATTCCGGAATCACATGCGGATGCACTCAATGCGCTGCATGTTTTTGAGGCAATCGAACAGTATGGACTGACCGGAATACATGTATTTGCAGTTGATGCGACGCAGAAGGAAGACGGAACGCTGACCCTGGCTGGTGAGACATATCGGCGTACAACCCAGATTCTTTCTTCTGTACGTTCACTCTTGGAACGGTACCGGGGAACCGGGAAGATTCATAGTGTTGTTCAGCAGGAGTATGCGGATTCGATGTTTTTTGATTTTGGTACGATGTATGGAAGGGTGTATTTTCTGAATCGGATACCGGATGAGCCATATATTCACCTCGATAACTGTCATGAAGATGAAAAGTATACAAAGTACCGGGGAAAAGGTCTGATCATAACGGCAGAAAAGCATGAGCTTTATCTGGCGGGAGAAGGGTTTAAGCTGGTACTGTTTCCAAAGCAGGATGCGACAAAACAGGCTTCTGTTTTGCGTGGAACAAAAGGGCTGAATGCAAACAACGGACCGTATCTGTGTGTGGAAGAAGGGCATTTTGATGAAAATGGCATTTTTATGGCAGACAGGGAACGAACCGGTGACGAGTGTGATATGGGACTATGGGTATCAAGCGACATCGGCGTGGTGCGCGTACTGCTGGATGTGTGAAAGAAGGGCCTCATATGAGAAAGAAAAAAAGTATTTCCAAATATCTGTTTGTACTGCCGGGGTTTTGTTTCTTTGCATTTGCAATGCTGATTCCGTTTGGAATGGGATTTCATATTGCATTTACAGATTGGGATGGTGTTGGGCTTACGTACAATTTCATCGGCTTAAAAAACTTCCAGATGATCTTTCAGGACATTCGCGTTCGTGGACCGTTTCTGAATACACTGAAATTCGCGGTACTTGGTACAATTTTTGGAAATGTTATCCCTCTTGCGTTGGCGATGTTTGTAAACGGAAAATATCAGAAGCTTAATACGGTGGCGCGCGTGGCGTTTTTTATACCGGTCTGTTTAAGCTCCGTGCTGACAGCATTTCTGTGGAAGTTTTTGTACCATGAATTTTTCCCAAAGATGTTCGGATGGAAAAATATTCTCGGCAGTTCAAAGTATGTCATTCTCGGTATCGTTATTATCGGTGTGTGGAATACAGCTGGCACAAATATGCTGATTTACCTTTCGGGGTTGAAGAATATACCAATGGAACTGTATGAAGCAGCAACTGTAGACGGTGCCTCCGGCATTCAGCGATTTTTCAAAATCACACTACCGCTTCTGATGCCATCGTTTTCCGTGTGTGTAACGCTTACATTGACTTCGTGGCTGAAAGAGTTTGCTACGACATTGTCAGCGACCTCCGGTGGCCCTGGCGGTTCCTCACGGACTGTGTCGATCTATGTATTTGAAAATTTGTATAAATATTATAAGGCGGGCTATGGTCAGGCAGTATCGCTGCTGTTTGCACTCGTTCTGATCATAGTGGGGCTTTTGGTGTCCTCTTTCTTCCGAAAAAGAGAGGTTGAACTATGAAAAAACAAAAAATAAGCAGTTGGACAGTTATCTATCTGATGCTGGTATTTCTGGCAATGGCAGTTTTTGTGCTACCGATCGGCCTTGCGGTTCTAACCTCTTTTAAAAGCAAGCCGGATCTGGCAAAATCAGTCATTGGATTTCCTGAAACGCTTTACCTGAAAAATTACAGTGAGGCAATGATCCGCAGCGATTTTGTACATTCCTTAAGAAACACAGCACTTGTTGTGTTCCCTTCGGTGATACTGATCGTACTTTGTGCATCGATGAGTGGCTATGCAGTGGCTCGGTATGCAAAAGAAAAGAGGGCATTTCGCGCATTGGATAAGCTTTATCTGGCATCACTGATGATTCCGTTTCAGATCCTGATGATTCCAGTTTACAAGATTTATAAGACATTACATATGCTGAATTTTCTGCCGGGAATGGTGCTGATGCTGGTGGGAACAAGTATTGCTTATTCGTCATTTCTGTATGTCGGGTTTGTGAAATCTATTCCGAGAGAAATTGAGGAATCCGCTTATATGGATGGATGCAGTGAGTGGAAAAGCTTCTGGCTGATTACATTTCCGCTGCTGAAGCCAATTTCGGCAACGGTTGCATCTTTGCATGTTATGTGGCTTTGGAATGATTTTAATATTTCTGTGATCCTGCTCCAGAAAGAAGCGGTACGGACAATCACCATCAAACAGTTTTACTTTTTTGGTCAGTATACGGCTGATTATGGAATGGCTTTCGCGGCAGCGATTCTTTCGATGATTCCGGTAGTACTCTGTTTCGTGTTTATGCAGAAGTACATTGTAAACGGGATTACGGTAGGTGCGGTGAAATCGTGAAAGAAAGCAATGAAAATATCTCTGCGCAGATTGTTCCTGACTGGATAAACGGCAGAGAAGAAAAGATAAAAACTATTTTTAATGTTAAGGAGGAAGGAAACATGAAAAAACGGAACGGATCTAAAAGAACAATGGCGGTCATGATGACGGCAGTAATGGCAGTGTCAATGAATACAGCGGTAATGGCGGCGGGAGATTCCGGCGATACGATCACACTGACCTGGCTGAACCACTATGCGGAGGCTGGAAAACAGGCATGGCTTCAGAGTGTAAAAGAACAGTTTGAAGCGAAGTATGATAACGTTGTTCTGAATATTGAAACGGTAGATGCGGACAACCATAAGACGATCCTGCAGACAAAGCTTGCATCTGATGATGCACCGGCAATTTTTGACCTTGCAAGTAATGCTGATCTTGCAATCTACAACGAATCTGGTTATCTGGCAGATTTAAGCGATTTTGAATGTCTGAGCAATGTGGATGCCGATCTTTTAAAAGAAGGTGTTGTAGATGGAAAACAGCTTGGCATTCCAATTGAATTGTCGGGCTATGGTGTATTCTATAATGTGGATTTGTTTAAACAGTATGACCTAGAGGAGCCGAAAACACTTTCTGAATTAAAGCAGGTCTGCGATACGCTGAAAGAGAACGGAATAACTCCGTTCGCGACTCCGTTTGCAGAGGCATGGGCGTTCAGCTGTTATCCGAGAACGCTTTATGATGAGGTATGCTGGCATGGGGATGGTGATTTCTGGGCAAAACTGATGGATCGCAGCATGAAATTTGCAGATTCTGATAGCTTTAAGACGCAGATGGAGACTACATGGTCACTGCACGAGTATTGGGGCGATGATGCGTTTGGTACTTCATGGGATTCCGCGCAGCAAATGATGGCAAACCAAGAAGCAGCGATGTGCGTACATGGCTCCTGGGCAGTAGATGGCATTACGTCCTATAATCCGGATATTAATATTGGTGTGTTCCCGATGCCGGTAAGTGAAAATCCGGAAGAAGCACTGATGATCAAGGAGCCTGGACAGCAGCTTGTACTTTATAATTTTGACGATGAAGCTACTAAGGAAGCGGCACGGAATCTTTACAATCTGATTTATTCGCAGGATTCCATGAAGGTTTATGCAGAGGAGGCACATCAGATGCCGTCCGTAGCAGGAGATTATGATATGCTTCCGGCGCTGGCTGAGATCATGAATTATCCGGCGGAAGAGTCCTTCAGCGAGGCAGGACTTACGAGGCTGGATTCGGAACATCAGGATGTCCTGTTTGAGACGATGATGAATGCGTGCATGGGCGATGATTTTGATGTGGATACACTGCTTAGTGAGCTGGATACAGCGTTTGATAATCTTGCACAGTAAAGTGAAATCAGGTACAATCAATTAATAACTGGATTTTACAAAGGCCTGCAGATGTGAGATGCCCTGCATCTACAGGCGGTGAGCGGGGGAAATATAGCAGGGGCGGATAAAACCGCCCCTGAATCAGTGAAAGCAGACGGATTGATACGTGAAAGATGGGAGAGGTACGTATGAAGATTGAATTGAATGAAAATGGAATCTGGATCGATGGGAGCTGTCGGGTGATTCTGGCATCTTCCTTATTTTATTTTCGGATTCCTCAGGAACGCTGGGAGCAGAGGATGAAACTTTTAAAGGCAGCGGGCTATAATGCGATTGATGTTTATTTTCCGTGGAATTACCATGAGATGGCACCGGGAGAATGGAATTTTGAGAAGAACCGCGATGTGGAACGTTTTCTGAGGCTTGCAAAAGAAAATGAACTGTTTGTGGTTGCAAGACCGGGACCATATATCTGCTCAGAATGGGATGGAGGTGCGATTCCGGCCTGGCTTTATGCGGAGGGAATTCCGGTAAGGCAGGATGATCCGGCTTTTTTGGATGCAATGTATACCTGGTATTCTCATATTCTGCCGATTCTTGATCGGTATCAGATCACAAAACAGGGAAGTATTATCTGTATGCAGATTGAGAATGAGCTGGACTTTTATAACTGCAAAAGCCCGGTTACGTATATGGAAAAACTTAAAAAGATGGCGGAGTCTTTCGGGATGGAGATTCCCTTATTTTACTGCTGTGGACAGGATGATATCGTCAAAAGCGGAGGATTGACGGAAGGACTTTATTCTGCGTTTAATGTTTATTCGTCGGGCGATTTTAAAGGGTTGGAGCAGAGAGCCCTGCATTTAAATGAAGCGGCGGCGCTTCGCAGAATGCCTTTTATGATTACGGAGACAAACAGAGAGTATGATTTTCTGAAACGGCTTCTTGCCTGCGGAGCAAAGCTGCTTGGTCCATACAATCAGACGTCAGGAACAACGATGGATTTTTATACCGGAATTACGAATTGGGGGCCAAAGGATGCGCCGGTAGCAATCATGGCAACGGATTATGATTTTAAGTCTATGATCGGTTCTGCCGGAAATTATGATGAGGCAATATTAAAGGCAAGATTGTTTGCGGGTTTGCTGCATACATTTGGTCCGGCGCTCGGAGCCGGAAAACCGGAGAAAAGCAGTGCTGTGATTTCGGGAGTACGTGTCAATGAAGTTGTGCCGGAGCTGAAGACTGACCGGGGCAGTCTGCTGGATGTATCAAATCTCGGAGAAAAGCAGACAGTTGGACTTTTGCTTGGTGATGAGACGTATGAAATCTGCATGGATTGCTGTGAGACGAAGCTGCTGCCTGTGAATGTGGAGATTACGGAGTCGGTAAAGATCCGCTTTTCGAATTATGAGCTGGCTTCTGTTCTGGAAGAGGATGGCCGCACGGTTGTATGGCTTTACGGAAATGGCAATGCGGTTCTTGCAGTAGAGGAAAACGGGGTGAGCGATACGATCTGTATCGGAGAGCCGGAGAATGGACGCAGAGTGCAGAAGGGCCGCCTGATGTTTTGTTTTGGTCGTTATGATTACGTTGCGGAGCATGGTCTGCCGTTTTTGCCGCCGCTTGCTGTGCTGCCGGGAGAGCAGGAGGAGATGGTATCCGGTGTGCGGACTGCCATTTATAATTGTGAGCTGGAGACGGAAAAGAAGAAACAGGGCAAGATTACGCCGATGGAGTATTTGGGCCAGTACCGCGGGATTGGCCGGTATGAGACAGAGCTTCCGAAAAAGGGGAGCTATCTATTGTCTGGTCTTGCGGACATTGTCACGATAAGTCAGGATGAAAAAACAGAAGTTTTTTATGCAAATGGCAGCACGGCAGTGCGGGCTTTTGAGGCAGGATCGCTTCGCGTCATGACGGAAATATGGGGACATGCAAACTTTGATGACATCCGTGTGAAAAGCCTTCGAATGGGATCTTTAAAGGGAATGGAAACGCTTCTGCAGGTTACACGCACCGAGGATCTGACAAATGACTGGAGAGGATATGAGGTGGATGAAATGGCAAAGCAAACCTGCTATTTTCGTCATTCACCGTACAATGCTATTATGAACGCAGATGGTTACAATCGCGCAGCATCGCCATTGATAACGCTGATTAACCGCACGATCTGTTCGCCAAAGGACGAGGATGGTCTGTTTCTTCATTTTGGCAAGGCGGAGTGTATGGTCACGGTGTATGTCAACAACGAGAAGGTTGCAAGCGTAGTAAAGGATGATCCGTATGTGGATCTGTCCGCTTGGGCCGGACAAGGTGATCTGGAACTTACGCTGTACGTTTACAGACGGTATTATACAGATGAGATGGGAAGCGTTACGCTTTTTGCAGGAAAGAAAGTACGGGAATGTTTATATGGAGAAGTTCTTCCGGTGCAGGAGGAGAAGGCAGGAGCACGCCTTCCATTGTTGCTTTCAGAGGGCGAAAATAAAATGCTGGAAGTAAAAGCAGAGGCAGCGCCTGGTGAGGATCTGAAACTGTTTTTTATCGGAAAAAATGTGAAGCTTACCGTTTTTTCGGGAGATCATGTGATGGGAAGAATTTATTTTTCGGAGAAGGACACGCCGATGGTCGGCGGCGGTACGGTTGATACGGCGCTGGTACTTGGCGAGTGGCTGCAGGACGCTCCGGTGAAAATATGGTGTCAGGCCATTGGAAAGGATGCAAAGGTGGAGCGCATCACAATGAAACGGTATAAAAGTGGAGTGAAATAAGAACAGGGCAAAAAAAAGACAGCCAGAAGTGTGAAACGGCTGTCTTTTTCTGTAAAAGTAAAGGAAGTGTTCTAAGCTGTCTTGGGATACAGCGCATCCAGCCAAGTGCGATACCTGTGCTGCCTTACTCGAGAAGAATCTTAGTTCTGCAAGGAACTTTTTTGGTGGCGTCCGGTAAGTGGTCAGTTGACTGCAAAATGAAACGGCCGACAGGGGAGCTGCCGACCGCTTCGAGGGGAGTATAAATAATTAATAAGGGGTTTGTAAAAAAATGTTTTGAAGGGTAAGTTTTTTTACAAAACAAATTATAATACAGTTTCCAGAAAATTGCAATACATATTTTACAATTTTATCGGCATACTAGAGAATGCAGAAGCCGTTGAAATGCAGGATTTCCGGCATCTGCAGGACTGCCAAAGTGGCGGCGCAATAATATGCAGGAGGCTGTAAAAATGGCAAAAAATACGACTACTTCAAAGACATCAGGTGTAAAGTCAAAGAGAGAAGATGTTTCCGGAATGCAGTACGAAAACAGAACTGTATCGAAAAATGCGGAAAATACAAAAATGAAAAATGCGAGAAATGAACAGTCCGAAAATACGCATGACTGCCATAATTCATACAGAAGTGAACGAGACGAATAGTCAGGCGGCTATTCAGTTATGAACGTGGACTGAGAAGGTTTGTTTTGCGGACGAATGCAGGCGGGGCGGAAAAGGAAAATTCCGGCCCGCTTCGTTTGGCACGAAAAAGGATCTGAACGTACGATTGTTATTATATTGGAGGCGGGAAAACGACGGGAGCAATTTTCACGGATGAACATATGATACAGTAAAGGTATGCGGCAGAGGAGGATGGCGATCATGCTGGAGACGATTCCTGCAAAGGAGATAGATCAGTATGTCCGTGATCCACATGCGCTGATCGTAGATTTGAGGATAGCGGAAGAATATGAAGCCGGGCATATCGAAGGGGCATTGCATGTGCTGCCGCAGGAATTAGGACTGCTGCGTCCGGGGAAGGATCGATTGCTGATTTTGTACTGTGATCGGGGAGGACTTAGTCTGGAAGCGGCGCGCAGGCTGGCTTACAAAGGCTATCAGGTAAAGAGCGTGGTGGGCGGTTATCGAGCGTACCGGGGCATAAATATTGTGACGGGGCGTTGGCCGCAAGAACGCAGATAAGTAATTTGCTGCCTGTGAAGTCTTATGCGGAGGAGGTTTCCTGCGAAAGAGCTCCTTATAGGGCGGGATTTTTATGATTCTGCGGCGGTGAAAATGGAATGAGGAGATTCGGTTTACAAGGATTGCATGTTGGATAGCAGGAAGGAAAAGAGAGAGCAGGGAAGTTTCACTGTGACATACAGATAGGGATTGACAGCACAGCAGACGGGCATTAAGATAAAGAATAAACCAATTTTCGAAAAAACGAAAAGGGAAAAAAGAAGTTCATTTGAATAAAAGGAGGAAAAGGATGAAGCTGTTAATAGCATCTGATATACACGGTTCTGCGTTTTATTGCAGAAAGCTGCTTGAGGCGTATGAAAAAGAAAATGCGCAGAGAATGGTACTGCTTGGAGATATTCTGTATCATGGGCCGCGCAATGATCTGCCAAAGGAGTATGCTCCAAAGGAAGTGATCAAAATGCTAAATGAGCACAAAGATGAAATTTATGCGGTGCGCGGAAACTGTGAGGCAGAGGTGGATCAGATGGTACTGGAATTTCCGGTGCTTGCCGACTATATGCTTCTGTTTGATGGTACCTGTGCAATTTATGCAACGCATGGCCATGTTTATAATGAAAAGAATCTTCCTCCGTTAAAAAAAGGAGATGTTCTTTTACATGGTCATACACATGTCCTGCGGGCAGAACGCAAGGATGGAATTCTGATTTTAAATCCAGGTTCTGTCTCTATTCCGAAGGAGGGAAATCCGCCGACTTATGCAGTGCTGGAGGATGGCGTGTTCCGGATTCTCACATTTGACGGTACGGTCGTAAAGGAAACAAAGCTTCATTCAAATGAGGAGTAGTAGTGCATGAGAGAATTATATGAACTGATGGCGCCGTGCCATTTCGGACTGGAGGCGGTGCTGAAAAGAGAAATTCTGGATCTTGGATATGAGATCAGCAGCGTAGAGGATGGCAGGGTGACGTTTCTGGGAGATGCAGAAGCGATTGCGGTAGCGAATATTTTTCTGCGCAGTGCGGAGCGGATTCTGTTGAAGGTTGGCGCGGTGCATGCAACGACATTTGAAGAGCTGTTTGATCGTGTGAAGGCGTTGCCGTGGGAAGCATATCTGCCGGTTGATGCAAAATTCTGGGTAACGAAGGCAACATCCGTAAAAAGTAAACTGTTCAGTCCGTCGGATATTCAGTCAATTGTAAAAAAAGCAATTGTGGAACGGCTGAAGGGTATTTATGGAATTGAGTGGTTTAAAGAAGATGGGGCAAGCTATCCGATCCGGATTTTTATGATGAAGGATGAGGCGGTGATCGGGCTGGATACGACGGGTGAGTCGCTGCATAAACGTGGCTATCGTAAGCTGACAGCCAAGGCTCCGATTTCGGAGACTTTGGCTTCGGCACTGATTATGCTGACGCCATGGAAGGCAGATCGGATTCTGGTCGACCCGTTTTGCGGCAGTGGTACTTTTCCGATTGAAGCGGCAATGATGGCGGCCAATATTGCACCTGGCATGAACCGCAGCTTTCTTGCTGAAAACTGGAAAAATCTTGTGCCGCGCAAACACTGGTATCATGCGGTGGAGGAAGCACAGGATCTGATTGATGACAAGATCGAGACGGATATCCAGGGGTATGACATAGACGGAGAAGTGATAAAAGCAGCGAGAGAAAATGCAAGGCTGGCAGGTGTTGATCATCTGATCCATTTTCAGAAACGCAGCGTCAGTGAGCTGAGTCACCCGAAGAAGTATGGATTTGTGATCACGAATCCGCCATACGGGGAACGAATCGAGGATCGGGCGAATCTTCCGGCGCTGTATACCGAGATCGGTTATGCATTTTCAAGGCTGGACAGCTGGTCGGAGTATGTGATTACTTCCTATGAAGATGCAGAAAAATATATCGGTCGCAAAGCGGATAAGAACCGAAAAATTTATAACGGTATGATAAAAACATATTATTATCAGTTTATCGGACCGCGGCCGCCAAGACGTGAAGCGGGGAATGTGGTTGAAAAACGCGGAAAATAAAAAGAGATGGCCAGGTGTCAGCTGGTGTGCGGCAGCTGTGATCGGAATCGTATACAGTATGAATACTGCAGCTGTTTGCTCATGGGCGGCCGTGTCAGATGTGGTTTTTGCATCAGAGTCGGAGCAGGATTTTTTGGATCTGGCATTGCCCGGCTTGCCGGATGCTGCGTCTTTGGCAGGGGTTGGGCAGACTTTTCCGGAGCTGAAATTACCGGTTTTTCCGGAAATGCTTCCGACTAGGTACAGCTCCGTTTGGTATGACCGGAAACCGACCGTAAAAAGCCAGGGAAGCTATGGAACCTGCTGGGCACTGGCGGCGACATCCGCGTTGGAAAGTGCGCTGCTGCCGAAGGAACGGATTGTTTTTTCGGCAGATCATCTGGCGCTGCACAATGCATTCACGGTGCCGGTCAATGCAGGCGGAGATGCAAGGATGACGATGGCGTATTTAAGCGGCTGGCAGGGACCTGTGACGGAAGCGGAGGATCCTTATGGTGACGGGGAGTCGCCGGATGGGCTGTTACCCGCAGTGCATGTGCAGGAAATTCAGCTTCTGGATGGGGCTGACAGGCAGGAGATCAAAGCGGCAGTGCAGAAATACGGAGCAGTGCAGACATCTTTATATATGAGCCGTGAGACCGTTTTGCCGGAGGCAGGATATTATAATGAAGTGACCTCGGCTTATTATGATTCGAAGAAAGAAACGCAGAATCATGAGATTCTGATTCTTGGCTGGGATGACAGTTTCTCCAGATTTTCATTTTCTGAAATACCGGATATGGACGGCGCATTTATCTGTCAGAACAGCTGGGGAGAAGAATTCGGCGATCAGGGAATTTTTTATGTTTCATATGCAGATGCAAATATTGCCGGAACGGCAATGGCATATACAAAAATTGAACCGGCGGATAATTATGATGTGATTTATCAGACGGATGATTGTGGCTGGCAGGGAAGACAGGGGTATGATGACGGGGAATGCTGGTTTGCAAATGTATACTGTGCAGATGGGAAAGAACAGCTTTTGGCGGCAGGCTTTTACGCAGTCGGAGAGAATACTTCATATGAATTGTATCTTGTGCAGTCGCCTGCAGATACGGCAGATTTTTCAAAACGCAGCCTTTTAAAAAGCGGTACATTCCAGTGGGCAGGATTTTATACTGTGGAACTGCCGGAAGCAGTTTTGCTGGATGAAGGAGAATATTTTGCAGTCCTGGTACACGTCAAAGTGCCGGAGGTAAAAAATCCGGTGGCGGTGGAATATAAAACAGGCAGCGATACGCAAAATGTTACAACGGAAGGAAAATATGGGTTTATCAGTCATGACGGGATAAGCTGGGAACACACGGAGAAAAGATACGGCAGCAACGTCTGCCTGAAAGCGTATACGGACAGAACAGATTGAGCGTTCATTTTACGATTTGTGCGCAGGGATGTTAAGAAGGCAGCGGTTGGAAAGAGGAGAAAAACTGTGGAAAAACGAATGATATTTGCAACTGGAAATGAGGGAAAAATGAGAGAAATCCGAATGATCCTCGGTGATCTTGATCTCCCGGTTGTATCGATGAAAGAAGCGGGCGTCTCGGCAGATATTGAAGAAAATGGGACAACCTTTGAGGAAAATGCAATTATTAAGGCGAAAGCGATTATGGAAAAAACAGGGGAAGTTACAATGGCAGACGATTCTGGCCTTGAAATTGACGCGCTTGGAGGAGAGCCGGGTATCTATTCGGCAAGATACATGGGAGAGGACACTTCTTATGATATTAAAAATCAGAATCTGATCGATCGGCTGGAGGGTGTGCCGCGGGAAAAACGAACCGCTCGTTTTGTGTGTGCGATTGCATGCGTCTTTCCGGATGGGAGGATTCTGACCAGCCGTGGAACGATGGAAGGAATCATTGCGTATGAGAGCCGCGGCGAAAATGGATTCGGATATGATCCGATTTTTTATCTGCCGGAGCAGGGATGTACTTCTGCTGAAATTTCCGCAGAAAAGAAAAACGAACTGAGCCATCGCGGAAAAGCACTTCGAGAAATGAAAAAACAGCTTGCAGGCTGTCTGAAGAAACAGAAGGCCGGGGGAGAGAGTATATGAAAGTTCTGATTGTAAGTGATACACACAGCCATGAAGAAAATCTGGAAAAAATTCTTCGTGAGGACGGAATGCCGGATCATCTGATTCATCTTGGTGATTCGGAAAAAGGAGAACATGCGATCCGGAATCTTGTAACCTGTCCGATTCATATGGTTGCAGGCAATTGTGATTTCTTTTCGAATCTTCCGAAGACGCAGATCATAGAAATTTGCGGGCAGCGGATTCTGATTACACATGGGCATTATTATTATGTGTCGGTAGGGACTCGTGATCTGGCAGAAGAGGCGAAGGCGAATCATTGCACGATCGCGATGTTCGGCCATACCCATAAGCCGTTTGTGGATCAAAGTGATTCGGAGCTGACAGTGCTCAATCCGGGCAGTCTTTCCTTCCCGAGACAGGAAGGGCGGCGTCCGAGCTATATTACGATGGAGCTTGAAGAGGGAATGGCACCGGAGTATGAAATTCATTTTCTGTAATTGCGGCGCGGATGCCAGCCGGAATGTCTTCGGTACACCTGCATTTTTGCAGTCCGGGGCGGCTGCGGTTTGTCCTGCACATGGTGATTTACAGTAAGAAAAAGCTTGACTTCCCATATATCCCTGTGATATAGTAAACAGGCGTTATGGAAGCAGGCTTTTTTTTTGTGCCTAAAACAAAAAACGACAGCGTTGCTGTCGGCGTACATTAAATAGGAGAGCGAGGTGGAAGTTGTGCGCGTTAGAATCACATTGGCATGCACGGAGTGTAAGCAGC
>CAKRPI010000037.1 GCA_934376945.1 uncultured Lachnospiraceae bacterium | reverse complement strand
AAAATCGCAACCTCAAACTTTATGGAAACTAACTGCCACGTCCTACTTTTGAATCAATGTGTTTTGCTCATCTCTATACTATTCTACCCTAATATCCTGCAAAACTCAACATGTACTTATATGATTTTATAATTTATATTTAACTGTTAATAACCTCCCATCAACTCCGAAGCCTGTTCAAAAAACTATTCCTGCAATCTGTACGCACATCCTGCCAAAAGCACTGTAAAGCAGACATTCGCAATCCGCTTCACGCTCTGCGTTCCAAAACACGCTACAACTCATTCATAATCTGCCCCATCAGCAGACATGTTTTCGTATGCTCGCATCTTCCCCAGGCACAGTCCGAAGAGACAATCTCCTTTTTTCCGTCCGACAGCACCTTAAGCTCGCACATCACCATTCGTGTCTGATTCTGTGCCTTACAAAATCCGCTTGCAAATTCTTCAATGATGTCGTCGTCATCCATTTCATTTTCAGCCTGCTTCTTTTCTTCCATTTTTCCTACCCTCTAGCTGCTCTAAAACGTGTTTAAAAGATTATTTTCTCAATCCGATACGCTCACACGATCTGTATTCACAACCAGCTTCACTGACTGTTCATTCTTCAGAAATTCTGTATCTTTCTCGTTGCTTGTTTTTTCGCTTCACAAAGATGCCCCTGCAATACACCATTGCTTTATCGCTCACCGCTTCAGCCACTTGCCCGTCTGCTCTTTGATCGCTGAGAAATCCACTTCATTGCGGAGTCCGTCCAGCTTTTCTGCCATAGACCGCTTCAGGTCTGAAAATGTTTCTTTATACTCAAAGGATACCGCTGTCGGGTTTCTCCTGAGCAGACCGCGAATTGATTTCGGCGATCTGATCTGAAGCTTCTGTTTCATTGCTCCGACCGTCATATACAGCTCGCCCAGCTCCTGACGGATCTGCTCCTTCGCCTTATCGCCGGTACCCGCAATTGCCTTTTCAAGCGCAGCTTCCAGCTCGTCTTTCTTCACTGCCAGCTTTTTCAGTTCTTCCACAATGCGCTCCTTGCTGATCAGGATGTCGCGCAGCCGCATTGCAGCAATAAACGATGTCACGAAATCGATCGTAAACAGCGGAGTAGCAATGAGCACGATCAGATCAGTCATCTGCGTACTGAGCATCATGACCACCTGCTCAATCCGCACATGGATCACATCGACCACCAGAATCGTCATCACTCCCCAGCAGAGCACGGATGCCAGGCAGATATAGCCGTTAATATTCAGAAATTTTCCGGTATAATCCCAGTACCGCACACGGAACAGCCGCTCCATCACGTAGCCGGTCACATACTCCAGTACGGCTGCCGATACCATACCGACAATACACATCGCCGGGATATTTCCGCGTACCGGAATGGTCACGACCAGAATACAAATTGCCCCGCTTCCGTAGATCGGCAGCCACGGTCCCTTCAAAAATCCCCGGTTTACGAGCTTTCGCTGGCATACTGATACGTATGTGCTTTCCCAGACCCAGCCGAAAAAGCAGTAAATGTAAAAAAACAGCAGCCACTGTGACAGGGTATACTCTGTCATTTTCCCCCTCCTCTTTTCCTTTTCATTACCAAAACGGCTTTTCAGCGTCTGCTCTGCCGCCCGGCTTCACGCTGATATGCGCTTTCCATTAATTTTTATTCTTCCTCATCTTCTTCCGCTGCGATCACGCCGGAAACGACTGATACGACCGCTGCAACCACGACTACTGTCACAATCACGACCAACAGAATCAATACTGCAAGTAATACTCCACTGTTCATACCTTTCACCTCGCCCTTATCCTTATATTGATAGCTTTCCACCAGTATAGCACAGCTTCTTCCGATTGTCATGAAAAATCACTCCTTCTGCTTATTTAAGAAGCAATCTCCGGACTTCCCGTTCTTTACTCTTAGCGTCATCTTAGCGGTTCCTGATACCAATTCCATATTTTTTATAGTATACTATAGCAGATTCCGAAAATACTGCAGTATTCACTGACGAAATATCAGTTTTGACAAATATCTGCTCTAACAAAGGAGGTTATTATCTTTTGACCACGCCCAGATTTTCTCCCCGTAAATTCCGGTGCCTGCAGACAGACACCGTATCGCACGACATTCTCGTCTCGATCGCACTCCTTGCCTTCGGAACGGTTCTTTGCGTTCTCACACGAAAAGCAACGCAGAATCTCCTGAATACTTCTTTTATTTATCTTATGATCGTCGTTGCAATTGCACGCTTTACGACCGGCTATCTTTACGGAATCCTAGCTTCCGTTATCAGCATTATGTCCATCAACTGCTTTTTTACCTACCCCTATATGCGAATCAATTTTACGCTGGACGGTTATCCGATCGCCTTCTTTTCCATGCTTGTAATCTCATCCATCACAAGTGCCACCACAACCAACCTGAAAGCTCAGACACGGATCCGTATCAAACAGGAAAAACAGCTTGCAATAGCAGAAAAAGAAAAAATGCGCGCCAATCTGCTGCGGGCCATCTCGCATGACCTGCGTACACCGCTCACCGGCATCATCGGTGCTGCCAATCTTTACCTTGAAAACGACAGCCAGCTCGATGATCAGGCAAAAAAAAATCTGATCTGCAACATCCAGGAGGATGCCGACTGGCTTTTGAATATGGTAGAAAATCTGCTCTCTGTCACACGAATCAATACCTCAAGCGCAAAAGTCACCAAGTCACTTGAGCCTGTCGAGGAAGTGCTTTCCGAGGCTGTACAGCGGCTCAAGAAAAGACTGCCGGATGCGCAAATCAACGTGAGGATTCCGGATGAGTTTCTGATGATCCCGATGGATGCGGTTCTGATCGAGCAGGTCATCATCAACCTGCTTGAAAACGCAGTGGTGCATGCGAAAAGCACGCAGCCGATCGACTGCTATATCACGTACGATGACACCTCGGTATCCTTTCACATCCGTGATTACGGGACCGGAATTCCGGAAGAAAAGCTGCCGGTCATCTTCGATGGCACCGGCACGGCACCGACTGACAATTCCGACAGCAGCCGCGGCATGGGCATTGGCCTTTCTATCTGTCAAACGATCATCACGGCGCATGACGGAACGATCACCGCGCGCAACATTCCATCCCCGGAGGGTGAAGCCGGTCAGCGCCGCCTGACACCATTCCACCGCTACAGCACTGCAGCGGAAAAGGCCGCTGACCCACAAGGTGCAGAATTCTGCTTTACACTGCCGCGTGAAGAACAGGATATCATACAAACGGAGGAAAACAAATGAACACAAAAACTTCTGTTTTGATTATTGAAGATGAAAAAAATATCTGTGATTTTATCGCCACTGCCCTGCTCAATCAGGACTATCGTGTTTTTAAGAGCTATTCCGGCACCGATGGCATTTCACAGATCACCTCTCGCTGTCCGGATATTCTTCTCCTGGATCTGGGACTTCCAGATATGGACGGCATGGATATTATACGCGAAGTGCGCCAGTGGTCTTCCATGCCCATTATCGTCATTTCTGCCCGCACACAGGAAGAGGAAAAGGTGCTTGCGCTTGATGCAGGCGCAGATGACTATATCACCAAGCCATTCGGCACCTCCGAGCTTCTCGCCCGCATCCGTACCGCCGTCCGCCATCTTTCCGGTGCAAACGGTCAGGGAAATCAGACTCATACATTTGAAGCACACGGTCTTGTCATTGATTTCGACCGACGTCGTATTTTTGTTCACGATCAGGAGGTTCACCTGACTCAGGTTGAATACAAGATCGTTTCAATGCTCGCAAAAAATTCCGGCAAAGTCATCACCTATGACACGCTGATTTCCCACGTATGGGGACCTTATGCGGATGACAACAACCGCATTCTGCGCGTCAACATGGCAAATATCCGCCGGAAGCTTGAACAGAATCCTGCTCAGCCGGAATACATTTTTACGGAGATTGGAATCGGGTATCGGATGATTGATGCGGACTGACGGATTGCGTTCGCAGTGAATCTGTCTAAATATAAGAATCTGTCTAAATATAATTATAATGGGCGGTTCCCGCAGGAGCCGCCCTTGTTATATTCTTTTTCCGTTTTCATCGCACAGTCATTTCTTATTTCCGGATCTCCAGCAGCTTGCTCTTGAGCTCCTCCTCCATCCGGTTCAGCTCTGCCTCAGCCGCGCGGCGCTTCTGCCGTCCATCCTCCTGAATCTTCATCACCTCGTCAAACGTAGAAATCAGAGCCTGATTCGTATTCTTTAAGGTCTCAAGATCAACAATACCACGCTCGGCAGCCTTTGCGCTCTCAACTGTAGCTGTCTTAAGCGCTGCCGCATTCTTGCGCAGCAGCTCGTTTGTCATATCTGTCACTTCGCGCTGCGCTTTTGCTGCCTGATTTGCATGCTCCACACCGAGTGCGATCACCATCTGACTTTTCCAAAGCGGAATCGTATTGACAATCGTTGACTGGATTTTTTCGATCATTACCGTATTACTGGACTGTACAAGCCGGATCTGCGGCGCTGTCTGAATTGCGATCATGCGTGTCAGCTCCAGGTCATGGATCTTCTTTTCAAAACGATCGCATTTTTCTTCCAGATCCTTTGCCGCCTGGGCATCCTCCGGCAGATTGGTTGCCTGTGCCTTTGCAACTGCATCTGCAAGCTCATTCCGGCGCACCTGCTCCAGTTTTTTCTTTCCGGCCAGAATGTACATGGACAGCTCCTTGAAATAAGAAAGGTTCAGCCCGTACATCTTATCCAGCACCGCCACATCCTTCATCAGCTGTACCTGATGCCCTTCCAGCACATCACAGATTTTTTCTACATTTACTTCTGCTTTTTCATAGCGCGACCGCATTGCCGTCAGCTTATTTCCGGATTTTTTGAAAAATCCCAGAAATCCCTTTTCTTCCTCTTCTGTATCAAAGCTTTTCAGCTCTGTCACAAGACCGGAAATCATAGTTCCAACCTCGCCAAGGTCCTTTGTCTTCACATTTTTCAGCGCAGTTTCAGAAAAATCCGCCATTTTTTTCTGCGTACCGACACCGTACTGTAAAATGCCGTTCGTATCATTTAAATTAATCTGTTTGCTGAAATCATCTACCATCTTCCGTTCCTCTTCGGAAAGAATGCTCTCATCCAGCTGCGGTTCCTCCGGCTTCTTCGTTTCCGCCGGCACTTCCTTCTCCTCCGGGACCGGCGCCCCAAAGGTCAGCACCGGTGCCTGTGCCTCATCAAACTGTTTCATTTCATCACTCATGTCGTATCCCTCCATAGATACATTTAAACACATTTAACCATATTAAGTAATATGTTTAGTTACTTATAAGTTTCTCCTGCGCTCAAATTGATTCCCGGTCAGCCCTTCCTGTGCCAGCATTGTATTCAATACACTGATATCCGAGGAAATATCCCACGCCTGCTCCTCAAACAGATCGTCAAGCAGCTTTTCAAATGCTGCATTCAACGTATCCAGCGTCCCCTCTATCTCCTTTTTCATGCTGTCGATATTCTGTCCGCCCACCGGCTGTTCATTTAAATTACAATAGGCATCCAGCAGCTTTTTCGTAGTCGGCAGGTAATAGCTCATCATCTTTTTGAGATCATCCACCACCTCCGGATTTCGTTCTGCCTCTGTAAAAATCCGGGTCACTACCAGCTCAAGGCGTGCCAGCTTTTCCGACATCGCTTCATCCAAAATACGGTCGTTGCATTCATGAATATGACGAATATAGCTTTTTCCCTGTGCGATCAGCTCTGCACATTTCGGATCCAGATCCGATCGGATCCCGCCATCAAAGCCTGCTCCGCCACGGTTCGCAGACGCGTTTTCACTTCCTGCCTTCCTTTCGGAAGCAAGCCCATCCTCAGAATGCAGCTTTCCGCCAGCCTCCTGTGTCCCGGACTCTTTGCTCTGCTGTGCCGTTTTCTGTCTCGCCTCGTACGACTGCTGCGCATCCTGATACTGCTGATACGTCTGCTTGTCTGTAATCAGGCAGGTCTCCTTCTGATCCAGATAGCCCTGCGGGAAAAAGCCCTGCCGAATCATCTTTTTCAGGTCTTTTCGCACAAATTTGCTGCTCTCTCCGACCGAATCCGCCAGTTCTTCCACCATACAGTACGTACGGTTTCCGAGCACATTTACGTATTTTCGGAATCGCTGCGCAAGCTCGGATCTCTTCTTTCCTCCGATGCCAAGCGCCAGGGAGCCGGCAAACAGAACGCCCAGAATACTGATCGGAACGGTCAGTGCGATCCCGGTCGCTGCCCCGACCACTCCAAGAATTGCAAGTGACAGGCCAAACGTACCGCTACATGCATATCCCGTCCATTTCATTACTGCGCCGCTGATCTGCCCCGGAGCTCTTACCGGGACAAGCGCCGTATTCTTCTTTTGTACATGCTCCGTATATTTCGTCCGACACGCCTTCTCCACATTAACCCGAATGCGGTCGGCAGCCTCCTGCCTTGTCTGTCTCGTCCATTCCTGGTACGGGCGATGTTTTCGATACGTATCCTCTGACTCGCTCCTCGTCCGATCGCCGCGATTTGCTCCGGCAGTGCCCCTCTGATCTCCCATCTGATCCTGCGCATTCTGCCCTCCGCTATATCGTGCATCCTCCGCTCGATTCCGTGCCCGGGAGCTGTCCGTTTCTGCTCCGGCTTCGCTTCCCGCCTGCCGCGATCCATTTCCAAGTGAATCCTTCAGCGCCTTCTCCAGCCCGCTCATCGTATCATTCACCACATTTGTAACCGTGCTGCTCAGCTGCGAAAAATCCTCATTATCGATTGCTTCCTGTACAAGATTCCGGATTTGCTCACCGGCCTCATACCAGTCTTTCTTCGTCATAAAAATCTCCTGCATCATATAAGAATGAAAAAACAGCTGCCAAAAAACCTCTCCTTTGACAGCTGTTTTCTGTGCTGATTCGAGTATAACACCATCATGCGCGGCACGCAACAAAAAGCAGAACTCATTTCCCGGCAAAAAGAAAACAGCACACAGGCTTTTCCTGTGTGCCGCTTCCTTTTGGGTTTGTTTGGTTTTTGGTTTGTTTGGTTTGTTTGGTTTTTGGTTGGTTTGTATATTAACAATATCTCCTTGCACTACACGGTGTACGATAACCGTAGTCAGAGATAGTAATACCTGTGCTTGCATTGCTTGCGTGTACGACCTGACCGTTGCCCATATAGATCGTAACGTGTCCGATTCCGCTGTCTCCGTAATAGAAGAGCAGGTCTCCGGCCTGGATTTCGCTTAAATCAACCGGTGTACCGCTGGATGCCTGAGCAGCTGCCGTACGCGGGATCGAAATACCAAAGTTTGCAAATACGGACTGAGTAAATCCGGAACAGTCTGCTCCGTTTGTCAGGCTTGTGCCGCCCCATACGTACGGATTTCCAACAAACTGCGTTGCAAAGTTTACAATTGAACTTCCAAGAGAGGATACCGGTGCTTCTGTCTGCGGTGCCTCTGTTTCCTCATACTGAGGTGCCTCCGTCTCCTCATACTGCGGAGCTTCTGTTTCCTCATACTGCGGTGCTTCCGTCTCCTCATACTGCGGAGCCTCTGTCTCCTGATACTGAGGTGCCTCTGTTTCTTCATAGCTGCCGCCTGCTGCCGCTGCATCCGCTGCTGCCTGTGCATTTAAGTATGCCTGATATGCTGCCTGTGCTGCTGCTGCAGTATCATATACCTGCTGCTCATCTGCCTGAGTCGTTGCTGCATCTGCTGCTGCCTGTGCTTCCAGATAAGCCTGATATGCTGCGTCTGCCACTGCCTGAGCATCGCCTGTACCGCTGTAGCTGTAATCATAAGACGGTGCTTCCGTCTGCGGTGTCTCCGAATAAGACGGCTGAGCTTCTGTTTCCTCTGAATAAGAATAATCCTCCGAACCGGAACCGCCTGCCGCCTGAGCATCCGCTGCCGCCTGAGCATTCACATACTCCTGATATGCTTCCTGTGCTGCTGCCGCAGTATCGTATACCTGCTGCTCATCTGCCTGAGTCGTTGCCGCATCTGCCGCTGCCTGCGCATCTAAATAATTCTGGTATGCCGCATCCGCTGTTGCCTGTGCGCTGCTGCTGTAATCCGAAGCAGCTGCCTGCGGAGCCTCATAGGACTGCTCTGAATAAGAAGCCTCTGCCGCACTCTGCTGTGCTGCCTGCGCATCCAGATATTCCTGCCACTGCTGATTCTGTCTGTCTTCCTCTGCCTTCTGCTGTGCAAGATAGTCGATCCACTGCTGGTCAAGACGTGCCTGCTCTTCATCCAGCGTCTCTGCAGTTGCATAATAAGTATCATAGCCTACGTAATAAGCGTTTACATAACCATAAACATCATTTCCAAGTGCAACCTTCATCCAGTCGCCCTCACAAGCCACGACCTCCAGCTGATCAGAGCTGTACACCGTACCGATTGCCTCTGAATCCTCACTTGGCTGGGAACGAACCGTCAGCGCATCCGAATAAACCGTTGCCACATTGTAGGCAACCTCCTCTGCGATCGCATCTGCCGCTGCTCCCGTTGCAAAATATTCTGCATTTACATAACCCGTTGCATTACCGGACTGTACTTTATACCATCCATCGATCGCACCAAGAATCGTAACGGAACCGTTATTATAAACCTTTCCGACTACCTCACTGTCTACGCTCGCTTCTTTTCTCACATTAATATACTCTTCACACTGTGCAAACGCCAACTGACCATTCATGCTGGTATCCAGCACGCCTGTCTGGGCCGCATCACCTGCTTCTGTCGTATCTGCCTCGTCCTGCGCTGCAGTCTCCTGTGATGCTTCTGTCACAGCCTCTGTCTGGGCTGTCGTTTCCTGCTGTGCTTCTGTCACAGCTTCTGTTTCTGCTGCTGTTTCCGTTGCTGTTTCCTGCGGCGCTTCTGTTGCCGCCTCTGTCACAGACTCCTCTGTCTGTGTCTCTGTCGCTGTTTCACTTTCCTGTACTTCTGTGATATCACTTCCGGATACACTTTGTACGGTACTTCCGGCAAAACCTGCCAGTGTATCATCCTTTGCCGCAAATGCTGCAATTCCCGTTCCGGATACGGTCATTCCCGCTGCCAGAACACATGCTGTAAACTGTAATACTGCTCTTTTCATTGCTTTCAAACCTCCAAAAAAACCAAACCAAATATATTTATTACGAATTTGTTACATTTCTCATGGCGTAATCATAGCAAATATGAACTCATATGTCAAGTATTATTAATATTTTTTAAATTTCGTAATCTTTTCGATATGATTTCGATAACGTTACGCTCAAGTTTTGTAACTTATACAATGAAACCAGCACTGTAAAACCAGCATTTTCCCTCCATTATAAAATAAAGCGTACAATCGCAATCCGCTTTCGCTGCCTGCTCCTAAACGCACCGTATGGAAACAAAAAAGACCAGAAATGTTTCCATCTCTGATCTTTTCTTTCATTCTTGCCCGGCGCATTTCCTTTTTCAGCGCCAATTTTTAACAATTATACCCTTTTCTGCACCGCCGACGCCATAAAAAACGGCCTGTCACATCCCAAACACGTACTTCTGTGCCGCAAATGCAGCATTTGCCCCATCCGAAGCTGCTGTGATAATCTGTCTGAGCGCCTTCGTGCGGATGTCTCCCGCTGCAAAAATCCCCGGCTGACTCGTAAGCGTATCCTCGCCAGCCACAATATATCCGTTTTCATCTGTCTGTAATAATTTCGAAATAATTCCTGTTTCCGGTACCATTCCGACTGCAATAAACACGCCATCCAGATCCAGCAGCTGCTCTTTGCCATTCTTTGTATGCTTCAGCCATACACCCTCTACGTGTTCATCCCCGATAATCTGCGTGACCTCTGTGTCCCACAAAAATGTAACATTCTCGCATTCACGCAGCTTTTCCTGCAGAATTGCCGCTGCACGCATTGTATCCCTTCGATGAATTACGTAAACCTGTGCACATCCTTTTGCCAGATAAATGGCATCCTCCGCTGCTGCATCACCGCCTCCGATGACTGCAACCGTTCTTCCTTTAAAAAATGCACCATCGCATGTCGCACAATACGAAACGCCCATTCCGGCCAGCTCTTTTTCCCCTCTGACACCAAGAAGCCTGTGTTTTGCCCCCATTGCAAAAATCACACTCCTGGCACGATAGACTTCTCCATCCGTGTAAAGCGCCTTGATTCGTCCGCCATCCTCAAGCTCAACGTGCCTCACTTCTATATTAATAAAAGAAACGCCCAGCCTGTCTGCATGCTCCCGCAGCTTCATTCCAAGCTCAAAACCGCCAATTCCCGGAAGCCCCGGATAATTATCCACTTCATACGTATTCAGTATCTGACCGCCGCTCATATATTCCTTTTCCAGAACAACAAACGATAACCCTGCACGTTTTGCATAAATAGCGGCTGTCAGGCCGGCCGGACCGGAACCTGCGATAATCAGATCATAAATCATGTCCTTACCTCCCGTTGTAATGGTTTCATTATTTTATTGTTTCATTATTTTATCGTTTCATTATTTTATTGTTTCATTATTTTATTGTTTTATGATTTTATGGTAAGCTAATTACAAACTCATCTCAGCGAAAATCAATCTCCGCCGAAGATAAACGTTCCACTTTAAGAATACCATTTTCCTTTCTTAATAGCAACACGAAAGCACTCCGGAAGCTATAGATGCTTTTCAGTTTTTATACATGCTTTTATACATGCTTTTCAGTTTTTTCTTGACAGATCCTGTTTCTTTTGCTATATTAATTATAGTAACAATTATTATTATTAAGGAGATGCAGTGTATGCAAAGAAAATACAGCAGACAACGCGAGGCAATCAAGGAATTTCTGGCCGGTCGTACCGATCATCCAACTGCCGACACGGTCTACACCTGTCTCCGCGAGGAATATCCAAATATCAGTCTTGGTACTGTGTACCGAAATCTCACCCTTCTGACGGAAATGGGAGAGGTGATGAAAATCACAACCGGGGAAGGTGCGGATCGTTTTGATGCAAATGTACAGAGGCATCATCATTTTATCTGTACCAGCTGCCAGAATGTTTATGATCTTCCAGGTATGGGAAACATTGATTCTGTGATGGATACCGCAGCAGTCAGCTGCAAAGGGCAGATCGACACCTATCGGATTAATTTTTATGGCACCTGCGAGCATTGCCTGAGGGCAAAAGCATCTTCCTGAAGATTCCGAAAGATTTTCTCAATAAGGTCTTGACAATCAAGAAATACCATGCTATATTAAAACAGTAATAGTTACTAATATTGATTCACTAAATCAGGAAGATACTAAGCGCGGATACTCGCAGTTGTCAGAGCCTGACAAACGATCTGCCTGATTCACAACAATAAACATTTTTAATTAATAAGAAAAGGAGATTATCACTATGAAGAAATTTGTATGCAGCGTATGTGGATATGTTTATGAGGGAGAAGCAGCACCGGAGGTATGTCCGATCTGTAAAGCACCGGCTTCTAAATTTGTTGAGCAGACAGAGGAAAAGACCTGGGCTGCAGAGCACGTAGTAGGCGTAGCTTCTGATGTTCCGGAAGATATCAAGGCTGACCTTCGCGCAAACTTTGAGGGTGAGTGCTCTGAGGTTGGTATGTATCTTGCTATGGCAAGAGTTGCTCACAGAGAAGGCTATCCAGAAATCGGTCTCTACTGGGAGAAAGCAGCTTACGAAGAAGCAGAGCACGCAGCAAAATTTGCAGAGCTCCTCGGTGAAGTAGTTACCTCCAGCACCAAGAAGAACCTTGAGCTTCGCGTAGAGGCAGAGAACGGAGCTACCGCAGGCAAGACTGATCTTGCAAAGCGCGCAAAAGCAGCAAATCTTGACGCAATCCATGACACCGTTCACGAGATGGCAAGAGACGAAGCTAGACACGGAAAAGCATTCGAAGGCCTGTTAAAGAGATACTTTGGCTAAGCTACGAGCCATGCAAAATAGTAAAAATAACGCCCTGCAAGTTCACTTGCAAGGGCGTTTATTTTTGCTATTTTATACGGCGACAGCCGTCCATGAGGAAGTAGCCGCAGGCGGATTCCGAATGGAGCATGGCTCGTTCTGCCAGGCTTTCTTGTTTTTTAGATGTATCCGGCGACAGCCATTCTTTTCATCTTCTTCACTTTACCACCGGTAGTTATACACATAATCATAATCAAACGTGCACGAATTCTTTACAAAGTCATAATCCTTTCTGACCCTGCTCGCCGGAATCGTCACATTCAGCTTATTTACGCTATAACTGTTCCCTCTAAATCTAAATTTTGGCATCTTGTAGTTTCCGATCAACCTGTCATTCTCATCCAAAACAGCGAGATACATGTAATCAAAGCTGGTGATATTATAGATGTGTGTATTTACAAAATAGCCTTCTACTGTGATACTGCCATTTGCATTCCGCCTTACCTTTGAAATGAAATAATCATCAAAGGCATCTCTGTAATATCCCGGTCTCGTCACCACGCTCCACTTCTTTTCATTTGGCCGAACCTGAACCGTAAATGTTAATCTCACGCCATTTACGGTTGCAATGATCTTACAGCTGCCAAGTCCTACCGCCGTGACCTTTCCATTTTTTACAGTGGCTACTTTTCTGTTTGTCGTTTCCCATTTTGCAGCCTGTGACGTGCCTGTTATCTTTAAGGCCAAAGAAGTACGAAGTGACATGGTTGCCTTTTCCCGGGACAGCTTCGGCTTATTGACCGTGACAATACATTTCGTCTGTCTGGTCTTGCCTCCCAGCTTATAGGTGGCTGTGATCGTTGCTTTTCCGGGTGCCTTTGCCTTTACCGTGCCTCCTGCAACCGTTGCAATTTTTGTATCGGAGCTCTTCCATGTAACGGCTGTTCCTTTCGGCAAATTTTTCAGTGTCAGCTTTGTACTTGCACCAATGTTCAGGGATGCCGTTGTTCTGCTCATTGCCGGAAGCGCTTTAACGGTAAGTTCCAGTTCTGCTCTGCCGCCCTCATTCCATACCATCAGATATGTTTTTCCTGCTTTTTGGGCAGTTACCATTCCGGTCTTGGAAATCGATGCAACAGACGCATTGTCCGAAGCAAACTGTGTTTTTACCCCGCTCTTTCCGTCCGTGATCGTTTTATAAGGAAGCTTAAATGTAGTTCCTGCGTATACTGTCTTTTTCTCCGGCACACAAGAAACCGCATATCTGTGCACCTTCAGCGTCGCTACCTTCTTATTGCCGACAGCATCCGTTTTGGTTGCTGTAACAGTAACCGGCTTATAGGTATTATACGGCTCATCATAGTTTGCGCAGAGGTAAAAACCATCCGGCTCACTTTTCTCATATTCAAGATATGCCACACTTTTGTTGCTTACCTTTATCGTTACATTTTTATCCGTATATTTCCAGTTCTCCGGAAGCTTGATCCGATACCAGTTGACCATCCCGTTAATCATCTGATCCGTAGTTGGTTTTTTGCTATAACCATCAATAAATTTTACCTGCTGTGTCGCCGCCTGTGCATTCTCCGGTACGATCACCATCATTCCGATCAGAAGCAGTACCATCATAAAAAAATGCGACACTGCGTTGAAACCTCTTTTTTTCATCTCTTTCTTCCCCTCCTTTGACATGCTCCTACCATTTAAATCTTCGATTATGAAGTGGGGATTCCTGTTCAATAGCTCCCTTCAGCCCCGGCAGCTGATTCTGTCTCCACCTCTGCATCGCTGCCTTCTGTCGCTTTGTCTTGCGCTGCGCCGCTGCCCTCTGACGCTTCGGCCTGCGCTGCATTTGCAGCCTCGGCAACCGTACCGCTCGCATCGACAAAAATCGAATCGATAAACCTTTGATAAACCTCGGTGTAATCCGTTTCTGCTCCGGCCTGCTGCATGATCCCGATCATAATGAGACTGTTGTCCACGATGAACTCCGTCAATGCAACCGTATAATTAGTTCCCGAATCCGTTCTTACGACATCAGCGCTTCTGCCCTGGAATCCGGCAATCTTAATTCCTGTATTTTCCTGCGTAATCACATAGCCGTTTTTATTAAATGCAGAAAATCCGGATTCCAGCATCTGCTCAATCTGGTCCTGGCTGAACATCGCCACGTTACCGCTGATCTCTGTAGTAGTATACAGCAGCACCGGCACTTTCGCATCACCGGCCTCCGGCGGATAAAAATTGAATCCGCCATTGTCCATACCAACCTCCCGCCAGTCTTTCGGGAACACCGCATAGACATCTGCCGTGATATTTCTTACGGTTTCATTTTCGGCCAGTGTCAGGCCGCTGTTCAGTTCGGTATAAAAGCCAAGCTCCTTCATTGTAAGCGACGTATTGTCTTTTAAGATCTGCTCTGCATCCGTCAGCAGATGATTCAGTGACTTTGTCATGGATGCATTCATGATACACTCCGAAGGATCTTCCGTCGTCTTCGTATTTCCATTGACATCCAGTGTTTCGCTCCGGTACCGTTCCACGAAAAGCTCTGTTCTCGTAGTAACCGTTGCGATCTCTACATGACCTGTCCCCTCTTCCTTTGTATACGCACTGATTCCTTCCGCCGAAAGCTCCAGATCACTCGTTGCCCTGAACTCGGCACTGCCCTCATTTTTCTTCAGGGCAATCTTCAGATCCGTGATGGTCTCTGCGCCGGATCCGCCATAATCTCCTCTTGTATAGAAGTAGATATTGTCCAGGTCTCCTTCTACAATTCCAATCACTGTACGGTAATCATCGGAACTGGTAAAAAATCCCTTCATTCCGTCGATCGCTATTCCCTTTTCTTTAAGTGCCTGATACAATGCGTCCCACGCTTCTTCGTTCTGTACTTCAGCAACTGCACTGCTCTCATCAGCCAGTCCTAACGCAGAAAGCAGCACATCATCGATCTCACCGCTTACCTCCAGTCCGTTTTTCTCCTGGTAGCTGCTGATTGCATCTCCCGTTCTTGCGCCAAATAAACCATCCGGCGTTCCACAGTCATAACCGGATTCGTTTAATGCCTCCTGCACAGATTTTACAGTAGCCTGATCGGTGTACGCCGCAAGACCTGTCATGCCGCAGGAGGACACCCCGATTATCATCGCCAGCAGCGCTGCGAATCTCTTTCTTTTCATATAATTCCCTCCATTCTTTCTGTCTCATCCCATAAGACAAAGCAAAGCGGATTACTCCATCCGCTCCGCTTCCTGCTCTTATTTTTTGTAACTGTTCAGAGCCAAGCAAAATTTCATAAAACAGGCGGAAAATGCTTGCATTTTAACCGAATAAACTGCGAGGCAGTTATTCGGTTATGAGCAAGTAGCGAAAGCGGATTGCGAATATCTGCTTGATTCCTGTTTTTGAAATTTTATTTGGCGGATACGCCACTGAGGCGGAATGCGTAGCATTTTGGAGGTTGGCTCTGAACAGTTATTATTTTTTATTATAAGACAAAATCATTTAGAGAACAATTACCCGACAGCATAGTAAAAGAATATTTCCTCTATTCGAATGACGCATTCTCCGTATTCACCGGGTGCTCTGCTTTATTTACAATGTCCTCCTCATTTCCGGAAAATACGCTCCCCGAAAAATCAAGAACCTCATTCCCCGGCAGGCTGTCAATACAGACAGCTGTCCCATTTCCGGTAAAAATATCATTCTGATACGTCGGGCAGCTACCGTAAGACATGCCTGTATTGAATTCCAGCGCCGTCTGATTATTCGTAAAGGTACTGTCTGCCGCGCAGACCCAGCCCCCATTTCGCGCAATCGCGGCGGTATCAAAGCCGTCAAAGCTGCATCCGGAAATGTATGCAAAGCAGTACGCATCCACTCCGATTCCGGAATCGCCCTCAAAACGCATACCAAACAGATCCGCATAATTTCCGTTCTGGCCCTGCAGGCGGACCGTCCCGGAAAATGTAGTCATCTCATCACCCTTTGTACTTCCGAAAATTCTAAAGGTATGATTCCCAAAAGTAATATCCCCGTCATAAGTAACAGCCGGGAAATACAAGCAGACCGACGTATCCGAAGAATATGTCTCATCAATCGAAGCCAGCAGTGCATTCAATTCCTCCGCTGTCTCCATCGGCACATCTTCCGGGTGGTACGTAACGGTCTCTTGCTTCTCGATCGTAAGCCTGGTATCAAGCGAAATCGTATCTCCGTTTTTCATCGTCAGATTCCAGACGATATCATTCACCCCACTCTCAGCAAAGTAATAGATGTCGGAAACATATGCCGCATTCGGAAAATCTTCTCTATGGCTCGGCTCTGAATAATCCATCTTCTGTGAATTTTCTCCCGGCTTTGTATCTACCTCACAAGCCTCTACCTGACTTGCGAATTCTTCCCATGCAAACGCTCCGCTCTCCTCATCCAGTATGTACAGCTGGCAGGGCAGTGCACTCTCCATTCCTTCCGCAATCTGGTCACTCCGTTCCTTTGTTGCCTGTCCACGCCTGCCCTCCTGTTCCGAAAACGCCAGCAGCACTTTGTAGGACTTTTCTTTATCCTGATAAACGATCTGCGCGCCGCCTTCATAGCTGCGTGGTTTGTGATACATGGAAAGTACTATTCCAGCAGCAGCTGCTGCTGCAAGAACTGCCAAAGCTGCCACTGTCACCGCCTTCTTTTTCCATCGCTTCGGCGCTTTGATCTCCTGCTTTTCCTTCTGAACCGTCGTACAGTGCGGACAGAACGATGCTTCATCCGGAAGCAGCTGCCCACATTTCACACATTTTTTACTCATTCTTTTCTCCTTATAAAATCTCCAGCAGATGAAGGATATTTTTGTATCTTTTCTCCGGATTTACCATTGTGCAGCGCTGTACAATACGCCCCATCCGATGCTTTGCAAGCTTTCCGGAAGGGTGCTCCCCCGTCAGCATGACATTTAGCAGCACGCCGACCGCATAAATATCCACACGGTCATCCGACTGAGACAGGCCATACTGCTCCGGTGCCGCAAAGCCTGTCGTTCCCAGAATCTGTGTATCTGCCTGCCTTTCATATTTGTAGACTCTGGCGGCATCAAAGTCGATCAGTACCGCTTCGTCTCCTCTTATCATAATATTATCCGGCTTGACATCCCTGTGTACGATCCCCATTGAATGAAGTACCCACAATGCACCGCACAGCTGCCTTGTAATCTGTTTTGCCTGTGCTGTATTCAGTAGTCCGCCCTCCAGGATTTCTCCGAGTGTATCCCCCTGTATATATTCCTCCAGCACAACCGTCTGCCCGTCCTTTTCTCCGGTCTCCATAACCTGCGGCAGATTCGGACACGATATCGAAAGCAGCCTCCGATACACTTCCCCGCTTCCGTAAAAATACCGGAAAATATAACGGGTGCCGCTGGCTTTGTGACGCACAAGCGAAACCTGTCCCCGTTCGCTTTTCTTAATCACTCTGATCGTATCGTATTCGTTGCAAACCGCATCCAGAAGGTTTTCATAAATATCCATATTTTTCGTTCCTGTTACTACGCTTTTTGCATGTTGTATTTTGCGATTATTTATAGTTTAATAAATATATTGTAGATTTTTTGATCCGTTTTAAGGAATTGTAGCATACCAGTTGTAAAGAAGCAAATACATCCAACAAGCACTTATAAGGAACCAGAATTCGGGATATGGATAAGAAAAATACAGACGGTTTACGACAGGAACTTATGAATTCAGCAGATCTGTCACAGTTTTTGTCCGGAAATCAGGAGCAATTCACAGATAAGAGTGTTGCCGAGTTATTAACCTGCTTATTTGAAAAGAAAAACATTTCAAAAACCGCTCTTGCCAAACAGGCCGGCATGAGTGAAATCTACCTGCATCAGATCTTCGCAGGACGGCGAACACCTTCCCGCAATCGCCTGCTTTGTCTGTGCTTCGGACTGGATGCAAGCATTGACGAAACGCAGGAGCTTCTGAAGCTATGCAGAATGGCAGAGCTTTATCCAAAACTGAAGCGAGATGCGATCATCTACTACGGACTGCTTCACAGACTCGATCTCTTCACGATCAATGACAGACTTTTTGATGAAAATGAGGATACTCTGTTTTAAGCTATTTTTTACTGTCCCGCAAAAGACTTCCGCGTAAACGAATTCTTATTTTCTACGAATTCTTATTTTGTATGTAAAAGGTCAGCCTCCCGTTTCACACAGAGGCTGACCTCTTTTCTTTACAGGAAATTTTTCCCTGAAAAGAAAACTTATTCCAGATACAAGATTGGATCCACCGGTTCTCCGTCCTTTGTCATTTCAAACCAGACATTACTGCCCTCTGTACTGTAATATTTCGTCGGCTCACTGACATATCCGATCACTTCACCGGATTCCAGCACATCTCCTGCACCGGCCTGAAGCTCTTTCAGCCCTCCATACGTCAGCTTATATCCATTCCCGATATTCAAAACAAGTGTCGTACCAGTCTCCTCATCGGTATACGTTGATTCCACAATGCCCTTTGCTGATGCCAGCACCTGATTGCCGGTATCACTGCCGATCACAAGGGCCGGATTGTATTTATACTGATTCAGTGTCGGAAAATAAACGCTTCCATCCATGCTGTAATCAATCAGTATGGTACCTGCTGCCGGCCAGAGCAAAGATGCACCCTGTGCCTCATATGATACGCCATTATCCATCAGCATCTGCTCTGAAATAATGTCGGAGGAAGCCGCCGCCACAGCATCCGAATCCATTTCATCCGCTGTACCGCTATCCGCATTTGCACTCACCGCATTGCTCTCATCCGCTGTGCCCTTCGCGTTTGCGCTCACCGCATTGCTTTCATCTGCTGTACCGCTATCCGCATTTGCACTCACCGCATTGTTCTCATCCGCTGTGCCCTCTGCGTTTGCGCTCACTGCATTGCTTTCATCTGCTGTACCGCTATCCGCGTTTGCACTCACCGCATTGTTCTCTTCCGCTGTACCCTCTGCGTTTGCACTCACCGCATTGTTCTCTTCCGCTGTGCCCTCTGCGTTTGCACTCACCGCGTTGTTCTCTTCCGCTGTGCCGGACGCATCCCCTGCATTTTCCTCTTTGTTACCGGCACCTGTGTCCGATTTGACGGTTCCAGCCTCGTCTCCGGTTGTCTTTCCCTCATCGGCTCCTGCTTCATCCATCCCCTTCTCTGCGCCTCCGGACACCGGCTTGATCTCCAGTCCGTTCTCTTCTGTCGCCAGATCTCCATCCGCCTGCGCCCCCGGCACTGCCTCTGTCTCCTGCTGTATTTCACTGCGCTGCGCCCGTTCCAGCGACGCAATACTGCCCAGTACAATGATTCCGGTCATGCAAAAGCCAATCGTCCAGATCGTACTTCGTTTCTCAATCAAATCCTTCAAACGTTTTCCATCCATATCATTCACCTCATCCATTTCCCGCAGGCTCTGACCTGATACACTGCCCACGTGTTTGTCCAAACGGATATTCCTGATCCGTTTTATTATGCAGCCCGGCCACCGGTTCTGAACCAGAAATCTTTCGGTCTTTCCCAATACATTGCCTTTCTGATTTCTCATCCAAAAACGGTGCCCGCTGATTTATTGATAGGATTTCCAGAAACACAGTACTTATACACAAAATTTTCTGCTCTGCAAAATATAGCTGCCTTTGATGGTTTTCACGTCATTTTGTAACTGTTCAGAGCCAGGCAAAATTTCATAAAACAGGCGGAAAATGCTTGCATTTTAACCGAATAAACTGCGAGGCAGTTATTCGGTTATGAGCAAGTAGCGAAAGCGGATTGCGAAT
>CAKRPI010000036.1 GCA_934376945.1 uncultured Lachnospiraceae bacterium | reverse complement strand
CTGACGAAGATGGCGCAGGAAAATATGGAGTTTGCAGATGCACTGGCACTTGCAACGAAGCTTGGCTATGCGGAGGCAGATCCGACGGCTGATATCGAAGGACTGGATGCTGCACGCAAGGTAGCGATTCTGGCCTCAATTGCATTCAATTCCAGGGTGACGGTTGAGCAAGTAAAGAATGAGGGGATTACAAAGATTACGGCGAATGATATTCGCTATGCCAAGGAGATGGGCTGCTGTATTAAGCTGATCGGTATGGCACATATGGCAGAAAAAGGAATTGAGGCGTATGTAGCGCCGATGCTGATTCCTCAGTCTCATCCGCTTGCGGCAGTCAACGATTCCTATAATGCTGTTTTTGTGCGTGGAGATGCAGTAGATAACGCAATGTTCCTGGGACGCGGTGCAGGGGAGCTTCCGACAGCAAGCGCAGTGGTCGGAGATGTGTTTGAGGTGGCACGTAATATTGTGCATGGCTGCTGCGGACGGATTTCATGCACCTGCTATAAGGAGCTTCCGGTTGTTGCGATGGAAGATATCAACAGCCGCTATTTCCTTCGTGTGCAGGTAGAAGATAAGATCGGTGTGCTTGCGATGCTTGCAGATGTGTTTGCTCAGCATCAGGTCAGTGTGGAGCAGATGATTCAGAAGCGCAGAAGTGGCAATTTTACAGAAATTGTCGTGATTACAGCGCAGGTACGTGAAGGTGATTTCCAGAAAGCAGTAACCTGTATTTCCGGAAAGCCGAATGTGCGAAAAGTTGAGTCTGTGATCCGGGTTTACGGGGAAGATTAAGCATTGGCGTTGAACAGTAACACGAAAAAAAGGATGGACTGAGAATATTTGCCGTATTCTTGACAATAGACAGAAAAATGGATAACATATAAAAAGGCGTATGCGAGAAATCCGGTGAGAATCCGGAACAGTCACCACTACTGTAATGCGGACGACGGGATAATTGCCACTGGTTTGAAAGGAATGGGTTCATCAGCAGATGAAAAAGCGGATTGTGAATGCCCGCTTTACTGCTAAAACCGGGAAGGCATCTCAGAGGTAGAGGCTAAGTCAGGATATTCGCAGAGACAGAGCCGCTTCCTGGCTGAGGAAGCGGCTTCTGGCGCGAACAGGCATTCCGTGAAGCGGAATGTTTTTTCACGTAGGAGGAAGAACATGGAAAGAGCGATCCTTGTGGTAAGCTTTGGCACAAGCTATGAAGAAACAAGAAAAAAAACAATCGATTGTATCGAGCAGGATATTGCAGCTGCTTATCCGGAATATCGGGTGTACCGTGCATGGACGAGTAAGATAATTATGAAAAAAATAAAAGAGCGAGACGGCATTTCTGTCAGAAATGTACGTGAGGCGATGGTGCAGATGGAAAACGATGGCATCAAAGAGGTGATCGTTCAGCCAACACACGTCATGAACGGGTACGAAAATGATCGGATGACAGAGGATGTGAATGCATATCGCAGTCATTTTTCCCGCGTGGCAATCGCTGCTCCGATGCTGACCGATATGGAGGATCAGACGAAGCTCATCAAAGCGGTGGCAGAGAATATTCTGGTAGCGGAAGATGAGGCACTGATTTTAATGGGCCATGGAACCGAGCATTTTGCTAACAGTATCTATGCGGCACTTGATTACCAGTTTAAGGATATGGGATATCCGAACATTTTTGTCGGAACGGTAGAAGGATATCCGGAGCTGGAAAACGTAAAAAAACTGCTCAAAAAGACAGGGCTGAAAAAGGTTGTACTGGCGCCGTTTATGGTTGTGGCAGGTGATCATGCCACAAACGATCTGTCAGGTGATGAGGAGGATTCCTGGAAGTCTCTTCTGTGTGCAGATGGATATGAGGTGCGGTGTGTTTTGAAGGGACTTGGAGAGTATCCGCAGGTGCGCAGGCTGTTTGTGGATCACATTGCGGCAGTAATAAAATAATAAAAAAGAGTAATTGGTAACGAAGGCAGGATTTATTTTATGAGTATACAAATGACAGGGATAGACCATAATCTGGCAGGAATTGATGTCAGAACGGTTTTTTCCTTTACGAAAAAAAAGATGGAAGAGGCATTGGGGTATCTGAAAGAGGTACCTGGGATTGACGGGTGTGTGATTCTTTCAACGTGTAACCGCATGGAGCTCTGGGCAAGTACTTCAGAGGAGTTTAAAGGCTCCCTGATCGAATTGCTTGGAAAAATCAAGAATGTTTCCATGACACCGTATGAGGGATATTTTATCAGCCGGGAAGGATATGAGGCAGTGCACCATCTGTTCCGTCTTGCCGGAGGACTGGAATCACGGATTCTGGGCGAAGATCAGATCGTGACACAGGTTGGTGATGCGCTGTCGTTTGCAAGGGAACAGTATGCGGCGGATCACGTAATGGAAACGTTGTTTCGCATGGCTGTAACGGCAGCCAAAAAAGTAAAGACCGATATCGAGCTTTCTCCGGCAGATCATTCTGTTGTGCGTACGGCGATCAATACGCTGAAGCAGGATGGTATGGAATTTGCAGGAAAAAAATGTCTTGTGATTGGAAATGGCGTGATGGGTAAGCTTGCGGCAACAACGCTGGAAAAAGAAGGCGCCGATGTCACAGTGACGGTGCGGCAGTATCGAAGCGGCGTGGTCGAGATTCCGCATGGCTGTAAACGAATTGATTATGGAGCGCGTATGAGCCTGTTCGGAGCGTGTGATTACGTCTTCAGTGCAACGGTCAGTCCGAATTTTACGCTGACAAAGGAGCTGGTGGAGCAGGGAATGACGCATCCGATGGTTCTTGTGGATCTGGCGGTACCGCGTGATTTTGATCCGGCGATACGGGAGATTCCGGGCGTATCTTTATATGATATTGACTGCTTTAGAGAGGAAGCAAGAAGTGAATCCCAAAAAGCGGCAATTGCAGAGGCGGAAGAATGCTTTGCGGTACAGATCGGAGAATTTTACAGCTGGTATGAGGGGCGTGATCTGATCCCGAGAATTCAGAAGATTAAAGAAGAGGCAGCGGTTGATCTTGAGGTCCGCCTGACAAAGAAGCTTCAGCAGCTTCCGGTAGGAGAGAGCGACAGAGAAGGGCTGAAAGAAGATATTTTGCAGGCTTCTATGCGAGCAGTCAATAAGATGCTGTTCGGGCTGAGAGATGAAATCAGCAGAAAGGCTTTTCTGGAGTGTCTTGATGGATTGGAGAAGGTTTACGAAGAAGGATGACAGGGTATTTATGAGAGAACATATTATAATAGGAAGTCGGGAGAGCCGTCTGGCGGTGATTCAGGCAGAGTTGGTACAGCAGTATCTGCAGCAGGCATTCCCGGATCGGAAGACGGAAATTCTGACGATGAAAACAACGGGAGATAAAATTCTGGATCAGGCGCTGGAGCGTGCCGGGGGCAAAGGTTTGTTTGTGAAGGAGCTGGATCATGCACTTCTGGAGCGGAGATCCGACCTTTCCGTACACAGCTTGAAGGATGTGCCGACGGAGCTGCCCTCGGATCTTCCACTGCTTGCTTTTTCAAAGCGGGAAGATCCGAGGGATGCGCTGATCTTGCCGGAAGGAGCGACAGAGATTGATTTTTCAAAGCCGGTCGGCTGCTCCAGCAAACGGCGTATGATTCAGTTTCAGAAGTTATATCCGCAGGCGAGATTTGAGACGATTCGCGGAAATGTGCAGACAAGGCTGCGCCGTCTCGATTCAGGAGAATTTTCTGCGACGATTCTGGCGGCAGCCGGACTGAAGCGTCTTGGACTGGAAAACAGAATCAGCCGCTATTTCGAACCGGATGAGATGATCCCGGCGGCCGGACAGGGAATCCTTGCCGTCCAGGGAAGAGCCGGAGAGGATTATAGCTGGCTGGAGGGTTATAATGATCGTGACGGAGAAGCCTGCGCGAAGGCAGAAAGAGCATTTGTGCGCGGTCTTGGCGGAAGCTGCAGTGATCCGATCGCAGCGTATGCAGAGGTGACCGGAAAGACACTCTGCCTGCGGGCATTTTATCAAAATGAGGCAACGGGAAAGATATTTACAGGAAACCGTAGTGGCCTGGCGTGTGATCCGGAACATATCGGGTATGCGCTTGCTGCAGAGATCCGTGCAAAGCAAAACGGCTGCGGCAAGGTATGGCTTGTCGGGGCAGGACCGTCTGATCCGGGACTTTTTACGTTAAAGGGACGTCAGGTGCTGGAGGATGCGGAGGTTGTTGTCTATGATGCACTGGTCGGCCCGGGGATTCTGGCGATGATCCCGGATACGGCAGAGGTAATCAATGTCGGGAAGCGCTCCAGCCATCATACGATGCGTCAGGAACAGATCAGTGAGGTACTGGCAGAAAAGGCACTGGAAGGAAAGCGCGTGGTACGGTTAAAGGGCGGCGATCCGTTCCTTTTTGGCCGCGGGGGTGAGGAGCTTGAGGTACTGGTGCGTGAGGGCGTACCGTATGAGGTAGTACCGGGAGTGACTTCAGCGATCGCGGTACCTGCCTATCAGGGAATTCCGGTAACGCACCGTGATTTCTGTTCGTCCGTGCATATCATTACGGGACATAAGCGGGAAGGCGAAGCGTACAACATTGACTTTGAGGCACTTGTAAGGACCGAGGGGACACTCGTTTTCCTGATGGGAGTTTCTTCGCTGGAAGCGATCTGCGAGGGTCTTTTGAAGGCAGGAATTCGTGAGGATATGCCGGCAGCCCTTCTTGCACGAGGGACAACGGCAGCACAGGACCGCGTTGTCGCAACTGTGGCAACATTGCCGCAGGCAGTTGCAGCACATGGAGCCATCACGCCTGCGATCATTGTGGTTGGCGAGGTGTGTGCACTTTCGGATGAATTTTCCTGGGCGGAAAAACGGACGCTTGGAGGTGTACGGGTGTTTGTGACAAGGCCGAAGGAGCTGGCCGGTACGCTGTCTGACCGGCTGCGCAGGCTTGGTGCAGAGGTTGTCGAGGTTCCGGCGATTCGTACAAAGACGCGGGAAGATGCAGCGTTTGCAAAAGCACTGGATACACTTGAGCTGTATGACTGGATTGTCTTTACGAGTCCGACCGGTGTACGGATTTTCTTTGAGGAGATGAAGCGAAGAAAAGTGGACGCAAGAAAGCTTGCAAAGGCAAAATTTGCAGTAATTGGCACAGGTTCCGGAAAGGAGCTGGAAAAGCATGGCTTTTACAGTGATCTGATGCCGGAGGTATATGATGGCGAACATCTTGGCATAGCGCTTGCTGCGGTTTGCAGAAGAGAACTGGAAGAAGGATCAGAAAAGACGGTTCGGGTGCTGATTCCGCGTGCAGCGATCGGTAATCAGGAACTGATAAATGCGCTTACAGAAGTGTCCGGAGTGGAAGTATCAGATATTCCGACGTATGATACCTGCTATGGAATGGACGGTGGGGCTGCAAAGGAAGAGCATGCACTCGATCTGGAGGCTGAGCTGTCCCGGGGAATCAATGATTATGTGATCTTTACAAGTGCATCGACCGTGAAAGGCTTTGTGGCGGCTGTACCTGGAGCAGATTACAGCACGGTGCGTGCCGTCTGCATCGGAAGACAGACGAAGGAGGCCGCAGATGCATTTAGCATGCAGACCTGGATGTCGGAAAAAGCATCCATCGACAGCCTGATCGACAAATTAACAGAGATAAGCTGCGAGGCAGCTACTCGGTTATGAGCAAACACATCGCGTTTTCAGGCTTTTGATCCTGGAATCATAAAATACAGAAAAGAGGTTATAAATCATGGATATGAATATCAGACCAAGACGACTGAGAAAGGGAGAACTGCTTCGCAAAATGGTGCGTGAGACGCGGATCGACGAATCTTCCCTGATTTATCCGATGTTTGTAAAAGAAGGAACAAATCAAAAAGAAGAGATCCCGACAATGCCTGGACAGTACCGTTATACGGTAGATCGTGTTTCTGAGCAGCTGGATAAGCTTTTGGATGCAGGAGTGACATCTGTCATGCTCTTTGGCATTCCGGATCATAAGGATGAGGTCGGAAGCAGTGCATGGGCAGAGGATGGTGTCATTCAGAATGCTTTGCGCGCAATAAAGAGGGAATATGCAGATCAGCTGTATGTAATTACAGATGTCTGCATGTGCGAGTATACGTCACACGGTCACTGTGGAATGCTCTGCGGCTGTGAGGTAGATAATGATAAAAGCCTGGAGCTCCTTTCCAAAACGGCACTTTCTCATATTCAGGCAGGCGCGGATATGGTGGCTCCGTCTGATATGATGGACGGACGGGTGCGTGCGATCAGGACAATGCTGGATGCAAATGGATATGAAACGGCTCCGATTATGTCGTATGCTGTGAAGTATGCATCTGCTTTTTACGGTCCGTTCCGTGATGCGGCAGGCTCTGCTCCGTCGTTTGGAGATCGGAAAGGTTATCAGATGGATTACCATAACAGCCGTGAGGGAATTAAGGAGGCGCTTCTTGATGTAGAAGAGGGCGCGGATATTATTATGGTTAAACCGGCGATGTCTTATCTTGATATTGTTACGCGTGTAAAGGAAGCAATCCATCTTCCGGTGGCAGCCTACAGCGTAAGCGGTGAATATGCGATGGTCAAGGCAGGAGCTGCGCTTGGCTATATTGAAGAGGAAAAGGTTATCTGTGAGACAGCAGCCTGTGCATACCGTGCCGGAGTAGATCTGTATCTGACCTATTTTGCGCCGGAAATCGCGAAATTTATCAAAGAAGGAAGGATTGGATGATGAGCAGATCAGAAGAATTATTTAAAAGAGCATGTGAGGTGATTCCGGGAGGTGTCAACAGCCCGGTGCGTGCGTTTGGTTCGGTCGGCGAAAATCCGCGTTTCATTGCTTCGGCGGACGGCGGTTATATGACAGATGCAGATGGAAAACGATATCTGGATCTCGTTGGCTCCTGGGGACCAATGATCCTCGGACATAATCATCCGGCAATCCGTGAGGCGGTGATCCGTGCATGTGAAAAAGGACTGAGCTACGGTGCGGCTACGGAGGCAGAGGTGGAAATCGCAGAGCTGATCTGTTCTACCGTGCGTAATATCGGGATGGTACGTATGGTCAATTCCGGAACAGAAGCAGTCATGAGCGCAATCCGTACGGCGCGTGGTTTTACTGGAAGAGATAAAATAGTAAAGTTTATGGGTTGTTACCATGGACATTCCGATGCGCTGCTGGTACAGGCCGGCTCCGGTGTGATGACGGCGGGCGTGCCGGACAGTGCAGGCGTACCGGCCGGATGCACACGGGATACACTTTCGGCAGTATACAATGATTTAGATTCCGTAAAGACATTATTTGAGCAGTTCCCACAGGAAATTGCGGCTGTTATCGTAGAGCCGGTTGCCGCAAATATGGGGGTGGTTCCTCCGGCAGAAGGATTCCTGGAAGGACTGCGCAGGCTGTGTACGAAGTATGGGGCGCTGTTGATTTTTGACGAGGTAATTACAGGCTTCCGTCTGGGATATGAGGGCGCACAGGGATACTTCGGTGTGGATGCGGATCTTGTGACTTACGGAAAAATCATCGGAGCCGGTATGCCGGTCGGTGCATACGGCGGAAAAAAAGAGATTATGTCAATGGTGGCTCCGGCAGGTCCTGTTTATCAGGCAGGTACCTTAAGCGGTAATCCGGTTGCAATGCAGGCCGGTCTGACTCAGCTTCGCATTCTGAAGGAGCATCCGGAAATTTATAAGCAGCTGAATGAAAAAGCTGACCGTTTTTATACCGCACTTGACGCAGCAGCAGCGAAGGCACCTCAGGGTTACCATATCAATCATATCGGATCACTTGGATGCCTGTATTTTACAAAAAATCCGGTTGTGGATTATGCGTCTGCGAAGACCTCTGATACGGAAGCGTTTGCGGCATGGTTCCGTTATATATTTGAAAAAGGATATTATATTGCGCCGTCACAGTTTGAGGCAATGTTCCTTTCGGCAGCGCATACGGAAGAAGAACTGCAGCGGATGACGGAGGCAGCCGGGGAGTATTTCGCTGCTCTGGCATGATGCATCTGATCACCGGCGGCAGCGGTAGCGGCAAATCAGCTTATGCCGAGCAGCAGGTGATGAACGCAGGAAAAAAACATCGGATTTACGTGGCAACGATGATGCCGTACGGTGAAGAAGGGCGGATGCGCGTAATACGTCACCGGGAAATGCGGAAGGAGAAACAATTTGAGACACTGGAGCGTTATACGAATCTGGAGGCAGTGACCATCCCTCCTGGAAGCGTGGTGCTTCTGGAATGCGTATCTAATCTGACAGCGAATGAAATGTATGATCCGTCCGGAGCCGGAGTGGACACAGTTGGAGCAGTGGTGCGCGGGATTTTAAACCTGAAAGCCCAGGCGGATACATTGGTTGTCGTAACAAACGAAGTTTTTTCTGATGGAATTACGTATGATGCTTCTACGCAGCAGTATTTGAAGTATCTGGGCGAAGTGAACCAACAGCTGGCCGCACATGCGGAATATGTGACGGAGGTCGTGTACGGAATTCCGGTGGAATTGAAAAGGGAGTCTTCTCGACTGAGATAAAATCAGGGGAATAGACAAAAAGGTTGTCCATACCCCGTGGCAGGAGGATACAAAATGAAACGACTGGCAAACAGCTTCGGGATTGCGTTTTCCATGTATTCAAGAATTCCGATGGTGCGCTGTGACTGGACGGAAGAAAATATGAAATACGTGATGTGCTTCTTCCCGTGGATCGGTGTGGTGATCGGAGCATTATGTTTTGGATGGCATTTGCTTGCATCCTGGCTTGAGATGGATCCGGCACTGGCAGCAATCATTTTGATGATGATCCCGGTTTTCGTAACGGGAGGCATTCATCTGGATGGCATGCTGGATACGGCTGATGCACTCAGCTCATGGAGACCAATGGAGCGGCGCATCGAGATTTTGAAGGATTCTCATGCGGGCGCATTTGCAATTATTACGTGTGTTGTCTACTTTTTTCTGCTATACGGTGTGATACATAGTATTGATGCGGTGATGCTTCCGGTATATGCATTCTGTTTTGTGGTATCCAGATCCTTAAGCGGTTTTGCGGTGGTGACATTTCCGAAGATGAAAAAAGAGGGAACCGTTGCGGATTTTTCCAAAAAAGCGGAAACAAAGCGGATCCAGCTTACACTTATCTGCTACCTCGTCCTTGCATTTGCAGGAATGATCTGGATTGATCCGTGGTATGGAATTGCAGGCATGGCAGGAGCATTGCTCACCTTTGTCTATTACTATCGGATGGCCATGAAGAATTTTGGAGGAATTAATGGAGATCTGGCAGGCTGGTTTCTCTCTGTGTGCGAGCTGATCATGCCGGCCTGTATGGTTGCTGTGCAGCTGGTACAAATGAAGCTGTAGAGCTGAAGCTCTGGCAGAATATGCAGGGCAGGAAAAATGAAATTCTGCCGGAAAGCAGGAGGAGACAGACGAAATGAAAATGGTGATTGGCGGTACATTTCAGGGAAAGCTGGCATATGCAAAGGATCGTTATCAGCTTTTCAATGGCTGGGTGGACGGCGCGGTGTGTGAAAGAGAAGCACTTGAAACGTGTAAAGGTGTCTGCCATTTCCATGAACTGATTCGGAGAATGATACAAAAACCGGAAAAAGAAAGTACATGGATGACAAAGGCAGACGGTGCTGCAGAGGCCTTTGCTGCGTGGCTGTATGAAAAAAATCCGGAAATAGTGATCGTGACAAACGAACTTGGCTATGGAGTTGTTCCCATTGACCGCTTTGACCGGGAATACAGAGAAATGACGGGACGGATCTGTACCGCTCTTGCAAAACAGTCAGAGGAAGTGGTGCGTGTGTCGTGCGGAATCGGAATGGTCATAAAAGGCGCAAAGGAGAGGACATGATAACGACAGTAATCTTTGATGTGGACGGTACGCTGTATGATTATAACAGCTGCCATGAAATCGGAATGAAGGCGCTGGAGCAGTACTGCCGGAGACGTTTTCAGACGGATGCAGAGCAGTTCCGGCAGCTTTATGGAAGGGCATACCGCAGAGAAGAGGAACAGATCGGCAGCCGGACAGCGGCAGTCCACAACCGGCTGATCCGTTTTCAGCTGATGCTGGAGGAGCTGCAAAAGCCGCTGTATCCACATGCGCTGCAGATGTATCATGTGTATTGGGATGCATTTCTGACAGGTGCGGTTCCCTATCCCGGAATTCGCAGATGGATGCAGAAGCTGAAGGAAAACGGCATCCGGATCGGTATCGGGACAAATATGACTGCTTATATTCAGTATCGCAAGCTGGAACGCCTTGGGCTTTCGGCTTATCCGGACTGGATTGTGACGAGTGAGGAGGCCGGCGCAGAGAAGCCGGACCGGCGTTTTTTTGATCTTTGTATCCAAAAGAGCGGTGGGATACCTGAGGAATGCCTTTTTGTCGGAGATCATCCGCTGGGCGATGCAAAAGGAGCGCTTGCGGCAGGAATGCATGCAATGATCTATGGGGAACAAGGCGAAAAATGCCCGGAAGCAATTCCGGTGAAGGATTATCGTGCTCTTTTGGAGATCGCGGATCTGACGGAGTTCATGGCGCAAAGAGAGGCGCGTATCACGAAGTAATGAAAGTAACCGTTTTATCCGATCTGCCAAGACTGCAGGGAAGACGGATCGGAACAGGGAGAGGATTATGTATTTTCCACTATTTGTAGATTTGAGCAAAAAAAATATTCTGGTGGTGGGAGCCGGAACGATCGCTGCGCGGCGAATCCGTACCTTATGTGGCTTTGCAGGCAGTATTACGGTCTGTGCCCCCAGGATACAGCCGGAAATCCGGGAGCTGTCCGAAGAATACCCTGTGCGATTCGTGGAAGCATGTTATGCTCCGGAGCTGCTTGAAGCGGCAGATCTGGTACTGGCAGCAACAGATGACAGGGAGCTGAACCGAGAGATCGTGCTGGCGGCGAAGGCGAAACATATCCCGGCAAATAGCTGCAGCGAGAAGGAACTCTGTGATTTTTATTTTCCTTCGATCGTGACAAAGGATGAACTGGTGATCGGGCTGACCGCGTCCGGAACAGATCATGGTCTGGTAAAGCGGACAAGAATAGAACTGGAGGAATATTTGAGAAAATGAGTTACGCGATGGGATCTTTACTTGCCGTAGTGATCGGAGCAGTGCTGGATCTGCTGCTTGGCGATCCGCAGAGTGCATGGCATCCGATCTGTCTGATCGGAAAGCTGATCGCGGTTCTGGAAAAAGGAACGAGACAGCTGTTTCCAAAGACAAAAGCAGGAGAGCGTACAGCTGGAACGGTCTGCGCAATACTGGTGGTCGGAATTTCAACCGCAGTTCCGGCGGCAATTTTATATGTGGCGTATACTGCGCAGTTTTGGATTGGTGTTCTTGTGGAAGCGGTGCTTTGCTACTTTGTACTGGCTGCAAAAACACTCAAAAAGGAGAGCATGAATGTCGGACATGCACTCGAAACCCAGGGACTCGAGGCCGGACGAAAGGCTGTTGGAAGAATTGTGGGAAGGGATACGCAGAACCTGACAAAGACGGGTGTGATCAAGGCAGCTGTCGAAACCGTGGCGGAAAACTATGCGGATGGTGTGGCGGCACCGCTGCTGTTTCTGATCCTTGCCGGCGGTGCGGGCGGTTTTTTTTACAAGAGTATCAATACAATGGATTCCATGCTCGGCTATAAAAATGAAAAATATATGAATTTTGGCTGGTTTCCGGCGCATCTTGATGATGTGGCAAATTTTATCCCGGCAAGACTTGCAGCACTGTTCCTGATTCTTTCCGCACCGCTTTGCGGCTGTGACGGAAAAATGGCATGGAAGATTTTTCGAAGAGACCGTTACAAACATGCCAGCCCAAATTCGGCACAGACAGAATCTGCAGCTGCCGGAGCGCTTCATGTACAGCTTGCAGGGGATGCGTGGTACTTTGGCGAGCTGCATAAAAAGCCATTGATCGGAGATGATATCCGACCAATTGAGGTTTCTGATATCGCGAAGATCAATCAGTTGATGTATATGGCAGCGGCTTTGGCATTGATCGTATTTGGAGCAGTGAAGGCGGTGCTGATCCTGGTTTTATAATCAGAGCGGTTCATCTGAAAGCTTCGCTTTCTACAGGCAGAAAAAAGAAAACCGTCGGTGAACGGACACAATGTCTGAATGTTCTCCGGCGACGGATTGAAAAGGAAGACAGAATATGACGCATAAACATGGCGGCAATATTTATGAATACAAAAACATGGCAGATTTTTCTGCCAATATCAATTTCCGCGGAATGCCGGAAGCTGTGCAAAGTGCGGCATTTGAAGCGATCAGAGCTTCTATCCATTATCCGGAACCGGAAAGCCGGGGACTGAAAAAAATTCTGGCAGAGCGGGAAAATGTAAGTGAAGATCAGGTGATCTGCGGAAATGGGGCAGCAGAGGTGCTGTTTTTACTGGCAATGGCGATAAGACCAAAGCATGCCGTGCTGGCTCAGCCCTGTTTTTTTGAGTATGAGCAGTCGCTGGCAGCAGTAAATTGCCGGATCACAAATGTCTGGCTGAAAGAAGAGGATGATTTTTGTCTGACGGAGAATTTTGTTTCCAGGATTCCTTCGGATGCTGATCTGGTAATGCTTGGCAATCCGAACAATCCGACCGGTCGGCTGGTCGAAGCAAAAGCGCTCGAAGCGATCCGTGCCCATTGCCGTGCAAATGGGATCTGGCTGGTACTGGACGAAAGCTTTTTTGATTTTCTGACAGAAGAAGCAGCTGCGAAGACAGAAGAGGCGGTTCATTTTGCAGAAGAAAATGTATTCGTGATCAAATCTTTTACGAAAATGTATGCAATGCCGGGACTTCGTGTCGGCTACGGAATCTGCAAAAATGTATCGCTGTTGGAACACATGAAACAGCTGACGCAGCCATGGAATGTATCACTTCCGGCTCAGATGGCTGCAAAGGCAGCTGCGAAAGAAACGGAATTTGCAAAAGAAACTGCGGTTATGACATCAGCCAACCGCGAATGGATGGAAAAAGAGTTGAAAGCCTGCGGCTATTCTGTTTTCCCGTCATGTACAAATTATCTGCTTTTTTCCGGTCCTGCAGGACTGGCGGAATATGCAATGGAGCATGGCTTTCTGATCCGTGACTGCAGCAATTTCCGTGGACTTGAGACAAAGCAGAATGCAGAAAATACAGATATACAGCAGGAAGATGCAGTGTGTGGAAAAAACGGATATAAACGGCAGTTTTACCGTATCTGTATCCGCAGCAGAGAAGAAAACGAGGGGCTGCTTGCGGTATTGGAATCGTTTTTGGCTGAAGGAAGCAGAGCTTCTGTCCGGTAGGACACAGTTAAAGAAAGGAGAGCAATGGGATGGCAAAAGCAATCATGATCCAGGGAACCATGTCAAATGCCGGAAAAAGTGTGATCGCGGCAGGACTGTGTCGGATTTTTCATCAGGACGGATATCGTACTGCTCCGTTCAAATCGCAGAATATGGCGCTGAATTCCTTTATTACCAGAGAGGGGCTGGAAATGGGACGGGCCCAGGTTATGCAGGCAGAAGCAGCCGGGATCGAGCCGTCGGTTGAGATGAATCCGATTCTTCTTAAGCCGACGAATGACATCGGTTCCCAGGTGATCGTAAACGGCGAAGTGCTTGGCACAATGAATGCGCGTGATTATTTTAAAATGAAAAAATCACTGCTTCCGGATGTAAAAAAAGCATATGATCGTCTGGCGGAGCAGTATGACATTATTGTAATCGAGGGAGCGGGAAGTCCGGCAGAAATTAATCTGAAGCAGGATGACATTGTAAATATGGGAATGGCGAAGCTGGTGGATGCGCCGGTGCTTCTGGTGGGCGACATTGACCGTGGTGGTGTGTTCGCGCAGCTTTACGGAACGGTTGAGCTTCTGGAACCGGAAGAAAAAGAAAGAATCAAAGGGCTGATCATTAATAAATTTCGTGGAGATAAAACCATTCTGGATCCCGGAGTTGAAATGCTGGAGAAGCTGACCGGCATTCCGGTAGTCGGCGTTGCGCCGTATCTGCAGGTAAGCCTGGAGGATGAGGACAGCTTGAGTGAACGCCTAGACGGTGACCGGCAGATCGGATTGATCGATATAGCGGTCATCCGCGTTCCGCGCATTTCAAATTTTACAGATTTCAATGTCTTTGAAAGCATCGAAGGTGTAACGGTACGTTATGTAAAGGAACCTGGAGAACTGGGGCACCCGGATCTGATCATTTTGCCGGGAACCAAAAATACAATGCGGGATCTTCTGTGGATGCGTCAAAACGGCCTGGAGGCATTGATTTTAAAAGCGCAGAAAGCAGGCACGGCAATATTCGGTGTATGCGGAGGCTATCAGATGCTTGGAAAATCCATTTCGGATCCGGGTGGTGTTGAGGAAGGCGGCATGATCCGCGGTATGGGACTTCTGGATACGGAGACCGTTTTTGAAGCAGGAAAGTCGCGTACCCGTGTTGAAGGATGTGTGCTTGGAGCTTCCTGCAAATCAGAGGAGATGCACAGTGAAGAAGCTCTGATTCTTGCGCGTGCGCTGGCAGGAAAGCATCTCACAGGATACGAGATTCATATGGGGCAGACGACTTACGGACCGGAAGCGAAGCCATTTACCGAGATTGAAGATACAATCACAGGAAAACGGTGGCAGGAAGGTGCCTGGAGTGGAACCGTCTGCGGAACGTACGTGCACGGTATTTTCGACAGCGAGGAGATAGTGACGGCAGTCGTACAGGCGCTGGCTAAGAAAAAGGGTGTCGCAGATCAGCTTGGAAGTGCAGTGGATTTTGCGGCATTTAAAGAACAGCAGTATGATCTGCTGGCAGACGGATTGAGAAAGCACCTTGATATGGAACGGATTTATCAGATTATGGGAATCAGATAAAACAGGAGATTTGACCTTACGATGACAAAGATCAGGACAGGAAGCCTGGGAATTTTCGCAAAAGGAACGAAGTGAGGTCAGGAAAAGGAGGAGCAGCATGGATTTGGATCAGATTGAACGTCTCGGGCCGATGGAGATCGAGCGCAGGAGTTTTGAAATTATTTCAGAGGAGGCAGGGGACGCAATTCCGGATGATGAGCGTGCCATGATCATTAAACGAGTGATTCATACATCAGCAGATTTTGATTATATTCAGAATCTGTGTTTTTCCAGTCACGCAGTGGAAATTGCACAGAATGCATTAAGAAACGGAGCCTGGATCGTAACAGATACGAAAATGGCACTTTCCGGAATTAATAAAAAAAGTCTGCAGCTGGCAGGGGGAGAGGCACATTGCTTCATCTCAGATGAGGATGTTGCGGCAGAGGCGAAACGCCTCGGTGTGACAAGGGCTTCTGTCTGCGTCGACAAGGCGGCAGCGCTGAACCGTCCGCTTATTTATGCAGTCGGCAATGCACCGACAGCATTGATCCGTTTATATGAAAAAATTCAGGAGGGAAGCTTCCGGCCGGAGCTGATCATCGGCGTACCGGTAGGTTTTGTCAACGTCGTACAGTCCAAGGAGCTGATTATGCAGACGGATGTACCGTATATTGTGGCGCGCGGCCGGAAAGGCGGAAGTAATGTAGCGGCGGCGATCTGCAATGCGCTGCTGTATCAGCTGGACGGGAGCAGACGATGAAAGTATATCTGATCCGGCACGGTGCAACGGCCGGAAATCTGGAAAAGCGGTATGTCGGGACGACGGATGAACCTCTGACGACGGAAGCCGTAACCGAACTGAAAAAGAATCGAAGGCGTTACCCGGTCCCGCAGCAGACGGTGACTTCACCCATGAAACGGTGTGTGGCAACATCAGCACTTCTGTTTCCCGGTGTACCGACAGAAACGGAAGCTCATCTGCGGGAGTGCAGCTTTGGCGAATTTGAATATAAAAATTATCAGGAGCTTGCAGGCAATGAGGCGTACCAGCGCTGGATCGACAGCGGCGGGACGCTTCCGTTTCCGAAGGGAGAGAGCCGTCAGGAATTTGCAGACCGCAGCTGCGGCGCATTTTTAAAAAGTGTGGAAAAGCAGCAAAGTGCAGGCCGGCTTTCTGTTGCATATGTGGTGCATGGCGGCACCATTATGGCAGTCATGGAACGCTTTTGTACGGAACAAAGAGCTTATTTTGAGTGGCAGATAAAAAACACGCAGGGATTTGAACTGGAAGTGTTGCCTGAAGCGCTGGAATTATGTGAAGCAGGCAAGAAGGTACAAAATGAGGAGCCGGTCAGATTTCTCAAGCTGGTGCGTACGCTGCCGTTTCCGGAAGAAGAACTTCCGGTATCCGGTATTGAAGATATCTATGTTGTACAGAAAAACAAACGCCTTCAGTGTGGTTACACGACGGGGAGCTGTGCGGCGGCAGCATCGATGGCTGCGACGACCATGCTGCTTGGCGGAACACTCTGCAGAGAGGTGCAGCTGACAACGCCGAAGGGCATCCGGCTTCTGCTGGAGACGGAATTCCCACAGATAGAAGGGAATGCAGCTTCCTGTGCCGTACGGAAATTCGGCGGTGATGATCCGGATGCGACAGACGGACTTTTGATTTTTGCGAGGGCGGAGAAGGAAGATCTTGATGCTGCGTCAGAAAAGAGCGCGGAAGCCGGAAAAGAGAATGAGAATCTGATGACTGCTGAGGTTGAGATCGATGGGGGAAAAGGTGTCGGAAGAGTCACAAAACCCGGACTGGAGCAGCCGGTAGGTGCAGCTGCGATCAATAAGGTGCCAAGGCAGATGATCCGAGAGGGTGTGCAGAGTATTTGTGCACAGTATGGTTACCATGGAAAGATCCGCATTGTTATCTTTGTGCAGGGAGGCGAAGAGGTTGGAAAGCGTACCTTCAATCCGCATCTTGGCATTGAAGGCGGTATCTCAATTCTTGGTACGAGTGGTATCGTGGTACCGATGAGTGAGCAGGCACTGATCGAAAGCATTCGTATCGAGATGCGCCAGAAGGTGAAAAGCGGCGAGACGTACCTTCTGATCACACCGGGAAATTATGGCGCGGATTTTCTGAAAAAAGAGTGGAAGCAGGCTGAGGAATCGGATGGAGAGAGTTTTCTTGGCCGGATGAACTATCTGCGGCCGGAGGATTCGATGAAGTGCAGTAATTACGTCGGCGAGACACTGGATATGGCGGCAGAGCTTGGGGTAAAGGGGATTCTTTTCGTATCTCATATCGGGAAATTTGTAAAGGTATCCGGCGGAATTATGAATACACACTCTGCGCACGCAGATTGCCGGGCCGAATTAATGGCGGCACAGGCTGTGCGGGCAGGAGCTGATCTGAAGACGGCACAGCAGCTGCTTGATTCCAATACGACAGATGAGGCGCTTGAAATCCTTGCGAAGAAGAATCTGATAAAGCCAACGATTGAGATTATGCTTCAGCGCATTGTAAAATACCTGCAAAAGCACTGTATGGGACAGTTGTCAACAGAGGTGGTGCTGTTTTCAAACCAGTTTGGATATCTTGGAAGGTCGGAAGGTGCAGACGCGCTTCTGATGAAAATGGAAGCCGAAAGAGCTGCTCTGTCAGAGAAAAACGAAAAATAGAAACGGAAAACAGAAATCAAGAATAGAAACAAAGAACAGAAATAAAGAACAGAAATAAAGAACAGAAATAAAGAACCGAAACGGTGGCAGAAGGAATGCCCGATATGCAATAAGAAAAAAGAAATGAGGAATAACGTATGACAGGAAAACTGATCGGGGTAGGTGTCGGACCGGGAGATCCGGAACTGATGACGATAAAGGCTGTGCGGATGATTCGGGAAAATGAAGTGATCGCGGTGCCAGGTGAAGCAGCAAAGGAGAGTGTGGCATATCAAATCGCAGTACAGGCTGCGCCTGAGCTTGCAGAAAAAGAACTGGTGGCTGTGCCTATGCCTATGACGAAAGAACCGGAAGCACTTGCGGCAAGCCATGACCGGGCGGCAGATCAGGTGGAAGCGTATCTGAAAGACGGAAAAAATGTAGTATTTCTTACGCTCGGAGATCCAACCGTCTATTCAACGTTTATGTATGTGCATAAGCGCATCAAAGAGCGTGGTTATAAGACACAGATTATCAGTGGTATCCCATCCTTCTGTGCGGCAGCTGCCTGTGCGGATATGGCGCTTACAGAAGCAAAGGAAGAGCTGCATGTGATTCCGGCAGTCTATAATATTGACCATGATCTGAATTACAGCGGCACGCGCGTACTTATGAAATCAGGAAAGAAAATGGGAAGAGTAAAGGAGCGTCTGATGCAGGAGAACTGTGATGTATTCATGGTGGAAAACTGCGGAATGGAATCGCAGCGAGTGTTCCACAGCGCACAGGAGATCCCGGAGGATGCAGGCTATTATTCCCTGATCATTGTTAAAGAGAAAAAGGAGAAATAGACGATGGTACATTTTGTAGGAGCAGGTTCAGGAGCAGCAGATCTGATCACGGTAAGAGGAAGCAGACTGCTTGGTGAGGCAGATGTGATTATTTATGCAGGATCTCTGGTGAATCCGGAATTGCTGCAGTATAAAAAAGAGGGCTGCGAGGTATACGACAGCGCAAAGATGACACTGGAAGAGGTGCTTGACGTGATCGAAAAGGCAGAGGCAGATGGAAAGACGACCGTGCGCCTTCATACTGGAGATCCGTGTGTATACGGTGCGATCCGCGAGCAGATGGATGTCCTTGAAGAGAAAGGCATTGCATATGATTACTGTCCGGGAGTCAGTGCATTTTGCGGTGCAGCCTCTGCACTGAAGATGGAATATACACTGCCTGGAATCTCACAGACTGTTATTATCACGAGAATGGCGGGAAGAACACCGGTACCGGAGAAGGAGGAAATTGCAAAACTGGCTTCTCATGGTTCGACAATGGTCATTTTCCTGAGCACGGGAATGCTGGAAAAGCTCAGTGAGCAGCTGATTGCAGGCGGTTATGCGCCGAATACGCCGGCAGCGATCGTTTATAAAGCAACCTGGCCGGAAGAAGAGAGTCATATCTGTACGGTAGAGACACTGGCGCAGTGTGCGAAAGAATATAATATTACAAAGACAGCGCTGATTATTGTCGGCGATACGGTGGCACAGAGTGGCTATAATCGTTCCGAACTGTATCATCCGGCATTTACGACGGAGTTCCGCCAGGCAACGCAGGAGAGAGAGTAACAATCTTTCCAATAATCATTAAGAAATAATAAGAGATATTAGGAGACACCAGGAGATATCAGGGAATATCAAGAGATATTAAGAAACATTAGAAAATATCAAAATATATCAAGAGATGTGAAGAGACATGAAGATACTTGGACTTGCAGCATTTACGGAAGTTGGTCGGGCACTTGGATATGATCTTGCCAGAGTGCTGGAGAATTCCTGGGAGATCAACTGGTATGAAAACAATTTAAAAGACTGGTGCAAGGCACGGTTTACGGATGCAGACGCTATTTTGTTCATTGGCGCCTGCGGAATCGCAGTGCGTACAATCGCTCCTTTTTTGCAGAGCAAGATAAAGGATCCTGCGGTGCTGGTGATGGATGAACAGGCTCATCATGTGATCTCCCTGGTTTCCGGACACATCGGCGGCGCAAACGAGCTGGCAGAAGAGATCGGAGCAAAAACCGGAGCAGTTCCGGTGATCACGACAGCCTCCGATGTTCGCGGAAAAATTGCAGTGGATGTTTTTGCAAAAAAGAACGACCTTGTGATTGCAAGCATGAAAGCTGCAAAAAAGATCGAGGCTGCAATCCTGCGTGGCGAACCGGTCGGCGTGTACTGCGAAGGAGTAGTAGAAGGAAGCTGTCCGCCGGAGCTTGTGCTGCTGGAAAAAAAGGAAAGTACAGATAAGAGGATTTCTGCAGGAAAAGCAGAGCAAAATGAAACAGAGCCAATAGGGAATATGGTCTGGATTTCAGAACGCACCGTTCCGTCGCCGGAAGGCAGTGAATGGCCGCAGCAGGTCGTAAAAGACGCGCAGGTGCTGCATCTCATCCCGCGCAACGTGGTTCTTGGCGTTGGATGCCGCAGAGAAAAAGAAAAAGAAGCAA
>CAKRPI010000035.1 GCA_934376945.1 uncultured Lachnospiraceae bacterium | reverse complement strand
AAGGAGCAGAAGTAACCGTTCCAAGCAGCATCTGCATGCCCCAGTCTTTCAGGCTGTTATATGCATTGACTGATTTTTCTGCATCATGCTCGTCATCCTCAAACTGAAATTCAAACTGAACTCCGCCGAGCGCATTGATCTCGTTTACTGCAAGCTCTGTAGCGTTCTTTACTGCCTGTCCGTAAACGGCTGCACCACCAGTCACAGGTCCGATTCCGCCAACTTTAAATGCATCACCATCCGCAAAAGCCGTTGTGGAAAGCAGCATTGCTGATGCACATGCCAGACTGACTACTTTGACAAATTTCTTCATAATAATCTCCTCCTTGAATTTTTCTGAAATAAACAAAGAGCCGCAGAAACACGGCTCCTTGTGCTTTCTTAGGGCAATCATACCCACTTTATAAGTGTTTGTCAAGAATTTTTGCGAAAAATGTTATGACGCAAGGCTACATCTGTCCGTACATTGCAGACAGGTCATCGGTAATTCTTTAATATGCTTTTCCCCAGTATACCATTTTTGTTGCAGGTCTGCCGCAGTAAATACATTTATCAGAAAGCTGCTCCTGATGGAACGGAATGCAGCGTGAGGTCACACCAAACTCTTCCTTGATCGCATCCTCACACTCCTGACAGCCACACCACATGGCCTTAATGAATCCCGGCTTCTCATCTGCGATTTTTTTGAACTCTTCTTTTTCGGTTGCGGTATACGTATGTGCATCTCTGTGTGTTCTTGCACGCTCCAGCATATCATGCTGCTCCTGCTCAAGCACCTCTGCTACCTTCTGCGGCAGCTCGTCAATCGCTGCTGTAATCTTTTCACGGGTATCTCTGCGAACGATCACCGCAACACCGTTTTCAATGTCTTTTGGTCCAAGCTCGATACGCACCGGAATACCGCGCATCTCCTGCTCGGAGAATTTCCATCCCGGACTCTTCTCTGAGTCATCCAGTTTTACACGAAGCCCGCTCTTTGCAAGTGCCTCTCTGATCTTAGATGCCTCCTCCAAAACACCCTCCTGCTGCTGGCGAATCGGAATGATCATAACCTGGGTCGGTGCGATATGCGGCGGAAGCACAAGACCGCTGTTGTCTCCGTGTACCATGATGATCGCACCGATCATACGGGTCGTCATGCCCCAGGATGTCTGATGTACATACTTCAGCTTGTTATCCTTATCTGCAAACTGAATATTAAATGCTTTTGCAAATCCATCGCCAAAGTTATGGCTCGTTCCTGACTGCAGTGCTTTGCCATCATGCATCAGAGACTCTATTGTATAGGTAGCTTCTGCACCTGCAAATTTTTCTTTATCCGTCTTGCGTCCCTTGATAACCGGAATAGCCAGCACCTGCTCACAAAAATCAGCATATACGTTCAGCATCTGAATCGTACGTGCCTCTGCCTCCTCGGCAGTCGCATGTGCAGTGTGTCCCTCCTGCCACAGGAACTCTCTGGAACGCAGGAACGGTCTCGTTGTTTTTTCCCATCTCATAACGGAACACCACTGATTATAGACTCTCGGAAGGTCACGATAGGAATGGATATCATTCTGATAAAAATCACAAAACAGCGTCTCTGAAGTCGGACGTACGCACATACGCTCCTGCAGCTCTTCCAGTCCTCCGTGTGTTACCCATGCAACCTCCGGCGCAAAGCCTTCTACATGATCCTTTTCCTTCTGAAGCAGGCTCTCCGGAATCAGCATCGGAAGATATACATTTTCTACCCCTGTCTCCTTGAAGCGGCGATCCAGCTCATGCTGAATATTCTCCCAGATTGCATAACCGGCCGGCTTGATCACCATGCAGCCCTTTACGCTCGTATAATCACACAATTCTGCCTTTTTCACTACGTCTGTATACCACTGTGCAAAATCTTCATCCATGGAAGTAATTGCTTCCACAAGCTTTTTTTCCTTTGCCATCTCTCTTCTCCTTTTTCCATCTTCAAGCGGATATTCGCAATCCGCTTCATTACTTGTAGAATTATAAGGAATCCTCCTGCAAGCGGATTCCTCCTTACAATGTTAAAGCCGGCATTTCCGTGTCCCCAAGGGACCGGAAATGCCGGCGGTACCACCCTTTTTAACAGCCATCGCTGTTCTCTTCATTTTATCCGTTAACGCCGGAATACGCCGTATCTTCATACGAAGCTCCAAAGCCGGTTCATTCCCGCTGCCTGAGGTCTCTCACCAACCGGCCTCTCTCTGACAGGTGCACTGGAACTACTGATCTTTTTCATCGCCTGATTGAACAGTAACATTTTAATAAACCGCTTTTTGTTTGTCAAGCCGCAGAATTGCTTTTTCTGTATTTTTGTGCTACGCTGTTGCACAAAATGTAAGGTATAAAGAGCTTTGGAACCTTTCATCTCCACTCTTATAGGAAAGGATTTCTCTATGAAAAAAAAGGAACTTCTTCTTACGGCTGCAATCCTGCTTGCCGCCGTTCTTCTCCGAATCGGAATCCGGCTCACTTCACCAAAAAATATCGCCTCCATTCAGATTACCGTCGATGGAACCGTGCTTGGCACCTGGCCGCTCGACAAAGACTGCACGATCCCGATCGGCAATACAAACGTCTGTGAAATCAGGGACGGCAAAGCACATATGCTAAGCGCCGACTGCCCGGATCAGATTTGTATACACCAGGGATACATTGATGAAAAAGGCGGCATGATTACCTGCCTTCCAAACCGCGTTGTAATTCAGGCTTTCGGAAACACAGCGGATACCATCGATGGAATTTCCTGATGACGGATCTTTTCATCCGTATCTGTACCGATTGTCCGATACCAGTAGCCGAACTGTCTTCCGTGATCCATCCACTTCGCTGTCTTAAAATCAGGAAATCCAAAGGTCTGAGCCATGTAGCGTTCCTGCGGATTCTGCAGTCCCGGTATACCAAGCACAAAGCTGCCATCCTCCTGTCTGCAAAGCAGAAGATGATGATACTGATAAAATCCATGAAGCAGAAAACTGCTGCGTCCGACCTGATATCCTGCCCGCTGCAGCATCACCAGATCACAGGGCTGAATTTTAAAGCAGGATCCAAACTGTGTATCTTCAAATGGTTCAAATGGTTGCCGTCTATGCATAATTGTGTCCCATAAAGCAACCGCCGCTGAATCCGATGTTGCATGTGCTTCCAATTCTTCCTCTTTTTTCATCTCCTTTTTCATTTCTTTTTCCGGACTGTTCTCATCCTCCTGCATTCTCGCAGCATCCTCTTCGCTGCGCCGCGCAAGCTTTGTATAAATCCCATCTTCTTCAAGCTGTGCCGCTTCTATCTGCCGCTCCTGCATTTCAGTTATATCCTTTCCATAAGAAACAGGCACGGTACCTGCTGCTGCAGCTTCCTTCCTCGCATTCTGCGCTTCCCTTACATGCTCATTCCGCACAGCTTCCTCTTCTGGATTTTCATCTATTTCTTCCGGCAGTTCCAATACAAATCGATTTATTTCAATTGGATCATCGTCCCACACTGTTACATATCGATTTCCATCACCGCATTGGATCCAGATCCCCGCAAGATCAGAAAAGCCATACTTCCTGTGCCAGATTGGATTTCCGGCATGATAGGCCCATTCCTCCAGCATCTGATTTCCGCTTCGCATCGTACCCATCAGCAACCCGAGCAGATAACCCTTTTCCCGTACAAATCCATATACCTGTACCGGCGGTTCCGGACTGTGGGCTACCGTCAGGCGAAATAAAATCCTCCACATCCCGCTCCGCAGCTCCACCTTTGCAAAGCCTGCATTACCGGCCTTTTTCCCATCTATATATTCATAAAAATAGGCAATAAAACGTCTGTATTCCGGCATACTCTCCATCCTTTCCGCTTTTTTCTCCTGACGGCAGATAACCCTTCCATGCTTCTCTTCGCACTGTTTAGCTGCTGCATTGATAAGTGTCTGAATCTGCCAGATAACCCTTCCATGCTTCTCTTCGCACCTACAGGTCACCTGCCTTATCTTCATTTTATGCAGTACCTGCTTTATATATGCCTCTGTTCCTGCTTCACTCTTCACTTCATAGTTCTCTTTACTTTACGCCTCTCCGCTCTTCACTTCGTAGTTCTCTTTACTTCACGCCTCTCCGCTCTTCACTTCACGCTTCTCTTCACTCCCTTCCTCCCTTCCTTTCCATTCCACTCACTTCGCTCCTCTCTTCCCGCCTCCCGCAGCTTACGCAGAATCTTTTTTTCAGCACGGGAAACCTGTACCTGCGTCATGCCAAGTGCCGCTGCAACCTGCATCTGCGTATATTCCTCAAAATAACGCAAATGAATCATACGCTGTTCCTCCGGCTCCAGAATCCCAAGCAGTTGTCCAAGCAGCATGCGATTCAATAATTTTTCTGTGTGATCCTGCTGATCCGGCAGACGGTCTCCAAGCAAAACAGTGGAACCGTCACTTCCATAAATCGTCTGCTCCAGAGATTCCACTCCGGAAACCGCCTCCATCGCCATTGCGAGTTCCTCTGCGCTGATTCCTGTTTCCCTTGCCAGTTCTTCCATCGTCGGCTCTCTCCCGTTTTTCTTTTCCAGCTGTTCCCGGATACGGTATGCCTTTGCAGCAGATTCCTTCAGTGCACGGCTGACACGCATCATTCCGTCATCGCGCAGAAAGCGCCGGATCTCTCCTACGATCAAGGGCACTGCATACGTGGAAAAACAGACTTCAAAGCTGCAGTCAAACCGGTCAATTGCCTTTAAAAGTCCAATACTTCCGATCTGTACAAGGTCCTCCCTTTCACAGCCGCGTCCGAGAAATCGCTGTACAACCGTATATACCAGCCCCATATTTTCTCTCACAAGCACTTCTCTGGCTGCCTTATCCCCTTCGTGTACCTGTCTGATAAGCGCAAGGGTATGATTCATCTGTCAGCCTGAGGCTACTCCTTTCTGATTTTTTCTGTTCCATCCACCTCTTCCGTCTCTCGTTTTCTATAGCCGGACGGTCCCTCCGCCGCTACCCTGGCGATTCGCTTTGTCATTTGCACAAGCGTCCCCCGCCCGAGTGCTGAATGAACCTCCAGAGAATCCATAAATGCTTCCATAAAAGAAAACCCCATTCCTGCGCGGTCACAGTCCGCTTTTGTCGTAAACAGCGGTTCCATCGCAAGCGCCACATCCGCAATTCCTTTCCCTTTATCCTCTATCTCAACCGCAAACGTTTCTCCCTCAATGCGACAGCGGATCACGATCGTTTCCACCCGTCCTTCGTAGCCATGAATAATCGCATTTGTCACCGCCTCAGACACGGCGGTTTTTACATCTGCAACCTCCTCCAGCGTCGGATTGAGCTGTGTCATAAATGAGGCGACTGCCACCCTGGCAAATCCCTCGTTGCAGGCTCTGCTCTCAAATTCCAGTTTCATCTGATTCTGATGCATACTCTCCCCCCTTTTAAATGACTAAAAAAGTTCCGCCCATCCCAAAGGATACAGCCTGCACCTCTCGCAAATACATTTGCTTCGGTGCTTTCTGTATCCTTTGCTGCTGTATGAAACTGGTAATCATATCAAATCGGATTCCCGGGGGAGACCCTGATAGATATCGATGAATCGATCCAGCCCGGAAAGTGTCAGGATGCGGCGCATCCGTTCCCCTGCATTGATGATCAGGACCGTGCCTCCCATAAAGCGCATCGTTTTATAGCTGGTCAGCAGCATCCCGATTCCGGAGCTGTCCATAAATTCTGTAGTGCCAAAATCAAACAGAATGCTTCTGATATTCCGTGCGCGTATCAGCCGGTCGATCTCCTGTCTTAACTGCTGCGAGCTGCAGTGATCAAGCTCTGCCGGAAGATGTACAGTCAGTGTCGTTCCACTGAGGGTAAAATGATGCTCCATAAAAATCTCCTCCTTTAATTCCTTTAATCCCTTTTATTCGACATAAAAATACAGAAGGGCACAGTACAGTTTTTTCTTCTGTACTATGCCCTTCTGTAAAATAACACACAAGGCGTTCGCTCTGGTTCTCTTCTGTCTCTTACGACATCTTATTTCCATACTGGTCATACTGTTCTCCGGTATTCGGGTCAGTCCATGCCACATAGGAATCCGGTTGCGGAAGATTCTGACTGCCGCCGTCAATAATTGTTACAGATCCATCGGTATCTCCGGTCGGTTCTGTTGTACCGTCTGATGCAGTCTGCCCTGTTGCAGCATCGCCAAGACCGCTCAGGTCCGCTGCACTGTCGGATGAAATATCTGATGTGCCGGAAAAATATCCCTGTACGGTCGCTGCTTTTTCCGGATAATATTTCAGCAGCTCCTCATAGGCCGCTTTTGCACTTGACTGGTCTCCAAGCTGCAGATACGCAATTCCCATATACAAAAGTGCATCTGCATACTGGCTGTTTGTACGCTCCGGATCGGCTTCGACTGCCTTCTTCAGCTGTGCCGCTGCGGAGGCATAATCCTTTGCCATATATGCTGTCGTTCCTGAATTGTAATACTGATTAAACAAAGTAGTGCTCACCGCTCCGGCCATGCTTTCATACAGCGTTTTCGCACTGCCCTCATAGGCAGACGCATCCAGGTCTCCGACTGCATTTGCCGCAGATGTGCCGCCATCTGTAATGTACAGATTCGCTGCGTCAAGCAGCTTATTATAGCTCTCTGCCTTGGCAACTGCCTCATCCCGTTCCTGCTGCGCATCTTCCACCTGCTTTTTATAGCCGTCAATCTCATCCTGAAGGTTCTGTGCCCGCGCGGATTCTGTTGCAAGCTTTGTATTTGCATCTGTCACCTGACGGTTGGCATTATCATTGATCGTCTGACGGCTGGCCGGTACCACAAGAAACCAGACGATTGCCCCTCCAAGCAAAATTCCAAGCACAATATTGATAAATGTGGCAATCGTTGAACTGTCCCGGAACGTTGTCGGCTGAATCACCATCTCGGTGCCGCTCATATAACGCAAGGTTCCGGAAACCTGTTCCCCTTTGTCCTTTTCATACTTTTTATTGTGCCGGTTCAGATTCGTACTGCGGCCGGTCGCATCTTCGATCTCCTGAAGATAACGCAGTGTCGTTGTATTCGTAGTGTCAATATTGGCCGCCTTTTTCAGAAGCTTTCGCGCACGCTCATATTCCTGACGCTTCATATAAAGCAGCGCCAGCAGCTGATACGCCTTAACCAGCTTCGGATTCTGACTGATCACCTTTTTCAGCTGAATGATCGCCATATCCTCATTATCCTCACGGCAGTACTGTACACACTGGTTATACTTCCGAATCGTCTGATTGATCGTATCAAGTCTGTTTTTATTCGATTGTAGCACATTAATATACCGGTCTGCCAGATTGTCCTCTGACTTCAGGTTTTTACTGATGACCCATTCGCACAGTGCGGCCACCGCCTCACCCGTTTCATAATAACACAGACCAAGAAGATTGCGCGCATCGATATTTTCCTTATTGAATTTGAGACTGCGCTTCAGACAGACAATCGCGCCTTCCATGTCCCTCACCAGCGCTTTTTCAAGCCCCTCGTTATAAAGCAGATTCGATATCCTGAAGATCCGTTTCTGGATCGTAACATCCGCACCGCAGCCCGGACAGTAATCGATCGCAGCAAGAGGGGTTTTACAGTAAATGCATCTCATGAATTCCCCTGCTTTCTGTTCTTCTTTTCTTCCTTCATCATTTCCTTCAGAATATCCGTCATATCCGTGAGATCACGGCTGTAGATCGCATCCTCAGCCTCATTGACATCCATGCTCGGATGGTATTTCTTCAGTTCTTCTTCGTAATTAATCATCGAATATCTCCTTATTCTGTTCTTTACGCCTCTTTTTTCCTTTTCAGGATCGCCTTGATATCTCCCACAAGATACAGCGATCCGGCACAAAACAGCATTCCGTCTCCCCTCTTTGCAAGTGCTGTTTCAAATGCCTGCTCCACATCCGGCTGTACGATGATCTCCGCATCTGTATATTTCCGGAATACGTCGCCTAACACCTCTGCCGGAACAACTCTCGCTCCATCGATCTGTGTCACAACGATGGAAGCCGCATGCACACTTTCACAGATTTCTGCAATCATTTTCGCGTATTCCTTTTCAACGACTGCGGAAAACAGCAGCGATACCGGTCTGTGCTCCTGCACTCCTACGACCGTGCGAATGAATTCTTTGATTCCATCCGCATTGTGTGCGCCATCCAGCACAACCCCCGGAAGTACCGTTTCCATTCTGCCCTGCCATTTCGTTGCTGCAATTGCTGCCGCAATCTCATCGTCGCTGACTGTGCCGTTTTTATCAATTACATGCATCGCAGTCACGGCAAGTGCACTGTTTACAAGCTGATATTCTGCCAGATAAGGCACTGTAATACGCATCTTGCCATGATCCGTTCCATCATACCTGCAATCCAGCAGAAAATCAATGCTTTTGTCCGTCTTATCCAGAATTTCACACTGATCTGCATAGTATGGATATACTGGTGCATGCTTCTCCTGCGCTGTTCTGCGGATGACCTTTTCAGATTCCGGATTTCGTGCATCAAAGATCACCGGCACGCCTTCTTTTATAATCCCGGCCTTTTCAGCAGCAATTTTCGCCACTGTGTCTCCGAGGTACTCCATGTGATCCAGGCTGATCGTTGTCAGTACCACCGCAATCGGATGCTCCACAAGATTCGTTGCATCAAGCCTGCCCCCAAGTCCGGTTTCCATGACCAGATATTCCACCTTCTCTTCCGCAAAAATCAGAAGTCCTGCCGCAAACAGAAGTTCAAAATACGCCGGATGCGCATAGCCCTCCTTTATCATTGCATCTACTTCCTCTTTTACTCTCGTAAATGCCCGCGCAAATACTTCATGTGAAGCGTTTTCCCCGTTGATCTGAAAGCGCTCCGTGATCTCAACCAGATGCGGAGAGGTAAACAATCCGGTCCGCTTTCCTGCTCTCGTCAAAATGGAAGAAAGAAAGGCACAGACTGAACCCTTTCCATTTGTTCCTGCTACGTGGATCACCTTCATTGCACGTTCCGGATGTCCGATCCGGCGAATCAGCTCCAGCGTATTTTCCGGTTTGTTCTTTTTTGTAAACTTTGGTACTTCTTCTATGTAATTTACTGCTTCTGTATAATTCATGACTGTCTCCCTTTTTCTGTACGGTCTGCTTCTTTCTGCCGTGTCCTCTTTTTTCAGATACCACGCTATCCATGATACCACAGCCACCTCTGTTTTCAAGATTTATTTTTCGCAAAAAGAAACACCAAATGACAGAAATCACTCTGTTTTTCAGCCCTTTCTGAATTTTGGCACCGCTCATTAATAAAACCTTAATTTTGCCATGAATATTTTCTTTCTCTGGACACTAAAAAATAACAGTGATATAATGATTGCAATTTAGAGTTTTTCTGCGTTTTTCGCAGGCAAATTTACTATTACATCTGACGTTTCAGTCAACTTTACTACAGAAAGGAATTTGGGATTATGAAAAAGAAATTAGTGCTTGGCCTTGCAGTTCTCGGTACAGCTTCCATGCTGTGCGGTTTTGACAACACCATGACAGCAAACGATGTTCTTCAGAAAATGCAGGACGTATCCAAAGACACTACAAGTACTACCATCAATATGAAAATGAATCTTGATGGTGCGGTTAATGTCAGCGATGGTTCTACTACCTCCTCAATTGCAGGAAAGGTAACCGGTGATTTCGATATGGCTGCCACCCTTGATCCGTTTGCAATGAAAATGGAAGGCGGCGTAGACATGTCCTTCTTCGGTCAGAATCAGTCAATGAAGCTGAAGACCTACGGTGTTACAAATGAAAACGGCGCTCTTGATACCTACACCTACGCTGAAGACTCCGCTACCGGAGAGGGTGAATGGACTCATACGACCGACTCCAGCATTGACTATAAGCAGCTGATCTCTCTGTCCCAGTCATTCACCGTATCTGATTACGCAGACTGGGGACTGAACTTTGAGCTTGCTCCGGAAGCCGCTGATGTCGATGGTAAGGAATGCTACCTTCTGACAGCAGTTGTCGACAAGAATTCCCTGAATACCCTGATCAATAAGACCTCTGAGCTTGCAGGCGAGGATCTCTCCTCCGATGAAGATGTTTCAGCCGCACTTGCTTACCTGGACGGCATCTCCATGAAGCTTCAGTACTACGTAGATACCACAACGTATCTTCCGGTCAGCATGCATGTAGATCTCAACGACAGCGACCTGACCAATTTAAATGCACTGCTTGCAGGTACTCTTGCATCTTCCGAGGATAATTCCACAGCAGAACTCGTACTTAATGATGCATCCTTTGATATGACCTGCTCATACGGTGACGCAGTTGAGATCACTGTTCCGGATGAAGCACTTCAGGCTCAGGATGTTGAATCCCCGGCTGATTCTATCGAAGATGCAGTAGAAGACATCGCAGGCGAAGCTGAATCAGAAGTAGCTGTTGGCTAAAACAGAAAACAAGGCTTTTAAAATTACCTGAACAAGAAAACGCGCGGGAACGCGCGTTTTCTTCATTTTAGGCAGGAGGACTAAAATGGGCGCTTTACTTCTTTCGCCACTTTATTTACTGTTGAATATTTACCTGATCAGCCGAATGCTGCTGTGGTTTCGCACACTGCATTCCTTCCTCGGAAGTCTCTGGTTTGTAGTTCCGTTTCTTACATGCTACATTTTTCTTGCCCTTTCTCCGCTTGCAGCTGCCTTTGCACCGGGGCAACTGCGTGCACCGGCAAGAATTCTCAATAATTACTGGCTTGGAACCTTAATGTACCTTTTGATCTTCTTACTGATTGCCGATCTTATACGTATTTTTTACTGCCTGATCAGCCATCAGTCCCTTTTTTCTGCGATCGATGCCAATTCTCTGCGCATTACCGGTGCTGTTATTTTTGCAGCTGTTCTTCTGATCTCTGTATATGGGATTCTGCATGCCTCCCATATTAAAAAGAGCTCCTATGAAGTTTCCATTCCAAAAAATGCTCCCATTTCACAGCTTAAGATCGCACTTGTCGCAGACCTTCATCTTGGCGGTACGGTCGGTCTGAAGCAGATGCAGCGAATGAAGGCCGTGATCGATACGATTCAACCGGATCTTGTCCTCTTTGCCGGAGACATTTTTGACAACGATTTTGATGCCATCCAGAATCCGGAGGAAATCTCCGCCCTTCTTGCATCGATTGACAGTACTTACGGCAGCTTCGCCTGCTGGGGCAACCACGATATCGATGAGCTTATTCTCGCCGGCTTTACCTTTGACTCCGGCAGTGCTGCTACCAGAAGCGACCCTCGCATGGACCAGTTTCTGCGTGATTCTGACATTACACTGCTTGCGGACGAAACGCTCCTGATCGACCATGCCTTTTATCTGATCGGCCGTCTTGATGCTTCCTGTAAAAAGAAAAGCGGCGTTATCCGCCGCTCTGCACAGGAACTGACCCATTCGCTCCGTCCGGAACGGCCTGTTCTTGTCATCGACCACCAGCCCTCTGAGCTTGACGAGCTTTCACAGGCGCAGGCTGATCTGGTTCTCTCCGGCCACACCCATGATGGGCAGCTGTTTCCCGGCAATCTCACCACACGCATCGGCTGGAAAAATTCCTGCGGTATGATCCGCATCCAAAATATGACCAGCATTGTCACCTCCGGCGTCGGTGTCTGGGGTCCGGCCATGCGCATCGGCACAGACAGTGAAGTCGCAGAAATCACCGTACATTTCGACGGAAGCAAATAAGTAACCTGCTTCCATTGCACCCGGATTTTGAAGCGTACACGGTGTGTACGCTTCAAAATCCCTCACCTCTTCGCATGCTCCCTTCTCACCTCCTGTGGCGATCTTCCATAGCTTTTTTTAAATTCACGCAAAAACACCTTATAATTTCGAATTCCATGGCGATCCAGAAGCAGTGTAATGCCGTCTCCCGATCCGATCAGGTCTTCATAAAAATGAGTCATGCGTACCTGCCCAAGATATCCAAGAAAGGTCTGCCCGGTATACCGTTTAAACAGACGGCAAAAATGTTCCGGCGTCACAGAAAGAAAGGCTGCTCCGTCTGCAAGGCTCAGCGGTTCCTGATAGTGCGACCGAATATACTCCATGCTTTTCTTAATTCGTTCCAGATCCCGCATATTTTCTCCCTGGCGGCCGGATTTTCGCTCCTCGCGCGCCTTCGTATCCAGCAAATAAAGCAGACGGAAAACCTCTGAAAGAAGCAGCAGCTGATAACCCCTGCTTTTTTTCTCCTGCAGCGAATTCATGGATCGGAAAACATCATTAAAACGGCTGCTCAGGCTGCCCGGTTCGTCACAATGTGCAATATACTCCCGAAAACGCAAAGTTTCCCAGTCCGATGTGATACGTTTTAAATGAACCGGCGGAATCTGAAGCAGGCAGTAACGCGTCCCGCGATGCGTGTGCGTATAATGGATCTCCCTTGGATTTGCCAGAAAAAGATCACCGCATGCCAGCTCATATGCGTTGTCCTGGCTGTAAGCAGTCATCTCCCCGTCAAGCACCCAGACCAATTCCAGATGCTCGTGCCAGTGCGCCGGCAGTACCTTTTCTTCCCCTATATAACATGCAAAATAAATCTGGGTACGAATGTCCTCAAAAATAACCTCATGTTCCAACTTTTCCTGTTCATTCAAATCAAAATCGCCCCCTTTTATTGGAATAATTTTAACAAATCACGCTGTACATATCAATATCAACCCAAAAAGAAAGCAAAAAAGCCTCTTTTAAATACATTCCTTTTCCAGTAGACTGTAGACATTCAACACAGTCGCAGCGGCGGAACAGGCAGCAGCGCTATCTTCCGCCGGCTGCGCACGATCCGGCAAAACAGCTGCCATATTTCAGGAGGATTTCTTATGGACAAATGGACAAGAGTAAAATTTCAGCCAAACCTTCCGCTTCGCAAGAGCGGACGCGTAACGGCAAGTCAGGAACACATTCAGCTTTCCAAAGAAGCAGCAAAGGAAGGCATGGTATTATTAAAAAATGAAGGCAATCTGCTTCCGCTGAAAAAAGGAAGCCGTATCGCACTCTTCGGAAAAGGAAGCTTTGACTACGTAAAGGGAGGCGGCGGAAGCGGTGATGTAACCGTTTCTTACGTACATAATCTGTATGACGGACTGAAGCTTCTTAGTGATACCGTACAGCTCTATGAACCACTCTGCGATTTTTACCGCAGCAATGTGCGGGCACAGTATGAATCCGGTGCGGTCCCAGGAATGACCGTCGAGCCGGCTCTTTCCGAGACGCTTGCAGATGGCGCACGTGCTTTTGCCGATACCGCACTGATCGTAATCAGCCGCTTTTCCGGAGAAGGCTGGGATCGTTCCAGCATTGAATGCAACAATGAATTTAATCCGTGGGAAAATGAGACTTCTATGCCCAAAATTTCTGCAAACGTTTTTCCGGACGGTGATTTCTATCTGACGAAAGCAGAAAAAGAAATGATTGCATCCGTCACTTCTCGCTTCGACCGCGTTGCCATCGTGCTGAATATCGGCGGAATTATCGACCTTAGCTGGATACGCGATGATGCACGTATCTCTGCAGCACTGCTTGGCTGGCAGGGCGGCATGGAGGGCGGACTTGCGATGGCAGAGCTTCTCTGCGGTCTCGGAAATCCGTCCGGCCACCTCGTTGACACCTTTGCCGCCAGCGTCGATGATTACCCGTCCACGGAAGGCTTCCACGAATCTTTCGATTACGTTTCTTATACGGATGACCTTTATGTCGGCTACCGCTACTTTGAAACCATCCCGGGGGCAGCCAAAAAAGTGGTGTATCCGTTTGGATACGGTCTTTCCTATACCACCTTCTCCGTCTCTGTCCTTGGCATGTCAAACTGCGACGAAACAATCACTGCACAGGTCCAGGTCGTAAATACAGGAAATACCGCAGGAAAAGAGGTCATCCAGCTCTACAGCCAGGCACCTGGTGAGGTACTCGATTGCCCGGCACGCCGACTGGCTGCTTATGAGAAAACCCGCCTGCTTCAGCCGGGTGAACTGCAGATTCTGACGCTGTCCTTCCATAAGAATGATCTTGCATCCTACGATGACCTTGGAAAAATTGCAAAATCTGCTTACGTGCTCGAGCGTGGTACGTACTTCTTTTATGTCGGCACCTCTGTAAGAAACGCAGAAAAGACTGCCTTTACTCTGGAAATTTCCGAGCATACCATTGCGCAGCAGCTGCAGTCCCACCTTGCCCCGACCAGTCTTCCAAAGCGCATGCGCTCTGACGACACCTATGAAGAGCTTCCTGTCGGCAGCTGCAATGATATGAATGCCTGTGTATTTGAAAAAATGGTTCCGGGTACCGAAGAGGGAATCCTTCCGGCTGTACGCGGATACGCAGCTGCTCCGCTTTATGACAACGGCGGACGCCGCCCGTTCCTTGAGGTGGCCGAAGGAACGCTCAGCCTCGATGATTTTATCGCACAGTTAAGCGACGATGATCTCCTTCATCTGCTCGGCGGACAGCCAAACACTGGCGTGGCAAATACCTTTGGCTTTGGAAACCTGCCGGAATACGGCGTTCCTTCAATTATGACTGCAGATGGTCCTGCCGGACTGCGCATCGCGCCTCAGTGCGGTGTCTGCACAACCGCATGGCCGTGTGCAACACTTCTCGCCTGCACCTGGAATCCGCAGCTTGTCGACAGAGTCGGTGCTGCCGGTGCTGCGGAAGTAAAGGAAAATAATCTTGCCGTATGGCTGACCCCGGCTATCAATATCCACCGCAATCCGCTGTGCGGCAGAAACTTCGAATACTATTCCGAGGATCCTCTTGTTGCAGGAAAAACAGGCGCTGCCATGGTGCGCGGTATTCAGTCTCAGCACATTGCTGCTTCCGTGAAACACTTTGCAGTCAACAATAAAGAGACAAACCGCAAGCACAGCGATTCCCGCGTATCTGAGCGTGCGCTGCGTGAAATCTATCTGAAGGCTTTTGAAATCATTGTAAGGGAAGCACAGCCATGGACAATCATGTCCTCCTACAATGCCATCAACGGCTACCGCGCTTCTGAGTGCAAAGAGCTGCTTGAGGATATCCTGCGTGGCGAATGGGGCTTTACAGGCATGGTTACAACCGACTGGTGGACCCGCGGTGAACATTACAAGGAAATCAAGGCCGGAAATGATGTAAAAATGGGTAACGGTTATCCTGAGCGTGTAAAAAAAGCAATGGAACTTGGCGAGCTCGGCCGACCGGAGCTGGAGCACTGTGCGCGCCGCGTACTGGAACTGATCCTAAAGATCGATTAAATTCAATTTATTCTCCGCAGTACCACTATGTGCCCCAGTACCGCTGTGTGCCTCAGCACATTCTGCGATACTGCTCCATTGTGATTTCGCTTAAATAGCGGATAAAGGTTTTCGTCACGATCGACAGCCGGTCTCTCGGAGGTGACGCAATCCCGATCAGGCGGTGCTGCGGCGGATCCATCGGGCGCGTGGAAAGCGGCAGGTTGAAATTTTTGAGGATCAGCTCCGGCATAATAGTAATCCCAAAACCGTGCGACACCATCGACATAACAGAAAAATCGTCATTTAAGGTATAACGCACCTGTACCTTTTTGCTTCCTCCACGCAGTACCGCCTGAATATCATTATCAGAACCTTTCATCGGAAGAATGAAAGGTTCTTTTTTCAGCTGCGCAAGCGTCAGCACCTGTTCCCTTGCCAATTCATGCCCTTCCGGCAGCAGCACCAGCATCGGATCCTCATAAAGCGCCTGAAAAGAAAGACCGTCTGCGACTGGTTCGCTCAAAAAACCGCAGTCGATCTTTCCGCGGAAAATATGCTCCGTTATCTCATCGTAATCCCCTGCCAGAAGTTCAAATTCCACCTGCGGATATTTTTCCTGGAAATCCCGGATCAGAAACGGCAGCCACTGCGCTGCCACACTCGTAAACGCTCCAAGCCGCAAAGTTCCCGCCACAACTTCATTGATTTCAAAAATTGACTGCTCCAGCGCCCGCTGATCATTCACCAGCGTCTGAATCGGCTGCAGCAGTCGTTTTCCGTTTTCTGTCAGTGTTACACCGTTTGAATTACGGATCAGGAGCGACACCCCGGCTTCCTTTTCCAGCGCTGCAATAGAATGACTGACACCTGCCTGTGTGTAATGCAGAAGCTCAGCTGCCCTGGTGATATTTCCGACCTCTGCCACTTTTAAAAATATTTCATATCGATTAAGTCCCATATCAGCCCCTTTTTCCTTTCTGTATCAGGCTCGTAAAAATGCGAAAAAGGATATAACTTTTTGTAATGTCTTACATTCATATAATTCTCTTTTCAAATGTCTCCGCACGGGTATAATAAGACGTTGGAAGCGGGGCTGTCAAGTTCCTCTCCACACTTTTTACAGCAAATTTTAATCAAATTCCACAGGGCATGTAAACCAGACATAAGCATTCCATCCACCGCTTAGTGCTCCGCACACTTAAAGCGGAGAAATGCTATCTTCGGTAAAACGGATATTCGCAATCCGCTTCGCTACTTGCTCATGAACGCAGATTTAAGATATGAGGTAACAAACTACTATGAGTATTTTTCCAGATAAGCTTTTAAAATCCAATAGCTCCTCACTTCCGCTTTCTGATACGATCGCACTGCCTTCCCGCCGGAGCATCGGCTGGACGCAGCACCGCGCCGACGCATTGATCGGGTTCGTTGCAATGGCCTGGGGCAGCTCGTATCTTCTGATGAAGGTCGGACTTGGAACGATCCCGCCATTTTCGCTGATCGCCCTGCGATTTCTGATCGCGTTTTTCGCCGTATCATTCCTCTTTCGCGAAAAAATAAAACAGACCACACCGCTTACGCTTCTGCGCGGCAGTATTCTCGGTCTGTTTCTCTTTGGATTGTTTGCATTCCTTACCCACGGTATGGAAACAACTTCCACTTCAAATGCCGGTTTTCTGACAAGCACAACCGTCGTTCTGGTTCCCATCTTTCATGCACTGATCACCAGACGGCTTCCGAACCGGCCAATCGTTATCGGCACAATACTGACCATGACCGGTATTGGCTTTATGACACTGCAGCAGTCACTGGTTCTTCACAGCGGTGATGTCCTCTGTCTGGTCGGTGCAATTGTCTATGCCTTCCATATCCTGCTGACGGCCGATTTTACAAAAAAAGAAGACGGTCTTCTGCTCGGCATCTGGCAGCTTGGCTTTGCCGGACTTTTCGGTCTGATCTGCACCGTTCTTTTTGAAACGCCGGCCCTCCCGGCCGCACCGTCTCAGTGGATGGCTGTTCTCGGACTTGCCCTGATCTGCAGCGCATTCGGATTTGTTGCCCAGCCAATGGCGCAGAAATATACAACCCCGGAACATACGGGACTTCTCTTTTCCCTGGAGCCACTGTTTTCCGCACTGTTCGCATTCCTTTTCCTTCAGGAAACGCTCTCGGCAAAAGGATACCTCGGTGCGGCACTGATGATGGCAGGTGTCCTTGTCGCATCGGTTTCACCGGAAAAAAAAGAAACACAGCCAACACAAATTTGAAGTTACCGGATCACACGTAATCGGATCCGATAATCAGATAACTACAATAAAAAAGCGGCCTCCCACGATTTTTTCAGATCGCGGGAGGCCTGTTTTTATCTTTTTATTTACCTTCAAATATTTCTGCCACTTTTTTCAGCCACTCGATTACCGGCAGATGCTGCGGACAGGCTCCTTCACACTGACCGCAAGCCACGCAGTCAGACGGTTTGCCGTGCTCCTTCGTAAGCGCCTCAAATCTCGCTTTGTGCTCCGGATTTCCCTTATCTGTGATTTCTTCATTATAAAGTGCAAAATACTCCGGAATCGCAATACTCATCGGACAGCCCTCTACACAATACCGACAGGCCGTACACGGGATCTTTGCCGCCTCGTGGATAATATCAACCACCTCGCCAAGAAGTACCTTTTTCTCCTCTTCTGTCAGTGGCTCAAACTGCTCCATATATCCGCTGTTGTCTTCCATCTGTGCCATATTCGACATACCGCTGAGTACCACCATGACATTTTCCAAACTTGCTACAAAGCGGATGGCCCAGGATGCATCTGACCAGGTCGGATGCATCTGATGCAGTATTTCTCTTGCCTTTTCCGGAAGATTTGCCAGCGTACCTCCCTTAACCGGTTCCATGACCACAACTTTCTTTCCATGTTTCACTGCCGTTTCATAGCATCTGCGGGACTGCACCTTTGCGTCTTCCCAGTCCAGATAATTCAGCTGCAGCTGAACGAACTCCGCTTCCGGATGCTCTGTCAGAATCTCATCAAGTACTTCTGCACTGTCATGGAAGGAAAATCCAACGTGCTTTACCTTTCCCTCTGCTTTTTTCTGCATTGCAAACTCAAAACATCCAAGGCGTTTTACCGTCTTATAATGTTCTGCATCCAGTGCATGCAACAGATAATAATCAAAATATTCCACGCCGCATTTTTCTCTCTGTTCATTGAAAATGCGCTCCATATCTTCTTTTTCCTTCAGCTGCATCACCGGAAGCTTTGAAGCCAGCGTATAGCTGTCGCGGTCTTTTCTCGCTACAAGAAAATCCTTTACCGCCCGCTCGCTCTCATATTCATGATACATATACGCCGTATCAAAATATGTAAAGCCCCGTTCCAAAAACAGGTCTGCCATCTCAGCAGCCTTTTCCTTATCAATACTCTTCTTGTCTTCTTCATTCAGCAGCGGAAGCCGCATCAGACCAAATCCCAGTTTTTTCATCGTATTCCTTCCTTTCTGCTCAGGCCAAAGTGAATATCTGTAATCCGTATTCGATACTTACACTTAGTAATTGACTCACCACTTATAGAAGCGGGAGTCTTCTCGGCTGAGATAAAATTAACAGGAGTCCTGCCGAAGCTATCACACACACTTTGAATCCTCTTTTCACGGCAAAACTCCTGTCCTCTTTATTATAAACCGTAACCACTCAGAGTCAACCTCCAAAATGTCGTATTTCTGCTATACGTTATATCCTCATTACCTCCGCGATATTTTAGTACTGCTTTTCCTTGCAGCCTTCTTCTTCTGTATGATAAAATAAAATCACTTGGAACATGCTTTCTGCAAAGCAGCATTCGATTATTTAAAGGGGGATATTTACCATGGAGGAAATCAAAAAAATTCTTGCTTACAACAAACAATTCGTCGCGGAAAAGCGCTACGAACAGTACAGTGCCAGCAAATTTCCAAACAAAAAACTGGCTATTTTAACCTGTATGGACACACGCCTTGTGGAACTGCTTCCGGCAGCACTCGGTCTTCGCAACGGAGATGTCAAAATGATCAAAAATGCAGGCGGCGTTGTGACAAGCCCGTTCGGAAGCGTCATCCGCAGCCTGCTCGTAGCGATCATTGAGCTTGGCGTAACGGATGTCATGGTCATTGGCCATACGGACTGCGGCGTGCAGCATATCGACAGTGAAATGATGATTCATCACATGAAGGAACGCGGCATCACGCAGGAATCCATTGATCTGATGAAATACTGCGGAATTGATTTTGAAAAATGGCTCTCGGGCTTTGATACCGTGGAGGATTCCGTGCGCGAAACGGTCGACACGATCCGCAATCATCCGCTCATTCCAAAGGATATCAATATCTTCGGTTACGTAATCGATACGCAGACCGGAGAACTTTACCCGGTCTGTGAATCAACACTGGCCGATACAGCCTTCTGATGTGACAATTTCCCTGAAAGTTTTCCGTGGTTTTTAAGAATACATTCATTTTTTATCAGATCTGATATGGTATGATATCGGCAGAACATGTGAATCACAATTTATGAATTTGTCCGTTTTACGTTATCATACGAGATTGGTGTCGTTATTTACGAAACAATGTATTAGCATAAGGGGGAAATGATATGAAAAATCAGATGCAAAAGCTTGTCTCACTTACACTTCTTGCCGCCAGCCTGACCGTTATACCTTTTACCGGAACTGCGGCAGCAGAATCTGAAGCTTCTTCGGACGGTCTGTTTACCTGCACGACCTCCCGCGATGAGAGCAACAATATTCTTCTTGATTTCAAGGAGTTTCAGCTGACACTTCCGGATACCTGGGCCGGGAAATGTCAGGTATCCACGAGTGAAGATCACGCCGCTTTCTATCACATCGCTTCCAGGGAGGCCTGGACAAAGGCTCTTGATATCGAGCCGCACGGCGGATCCCTTTTCTCAATCTGTTACACGGAAAACTTCGATTTTATCGACAGTGAGCCGTCCTATGAGATCCTCGGAAACGGAGAGAATGGATGCTACTACGCTTCGTTCCCGACCGATATGCAGGGCTACACCGATGACGCAAATATCCTTGCGGAATTTCAGGCGCTCTGCGGTGATGTCGACAAGGTGCTTGATTCCGTTACATTTAAGAAAAACGGCACAGGAGTTCCTTCTTCTGAATATATCCTGCTCCCGGACAGTTGCACCAGGCTTCTGACCGAAGCGGATGTGGCAAATCTTGACGCTGATCAGATCCAGATGGCGATCAATGAAATCTACGCTGTACACCACCGCAAATTTGCCCTGAAGGAAGTACAGGACTACTTCAATTCCAAATCCTGGTATAATGGCTACATTGAGCCAAACGATTTCGATGTCAGTGTGATGAATTCATATGAATCGCAAAATATCGGACTGCTTGTAAAATGGATGGAAGCCAAAAAATAAAAAATATTAAAATTTTTACATGTGAAAGGCGAAA
>CAKRPI010000034.1 GCA_934376945.1 uncultured Lachnospiraceae bacterium | reverse complement strand
GGAATGGAAGTAGAGAAGATCAATATGTACGTTGAAGGCGTCAGAGTGATTGATTAAGGAGGAGCTGCCAAGTGAAAAGAAATACGATTGATGCATCTTTATGTGCAAGGATGTTTCTTGCGGGTGCGAAAAATCTGGAAGCAAAAAAAGAATGGATTAATGAACTAAATGTTTTCCCGGTACCAGATGGCGATACCGGTACTAATATGACACTGACGATCATGTCTGCGGCCAAAGAAGTGGCCGGGCTTGAAAATATTACTATGGAGACATTTGCAAAGGCAGTGTCTTCCGGTTCCCTGCGCGGCGCACGTGGAAATTCCGGTGTCATCCTTTCGCAGCTGTTGCGTGGATTTACAAAGGTCATCCGCAAAGAGAAAGAGATTGATGTGGTCATTCTTGCTTCTGCATTTCAAAAGGCCGTAGAAACGGCATATAAGGCAGTAATGAAGCCAAAGGAAGGAACAATCCTTACTGTTGCGCGTGGCGGTGCAGACAGAGCGGTAGCGCTTCTGGAGGAGAATCCGGATATTGATCTGGATACCATGCTGAAGGAAGTGGTTTGCCGCAGTGAAGAGGTTCTGAACCAGACACCGGAAATGCTTCCTGTGCTGAAAGAGGCAGGCGTTGTGGATTCCGGCGGACAGGGACTGCTTCAGGTGCTGAAGGGTGCTTATGATGCATTCTGTGGAAAAGAAGTAGACTATACGATTGAGGCAGACGGTTCAAAGATCGGCACAGCACCACAGATGGCGGAAGCAGAGGTTCCGGCGGAAATCCGGTACGGTTACTGTACTGAGTTTATTATTTTGCTGGAAAAAGAATATACACATGAGACGGAGCTTTCTTTTAAGGCGTATCTTGAGTCGATCGGAGATTCGATCGTGGTTGTATCAGATGATGGCATTGTAAAGGTCCACGTGCATACGAATGATCCTGGGCTGGCCATTCAGCGGGCGCTGACATACGGTTCTCTTACCAGTATGAAGATCGACAATATGCGTGAAGAGCATAAAGAGAAGCTGTTTAAAGAAGCGGAAAAAAAGGAAGCGGAAAAGAAAGCAGCAGAGGAAAAGGCGGAGCAGAAAGTAAAAGAGCGCAAGCCGGTCGGTTTTATTTCCGTTTCAATCGGAGAGGGAATTGCAGAAATCTTCCGGGATCTCGGTGTGGATTATCTGATCGAAGGCGGTCAGACAATGAATCCGAGTACAGAAGATATGCTCAATGCAATTGAAAAGGTGAATGCAGATACGATTTTTATTTTCCCGAATAACAAGAATATTATTCTTGCTGCAAATCAGGCACGTGATCTGACAGAGGATAAGAAAATAATTGTTGTACCGACAAAGACGGTTCCGCAGGGAATCACGGCTGTGATTAACTATGTTCCGGAAAAGACACCGGAAGAGAATATGCAGGCGATGGAAGAAGAAATCAGTCGTGTGAAGACTGGCCAGCTGACCTATGCGGTAAGAGATACGCATATTGATGATAAGGTGATTCAGGCAGGCGATATTATGGGCGTCGGTGATCACGCAATTCTTGCAGTCGGAAAGGAAATTGATCCGGTAGCGTGTGAGACAGTGGCGTTGATGGTAGACGAGGAATCAGAGCTGATCAGCATTTATTATGGTGAGGATATGAAAGAGGAAGAGGCAGAAGCACTTCATGAGCGTCTTGCGAAGGAATATCCGGATTGTGATGTAGAGTTAAATTATGGTGGACAGCCAATTTACTATTACATCATCAGTGTAGAATAAGGCAAAAGAGCAGAGCTGTTGTGCCCCCGGTTTTTCCGAAAAGGAAGGCCGGGGGTATTTTTGATGAGGTCAGATAATTGCGTTGGACAGACTGTGCAGATAATCGGAAGATAGGAAATGATTGGAAATGGCAGAAAATAATAGAAAACGATGGGAAAGGAAATGAAAAAAGAATGATCAATCTGGATGCGCCAATTGATTCCTTAAAAGGAATCGGGGAAAAGACAAGGCAGATCTTCGAGAGGGCGGGGATCGAGAGCCTGGAGGATCTGGTTCACTACTATCCGCGCGAATATGAGCGATATGAGGAGCCAATCCCGGTTGCTGAACTGAAAGAAGGAATGTATGTGGCGGTATTCGGACGGCTATCTGCGCCTTTGCAGACGCGGTATATGAGAGGCTTATCGATTACTTCCGGGCTGTTTGGTGACGGAATGGAGGGAATTCTTGTCAGCTGGTTTAATATGCCTTATCTCAAAAATTCTCTTCGGAGCGGAGTTCCTTATATTTTCAGGGGAAGAATTAAAGCGAAAGGAGACCGTCTGATCCTGGAGCAGCCGACAGTTTTTAAACCGGAACAGTACCAGGCGGTGCTTGGGACAATGCTGCCGGTCTATACACTTGTGAAGGGAATGACGAATCAGATGGTCACAAAAGCGATTCATCAGGTTCTGGAGTATCGCGGTTTGCTCGCGGAGCATCTGCCGGAGGCAATCCGAAGAAAGTATGAGCTGGCAGAATACAATTTCTCTTTGGAGCAGATCCATTTTCCGAAAAGTGAAGAGAGCCTGAGAGAGGCGAGAAAGCGCCTGGTCTTTGATGAGTTTTTTTTCTTCCTCCTGCAGCTGCGCGGACTGAGAGATGCCCGCCAGAAAGAACAGAATCGGTTTCAGATCCATGCTGTACCGGAGACAGAAAAACTGATCCAGGGTCTTTCGTATACGCTGACAGGCGCACAGATGCGGGTCTGGGAGACAATTCAGGAAGAACTGCAGCATAATACGGTGATGGCACGTCTGATCCAGGGAGATGTCGGATCCGGGAAAACGATCATTTCAATTCTGGCAATGGTAATGACGGCGGCAAACGGTCTGCAGAGTGCGCTGATGGTACCGACTGAGGTGCTTGCAAGGCAGCATTATGCATCGTTCCGGGAATTGATGGCAAAAAACGAATTTCCTTTTAAAGCAGTATTGCTGACGGGTTCGATGACGGCAAAACAAAAGAGAGAAGCATATGCTAAAATTGAATCCGGAGAAGCATGTGTAATTATCGGAACACATGCGCTGATCCAGGAAAAAGTGAATTATCATTCGCTTGCACTTGTTATCACAGATGAGCAGCACCGGTTTGGTGTGAGACAGAGAGAAACACTATCTGAAAAAGGAGAGTTTCCGCATACCATTGTTATGAGTGCAACTCCGATTCCGCGAACGCTGGCTGTAATTTTATATGGAGATCTGGATATTTCTGTAATTAATGAAATGCCTGCCAATCGTCTTCCAATCCGCAACTGCGTGGTGGATGTTTCCTATCGGAAAAAAGCTTATGAATTCATCCGGAAAGAGGTAGAGGCCGGGCATCAGGCCTACGTGATCTGTCCGATGGTAGAAGAGAGCGAAGCAATGGATGCAGAAAATGTAGTGGAGTATACAGAAGTGCTTCGTACAGAATTGCCACCGTCTTTTTGTATTGAATATCTGCACGGAAAAATGAAGCCGAAGGAAAAAAATGAGATTATGGAACGGTTTCTGGCAAATGAGATCCAGGTGCTCGTTTCAACAACTGTCATTGAGGTTGGTGTCAATGTGCCGAATGCGACTGTGATGATGGTAGAAAATTCAGAGCGCTTCGGACTTGCTCAGCTGCATCAGCTGCGAGGCCGCGTGGGCCGCGGGTGCGCACAGTCCTACTGTATTTTCCTGCATAAGCTGGATGGAAAGCAGATTCGTGAGCGGCTGGATATTCTGTGCAAGTCAAACGATGGATTTGAGATTGCAAACCGTGATATGCAGTTGCGTGGTCCGGGAGATCTTTTTGGGGTTCGCCAAAGCGGTATGCTCGACTTTGCATTGGCTGATATTTATTCAGATGCGAATCTGTTGCAGCAGGCGAATGAGGCGATCGGAAAACTGATGCAGGAGGATCCTGGTCTGAAAAAAGAAGAAAATGAATCATTGCGCAGGCGCTATGAGCGTCTTTTGATGCGTCAAAAAGGCCGGATCAGTCTGTGAAATTGTCACTATTTGCAGAAAAACAGAAAAAGCATGCCGTCTGCGTTATGCATAATATACCGAAAACGTTGATTTTACAGGGAATTTTTGGCTTGCAATGTCTGCGGAATTGTTATATGATTCATTTGACATAATTTAGGTACGACTGGAAAGCAGAATTATGAGGAGGAAGTATATTATGAGAAAAGCAACAGATACGAAAACCACAGCAAAGACAAAAGCGGCAAAAACTGCAGAGGCAGCTGTAAAGACAGTAGAAAAAGTAGCAGAAGCAGCAACTGAGACGGTGAAAGCAGCGGCAGCTCAGGCTGGAAAAGTAAAAGAAGAAGTGGTAAAGGCAGCAGAGGGAGCGGCAGAGCAGGCACCGGCAAAGAAAAGAACAATAGCCGCAAAGAAAGCCGTTTCTGAGACAGTATATCTTCAGTATCTTGGAAAAGAAATCAATAAGGAAGACCTGATGAAACAGGTAAAAGATATCTGGACAAAAGAGCTGAAACATAAAGTTGGCGACATGAAGAGTGTAACACTGTATCTTAAGCCGGAAGAGAACAAGGCTTACTACGTAATCAATGAGGAAGTAACAGGAAGCATTGATATGTAAGGATTCTCTGTAATAAGAGTGCGAAGTGTAAGCAGCAGATAAAAAAAGTAAGTAAATTAAATAAGTAAGAGACAACAAAAAATCCCTGATAGAAAATAGCTGTATGCATCAAATAAATGCAGCGGATCAATTCTGTCAGGGATTTTTTTAAAAAGATCAACAGATCTTATCTTAAGCAATATCTTTTTAATCCATATCTTTTGAACGAATATTCAGGCGCCAGTCAAGATCACCACGGGAAAGTCCGAGAATCAGGGATTCTGCTGTGGCGATATTTGTTGCCATTGGAATGTTGTACTGGTCACAGCAGCGTGAAATTGCATAAATATCAGCGGTATTTGGACTGGTAATCAGCGGGTTATAAAAGAAAATTACCATATCCATGCAGTTTCGCTCGATCATATCCATGAACTGCTTATCTCCACCGACGCTGCCCGGAAGAAACTTGTATACATGAAGGTTTGTAACTTCTTCAATTCGTCTGCCTGTAATTCCTGTTGCGTATAAATTGTGCTTTGATAAGATATATTTATAAGCGAGACAAAAATTCTCCATCAGGATTTTTTTGCTGTTATGTGCGATAAAACCGATGTTCATCCTCCTACCAACCTTTCTAAGTTCCTACTATAGCAATTCTATTATAGCAAAACTTTCTAAAAAATCAATTATTATTTTCGGTTTTTTAGAAAAAATGCTGTATAAGCACTTCGCGGGGATATACAGCGATTCTATAGCAAAACCATAAAAGAATGCAAGTTATAGTTTTGCCATAAGCAGAAATTTCCAGTTTATTTATTTTGATCGTGCGCATACTAGGAATGCAGCAGAAAAGCTGTAAAACCATCCAAACGATAAAAACAAGAAAAGAAAACAAAGGAGGCGTTTTACTATGACAAATCGTTCATCCAACACAGCAGCAGTACCGGAGGCGAAAAGCGCACTGGATCGTTTTAAGTTTGAGGTAGCAAGCGAGCTTGGTGTACCGCTCTCTGATGGGTACAATGGAAATCTGACATCGAAACAGAATGGATCTGTAGGCGGTTATATGGTGAAAAAAATGATTGAAAACCAGGAACGCCAGATGTCCGGAAATGGCCAGATGGGCGGCATGAGTCAGATGGGCGGAAGCAGCCAGATGATGAATTCAGGTATGCAGCAGTAACCGGGATAGATACAAAAGAAAAGGAGGGATCGCAGAACGTGCGATCCCTTTTTAGATGGTAACGTATCAGATCTTCGCGGTGATTGTTGTTTACGACAGGTATGAAAATTGCGATGTGTTTATGCTACACCGATGGAAGATACATACAGGAGTGCTTCTACGATTTCCTGTTCCACATTCGATGGGAATCCGTCAACACTGTTTTCCGGCTTTTTTGTGACGCCGTCAACACACCCCATTGATACAATACGGGTGAGGCAGTCTGCGATTGTTTTGTATGTAGGGAAGAGGTCTGACTGTGTCAGAAGAGCAAGGTATGCCACAAGGGCATAAGCACCCCAGTTTGAGGTAGTGGCAATGATCAGAGTATTGACCGAAACAGTGCATGGAACAAGAGAGAGCTTTTCCGAGATCACATCTTTTAAATTTCCCATGCCGATCTCATTGCCACCGTCACCGATTCCGATCGTGAGGATAGAAGAAGCCAAAGCGAGTTCAAACATCTTGTCAATGGAAGCAGTTTGGGCTGCAATACTGATTCCGCGCATGTTTGCATAGTCATTTTCCAGGTTATGTCCACAACGTTCAATGGAAATCAGGCAGACCGGAGCATATTTTTGAAGCAGCACGGAATACTCTTTTTCATCGGCTTCAAAAGAAACATATTCGACTGTCAGATTTTCCGGTTCAAATAGTCCGTTGCAGATAAGATCTGTAATGATGACTGGTGTATAGCCCAGCTGTTTAAGCGCTTTTGCAAGAGCGATGGTGCCAAGCGGACCGTCTGTTTCTGCGTGTCCGGCAACGTAAAAGCCGGTTGTGAGCAGGATGGTTCCTTTTGGAAGAGAAAGAATCTGCTGTGCGGCGTTACGGCAATAATGGGCGTCCAGGTAATGCTGAAGGATGTTCATGCCGCGTCCGGAATGACGAAGAACGATATCTTCGATAGATTCTTTGGCAGAGCGTAAGGGAGCAGATGTAAGTGTATGGCTCATAGTATGGTACCTCCTGGAATATGATGTTGCAGGAAAAGATTCAGATTTGATTGTGAAGAGCTGATTTAAAACTCAGTGTTCACGTATCGTTTCTTCAAGTGATGCAATACGGATGTTATGTTCTGTCAGTGCCTGACGGATATTTTCTGCAAAGGTAAGTGCGGCCGGGCTGTCACCATGCACACAGATTGAATCTGCGGAAAGTTCAATTTCTTTTCCGGTAATAGAGGTTACGGTGCCTTTTTCCACCATCTGCAGTACACGGTCAATTGCAAGGTTCTTATCTGTGATCATGGCTCCGGGTTTGCTTCTTGCAACGAGCGAGCCGTCTTCTTCATATGCACGGTCGGCGAAAACCTCATTTGCAGTTTTAAGACCCAGCCGTTTTGCAGCTATGGACATTTCACTGCTGCCTGGAGCAAGCAGAATTAAAGAAGAATCAACAGAAGCGATTCCTTCACAGATAGCCTGCGCAATTTCGGGGCTTTTTACTGCCATATTATAGAGTGCCCCGTGTGGTTTTACGTGCTGAAGCCGGATACCCTCTGCGGCACAGAAAGCTTTTAAAGCACCAATCTGATACTGAATAATTGCAGTGATTTCAGATGGAGGAAGATCCATTTTCCGGCGGCCGAATCCGACGAGATCAGGAAACCCCGGATGAGCACCAATCTGAACATGGTTTTTTACAGCTTCTTTTACGGTTTTGCTCATTACAACCGGGTCGGAGGCATGGAATCCGCATGCAACATTAGCGGAAGTGATAAAAGGAAGAATTTCTTCGTCCATACCGCATTTATAATTTCCGAAGCTTTCTCCCAGATCACAGTTTAAATCTACAGTTTTCATTTGAATTCCTCTTTTCATCAGTATTTTAATTCGGTATTTTTGATGTCTGTAATGAGCATATGCCCAGGTGCATGTGTGATAGCCAGTGAAGGATGAGATTCCATTACCACATTCTGCGGTGTAACGCCACATGGCCAGAAGAGAGGAACTTCTCCTTCGCGAATTGTAACCATATCACCGAAGTCCGGATGTGCAAGATCATGAATCCCAATGTGTTCCGGATCTCCGATATGGATCGGAGCACCGTGGACGCGCGGCATTTCACCGGTGATGAGCACGGCACGCGGAATCAGTTCATAAGGAACAGGACGCATGCTCACGACCATATTTCCGTGAAAGATACCTGCGGATTCACATGGAATGTTTGTTTTATACATGGGAACATTGCAGCATTCTTCAATATGTCTGACTGGGATGTTTGCTTCTATCAGGGCTGATTCAAATGAAAAACTGCAGCCAATCAGGAAACTGACAAAATCATCCTGCCAGAACGAAGAAATATCCGTGTATTCTCCGTCTAATACACCGTTGCGGTAAATACGGTAACGCGGAATCTCAGTAGCAATATCTGCTCCTTTTGCTATTGTGCGCAAAAAACGATTTCCTGTGTCGCTGACTTCAAGCAGCGGACAAGAACGCGGATTACGCTGGGTAAAAAGCAAAAAATCATAGGCAAGCTCTTTCGGAAGAATGACAAGATTTGCCTGTGCATATCCGGCACACATACCGGAAGTCGGAATGGTTATTTCTCCTCTGGAAATTCGTGCGCGGACTTCCTTTGGAGACATGGTTGTATAATCCATAAAAATCCTCCTCCTTTAAAACTGGTTACAGAAGTTTCTGAGCATCTTCTACAGATATTTTCCTGAAGCGGATCACAGTACCCGGACGGGCCTGCGCGATCACTGGAAGATCTGCGGTGCAGACGGTTCCGATTTTCGCATAACCGCCGGTAGTTTGGCGATCTGCCATCAGAATAATCGGTTTGCCTGCTGAAGTGATCTGGATCGAGCCAAAGACAATGCCATCTGAGATAATGTCACTTCCGTGATAGGTAGCGATTGCCGGACCGTCGAGACGGCATCCCATACGGTCGCTTTCAGCGGTGACGGTATAAGCTTCGGAATAAAAGGTGTCCAGTCCGGCGGCAGTAAAGAAATCTGTCTGAATCCCTTCGATAACGCGAAGTATCACGTGGTCGGAATAATCCGGCTGTGAGTAACACAGATCTTTTACGTGTTCAAATCCGGAGTCGTCTTTGCCGACCGGGAGCAGGTCTCCTGGCTGCAGGGCGCGTCCGTAAAATCCTCCGATCCGGCATTTCAGACTGGTGGATCGACTGCCCATAACGAGAGGAACGTCAATTCCGCCGGATACGGCAAGATATGTCCGGCAGCCGCTTACAGCAGTTCCAAGAGTAAGTACATCGCCGGCTTTTATTTGGACAGCCCGATTCATTGGACAGGGGGCATGGTTTAGAACGGGCGACATATCTGCGCCTGTTAGCGCCAGGATACAGGGAGCATCGAACTGGTAGCTTCCTCCAATCAAGGAAAATTCCAGAACAGCTTCGTGTTTTTGATTTCCAACGAGCGTGTTTGCAATCGTATAAGAACGCTGGTCCATAACTCCGCAGGGCTGCATGCCGGATTCCTGATAACCGAACCGGCCGAAATCCTGAACGGTAGTCAGTGCGCCTGGCGTAATTACTTTTATGGCCATTTAAGTTTCCTCCTTTTCAATCCGGATTTCCGGCTGGTAGAGACCCTTCGCCTGGAGCTGGCGAATATCATAATATTCACAGGAAGTGATCGGAATAAAACGAATGTATTCACCGGCCTTGCAGAGCACCGGTTCAGGACGGTTTGGATCATAAAAATCCACAGGCGTGCTGCCGATCAGCCGCCAGCCTCCCGGGGAATCCAGCGGATAGACGCCGGTCTGGTTCCCGCCAATTCCAACAGCTCCCTGCGGAATTTTAACCCGGGGCGTGGATAGACGAGGCATTTCAATCCTGGGATCCAGTCCTCCAAGATAAACGAAACCGGGCAGAAAACCGAGCATATAAATTCGGTAATCGACTCCGCTGTGAATTTTTATGATTTCTTCCCTCGCAAGACCGGTGGACTTTTCCATATCAGTAAGATCGGGACCAAAGTGAGAACCGTAACAGCACGGAATAAGATGAATCCGTTTATTTGTTTTCTGATTTGAAGAAAGCGAAGCTGCGAAATGCTCCAGTTCGCCGATCAGCTTCTGGTAAGAAAGAACCTTTGGATCATAGAGAATCAGAAGTGACCGAAAGGAAGGAATCAGTTCACGGATTCCTTCTGGCTTTGCTTCATGGATTTTTGCAGCCAGAGCCTGAACCTGATCATTGATAGAAGGGTGAATTGTATTTCCAAACTCAGCCACAACGGCGCTGTCACCGGCGGGCAGGAGTTTTAGAGTAGTTTTCATAAGATTTTACCCCCTTGTTAAGTCTGGAATCGTCGTGTTTGACAGTACAGAATCCTGATCGTACCGTTTGTGAATTTATGCAATGAAGCGTTCCGGTATAAAAAATCAGGTCTGTGTGGTGCCGGGGACGATAGAAAAACAATAAAAAAAGACGACAATAAGCACACGGCTTCTTTGTCGTCTTCGCACAGATTGTATAGCGGAAACAGGAAAATGTCAAGAATGCAAAAAATAAAATTAGGACTTGACAGGAGGAGCAGAGTGAGCTATAGTCTGACGCATAGACAAACAAAGGCGTTGGACAGTCGACAGACTGCCTGGCGCCTTTCTTGTTTTCCGGAAACTTCCTTCCGGACAGAACTATTACAGGATATCGTTTCAGGGTCTGAGCTGTGAAGACTGTGAAGACAGACAGGGAAAAAGTAAGGGTATCCATCATAGGCAATAAAATAAGGAGGAGATCGTTATGAAAAAGAAAATGGTATGTGCAATGCTGATGGCAACAATGGTGATGTCGATGGGAACAATAAGCGCTTTTGCTGAAGAGGATCACGTGATTAAAGTCGGAGCAGTATGTGCAATGACCGGAGGTTCAGCAGTATATGGAGAAGGCGCGCAGAACGCAATCGATATGGCAGTAGAAGAAATTAATGCTTCTGATGCAGAATATAAGATTGAGATTGTAAATGGCGGAAAAGTTGCAGACGATGCCAAGGATGCAAAGCAGGCGGTCAATGCGTATAATTCTCTGATGTCAGAAGAACCGGAGGCAATTGTCGGATCTTTCTTTTCCTCTGTTACTCTTCCGATGGCAGAACTTGCAGCAGATGATAACATGCTCCTTCTGGCAACCGGCGCCACCAATTATCAGGTAACTCAGACCGGTCCGACGATCTTCCGGAATTGCTTTATCGATCCATATCAGGGCAAGATGGCAGCTGCATTTGCAAAAGACCAGGGATATACGAAGGCGGCGATCATTTATGCAAAGGATGACGATTATTCCAATGGACTGAAGGATGCATTTGTAGAGAGCGCAGAGGCAAATGGAATCGAAGTGGTATACGTTGGAGAATGCACAACGACAGATACAGATTTTACGGCACAGGCGACGCAGGCAGTCGGAAGTGGCGCTGATTTCGTATTTTATCCATGTTTCCTTGATACGGTACCGCTTCTTGTACAGCAGGTAAGAGATGCCGGATTTGAAGGAGCAATTATGGGAGGCGACGGCTGGGACGGCGCAGATACAAGCGGTCTGGAGGATTACTTTGATAACTGCTATTTTACAAACCATTATTCCTCTGAAGATACGGCTCCTGCAGTACAGGAATTTGTTTCTAAATATACAGAGAAATACGGCGAAGACAGTTTGAATGCATGTGCGGCACTTTATTATGATGCAATGTATATGCTCGAGGAGGCCGCAGTAAATGGTGGCGGTTCGGATACAGCATCCCTGGTAAAAGGAATGACGGAGATGAAGTTCAGCGGTGTTGCCGGCGATATTTATCTGGATGAGAACGGAGATGCAATCAAACCGGTCGTTGTTAATACGTATGAAGACGGAAAGATTAAATGGATGAAGACGATCGCACCGGAAGAGTAAGCAGGACGGGAAAAGAGATTGCAAGTGTCTGAGCTGCTCTGGTATCGATAAAAAAGAGAGAAAATGAAAAGCAAAAAGGATTCTTGTCAGGATACGATTGGGTATCAAAGGCAGGGATCCTTTGCTTTTATACGAGAAGGTGGGCAAGTCCACTTTAAGAGGGGGAAAGCGGGTTTGCCCATTTTTTACTGAAAGCACAAAAAGATTCCGAAGGTACGCAACAGGGAAAGGGAGGAATGAGGTGTGTCCATATTAATTCAAAGTATTGTAAATGGCCTGAATCAGGGTGCAATTTATGCATTGATCGCACTTGGCTATACGATGGTGTATGGAATTCTTCGTATGATTAATTTTGCACACGGGGATTTTATCATGGTCGGTGCATATACCATGTTTTATACGGTTCCGCTGATGGTAAGCTATGGAATGCCTGCATGGATGGCAGTATTTGCCGCAGTGGTTGTCTGTACGGTAGTCGGAGTGCTGGTGGAACGAATTGCCTACAAACCGGTACGGAATTCCGGCTCTATTTCAGCATTGATCACAGCACTTGCCATGAGTTTGTTTCTGGAAAATCTGGCAATGGTATTATTCGGAGGAAATCCAAAAACAGTAACGAAAATCTTTGATCTTCCAATGATCGAATTATTTGGTGCGAAGATTCAGATGAAATATCTGCTGACCCTGGGAATCGGATTAGCGATCATGGTGGCTCTGACTTTGTTTGTTCGGATGACAAAGCTCGGAAAAGCGATGCGTGCGGTGCCGCAGGACAGGGAAGCTGCAACGATTGTCGGCATCAATGTAGATCGAATTATCACGATTACCTTTGCAATCGGATCTGCACTTGCAGCTGTGGCAGCGATGATGTATGTTTCCACCTATCCACGCTGCACGACAGACATGGGATCAATGATGGGTATTAAAGCGTTTATTGCAGCGGTACTTGGCGGAATCGGTATTATTCCGGGCGCGATGCTTGGAGGTATCATCGTCGGACTCATTGAGATTCTGGTTAAAGTTTACCTTGCGCCTGGGTGGTATGAGGCAATTACCTATGGGATTCTGATTGTGGTGCTGCTGATTAAACCATCCGGAATTTTAGGTAAAAATGCAGGAGAGAAAGTGTGAGGTGAGGAGAATGCGTATGCCAAAGAAGATAAAACGAAATTATGTGCTGAACCTGCTTGGGGTGCTTCTTTTGTTTTTTGCATTGTTTGCATTGTTTGAAACAGGAGTACTCGGCTCACGAAGCAGTTATTTTATGGGAATTGCGACAACGGCCTGTTATACGATCATCATGGTAACATCCTTAAACCTGCTGGTTGGCATTCTCGGCGAATTTTCCCTCGGGCATGCAGGCTTCATGTCAGTAGGTGCTTATGCTTCTGCAATTGTGACGAATGCGTTGGCAGACCAGAATATTCCAACCTTTGTTCTGTTTTTGATTGCGCTTGCCGCAGGCGGTGTGGCTGCAGGGGTTATGGGAGTGCTTGTCGGTATTCCGACGCTGAAGCTCCGAGGCGATTATCTGGCAATTGTTACCGTGGCATTTGCGGAGATTATCCGTGTGGCTTTTACAAACTTTCAGATCACAGGCGGCGGGCGTGTCATGTCGGGTATTGCGAAGCTTTCGAATTTCTACTGGGTATTCTGGGTAACAGTAATCTGTGTTACGGTCATGTACCTGTTTATACGTTCCAGATTTGGACGTACGGTAAAGGCAATCAGAGAGGATTATATCGCAGCAGAAGCCTCCGGTGTGAATGTGACCTTTTATAAAGTAATGACTTTTACGATATCGGCATTTTTTGCCGGGATCGCCGGAGCCATTTACGCACATTATATGACTGCAATGATCCCGACATCATTTAATTTTAACTATTCGGCAGAGTTTCTGACAGAAGTAATTATCGGAGGAACGGGATCTATGACCGGTTCTGTAATCGGTGCGGCATTTCTTTCTGCACTTCCGGAAGCAATGCGAACATTTGCAAAATATCGTATGCTTGGCTATTCGGTCGTACTGGTACTGATTATGATTTTCAGACCGGGCGGAATATTCGGTACCTGGGAATTTTCGCTTGGAAAAGCAGTGGATCGTCTGACCGGAAAAGCAAAAAAGGAGGTGCCGGAGCATGAGTGAAAAAAAACCTGTATTGAAAGCCAGCCATCTGGGCATTCAGTTTGGTGGCCTGAAGGCTGTTGATGATTTTAATATGGAAATCGGCGAATCGGAGCTGATCGGGCTGATCGGACCGAACGGAGCCGGAAAAACAACGGTATTCAATCTGCTTACCGGTGTATACCAACCAACGGAGGGCGCATTTTATCTGTGTGGTGAAAAAATGAATGGGAAAAAGCCGCATCAGGTAGTAGCGGCAGGAGTTGCGCGAACCTTTCAGAATATCCGTCTTTTTAAGAAACTGACGGTTCTTGATAATGTAAAAGTTTCCATGAACCGAACGATGAAATATTCCATGGGATCGGCAATCTTCCGTACCGGTCGCTATTGGGCGGAGGAAAAAGAAACGGATGAGAAGGCGCTGGAATTACTGCGTATTGTGCACCTGGAAGATAAGGCCGGTTATATAGCAGAAAATCTTCCGTATGGGCAGCAGCGAAGGCTGGAGATCGCAAGAGCACTTGCAACCGGTATGAAGCTTTTGCTTTTGGATGAGCCTGCAGCCGGAATGAATCCGACAGAGACTGCTGAGCTTTTGGAGATTATCAACGATATCCGTGACCGGTTTCATATTTCTGTGCTGCTCATTGAACACGATATGTCACTCGTTATGAAAATTTGTGAGAGGATTCAGGTGATTGATTACGGCGTGACGATTGCAGCAGGTACACCGGAGGAAATCGCAAATCATCCGAGAGTAATTGAGGCTTATCTTGGCAAGGATGATGAATAGGGAGGGACGGAAATGCTGGAAGTAAAGGATCTATATGTGAATTATGGGGCAATTGAGGCGATCAAGGGAATCAGCTTTACCGTTCAGCCAGGAGAGATTGTGACACTGATCGGGGCAAACGGAGCCGGGAAAACAACGACTTTACATACAATTTCCGGACTGATTCGGGCAAAAAGCGGAAGCGTTTCCTATAATGGAACGGATCTTCAGAAAATTGATCCGTCAAAGATTCTTTCTCTTGGAATTGCGCACGTGCCGGAGGGACGTCACGTTTTTCCGGAAATGACAGTGGAAGAGAATTTGCAGATGGGTGCGTTTATCAGTAAAAATAAGGAAGAAACAGCAGCGACAATGCAGGATGTATATGAAAAATTTCCGAGACTAAAGGAACGCAGGAGGCAGTTGGCCGGTACCCTTTCAGGTGGAGAACAGCAGATGCTCGCGCTTGGGAGAGCTTTGATGGGAAAGCCGTCGATTATTCTGATGGATGAACCCTCGATGGGACTGTCTCCGCTGCTTGTTAAGGAAGTGTTTGCTATTATAAAAGAGATCCATGAGGCTGGGATCACGGTGCTTTTGAATGAACAGAATGCAAAAATGGCGCTTTCCATTGCCGATCGTGCATACGTACTGGAGACAGGGACAATTTCGATCAGTGGAAATGCACAGGAGCTGTTAAAGGATGAGCGCGTAAAGAAGGCATATCTGGGACAGTAATCGGTATACGGATATTTGCTTCTGCAAATGTCTGTGGTATGATCGGAAAACAGTCAGGACTGTCTGAAAAATACAGACAGAGAAATGGAGCAGATCATGAAAAATGAGTATTTTGCCATATGTATAACGAGAACCTGTGGATCAGGAGGGACGGAGATCGGAAAGATGCTTGCGCAGCAGCTCGGAATCGACATTTATGACCGGAAACTGCTGCGCCTTGCATCCGAGGATTCCGGAATCAATGAAAGAATTTTTGCGAAGGCAGATCAGGATACGAAAAAAACATTGCTTTATAAAGTTTCAAAGGCCGTTTACAATGGAGAGATGATTCCTCCGGAAAGCGGAAATTTTCTTTCAGACAGAAGCTTGTTTGAGTATCAGGCAAAGGTTTTAAAGGAGCTTTTGAAAAAAGAAAGCTATGTGGTACTTGGGCGTGCAGCAGACTTTGTTCTGAAAGATAAACCAAATGCAATCAGTGTTTTTTTAAGTGCATCGGAGGAGGCCTGTTTTGCACGTGAGAAGGAGATTATGCAGACCGATGCGTTTGGAGTCAACCGGCATATAAACAGCATCAATCGTTACCGAAGTGATTATTATCGTTATCATACGGGGAAAAAATGGAAAAATCCGGAAAATTATGATCTCTGTCTTCGTACGGACGTGCTTGGGTATCAGGGGTGCGTAGATTTGATCTGTACCTATATTGAGAAGAGAACCGGGAAAAAGCCGGAATGTAAAGCATAAACGAAAAATGAATATTTCCATGCTTTAAGTATCAAAAAAGCCCGGTTTCAGATAAAACTCTGAATCCGGGCTTTTTCCTGTCTGTCAGCACATGTTTGAACGCAGATAAGCATTCCCCCGCTTCAAGTGCGCGGAGCACTAAGCGGTGGATGGAATGCTTATGTCAGTCGAACGAAGCATGCTCACGAAGCGGTTCCATAGTAATCTGAAGACCGAGACGGCGCAGTGTATCGAGGTCTACTTTGGAGAGACGTGCGGAACAGTGCAGCTGACAGCCGCGCAGCAGCGGGATGGCATCAAGTGCGTGCTTTGCGGTCGGGCTGTCAGATGCACTTACCGAAAGTGCAATTAATGTCTCGTCTGTATGCAGACGCGGATTTTTGCTGCCGAAATAGTTGGTTTTCAGCGCCTGGATCGGTTCAAGTGCATGCGGAGAGATAAGTGGAGTTTCGTGATCAATGCCGGTAAGCTGTTTTAAGGCATTGAGCAGCACTGCTGAGCATGGTCCGAGCAGATCGGAGGTTTTTCCGGTGACGATGGAACCGTCAGAAAGCTCGATCGCAGCGCAGGTAACGCCGCGTACTTTGGCTGCTTTATTGGCAGCAGCTGTGCAGTTGCGTGCATCAACGGTCAGCTGAAGCTGCTGCATCAGAAACTCGATCTTGAACAGTTCATCTTCAGAAGCGAGCAGATCAGCACGACGGATCAATGCTTCATAATAGCGTCGGATAATTTCCTGCTTGGAAGCCTCACGGCATGCCTCATCGTCAAAGATGCAGAAGCCAGCCATATTGACGCCCATATCGGTTGGAGATTTATAAGGACTTTCGCCGAAAATACGGCGGAACATTTCGTTGAGCACCGGAAAAATTTCAATATCGCGGTTGTAGTTGACGGTAGAAACACCATAGGCACTTAAATGAAAAGAGTCGATCATATTGACGTCATTGAGGTCTGCGGTAGCGGCCTCATAGGCAAGATTGACCGGGTGATCAAGCGGAAGATTCCAGATCGGGAAGGTTTCAAATTTTGCATATCCGGCGCGGATCCCCCGTTTGTTTTCATGGTAGAGCTGAGAGAGGCAGGTTGCCATTTTTCCGCTTCCCGGTCCCGGTGCAGTAACAATGACAAGCGGTCTGGTCGTCTCGATGTAATCATTTTTTCCATATCCGTTTTCACTGATGATCAGCGGAATGTTTTTGGGATATCCTTCAATGCGGTAATGGCGATAGACAGGAATGCCCTGGCTTTCAAGTCTGGTACGGAAAGCCTGCACACTGGCATGGTCCTCATAGCAGGTCAGGACGACACCTCCGACATAGAGCCCCTTACTGCGATAGACATCGATAAGGCGCAGTACATCGCGGTCATATGTAATTCCGAGATCGGCACGAATCTTGTTTTTTTCGATATCTTCGGCATTGATCGCAATGATTACTTCAGCCTGATCCGCAAGCTGAAGAAGCATCTGAAGCTTGCTGGAGGGTTCAAAGCCCGGAAGAACACGGGAGGCATGATAATCATCAAAGAGTTTTCCGCCAAATTCAAGGTAAAGCTTATTATCGAAGCTGGAAATCCGCTCACGGATTTTTTCAGACTGCAGCTTCAGGTATTTTTGATTGTCAAATCCTGTTTTCATATGCAAAATCCTTTCTGGTATATCTCAAGATCAGACGTGGTATTTCCAGAGGCTCAAGTCGAACGTACATAAGACTTGGCGCACAGTTCCGGTCAGCACCGGCTGACACATTCTTCACGGAAACACACACTTCTTTTATTATACGATAGAAGCAGTCGAAAATCCATGTATTTTTGAAAAAACAGGATGGTAATAATTCGAGAATATATGTTCTATATAATGATTCAAGAATATGTGTTCTGTATTGACAGTATAGGACGAAAAAATTATAATGATACGGAATAGGTAAAAAAGGGAAAGGGATTATTATGCGGGTAATAGCAGGAAAAGCGCGGAGACTTCCGTTGAAAACGATAGAGGGGTTGGATACAAGACCGACAACAGACCGGATTAAGGAGACCTTATTTAATATTTTACAGAATGATCTTTATGATATCCGGTTTCTCGATATCTTCAGCGGCAGCGGTGGAATCGGAATTGAAGCGCTCAGCAGAGGTGCATCGGAAGCGTATTTCATCGAAAACAGCCGTGCAGCTGCCGCATGTATCCGGGAAAATCTGAAATTCACACATCTGGATGGACAGGCAACACTGCTGCAGTGTGATGTGCTTGCTGCACTTGGACGCCTGGAAGGGCAGAGACCGTTTCAGATTATCTTTATGGATCCGCCATATGGAAAAGAACTGGAACGGGAAGTACTGGAATATATTGCAGTTCATAATCCGTCTTTTGTGGATGGGTCAACGCAGATTATTGTAGAAGCACATCTTGGAACGGATTTTTCCTATGCAGAGGAAATGGGCTTTGTGATAGACCGAATCAAAGAATACAAAACAAATATGCATGTTTTTCTGCATAGATAGATAAAACAGGAGAGAAAATTATGGCAACAGCAGTGTATCCGGGCAGCTTTGATCCGGTAACGAAAGGTCATCTTGATATTATCGAACGGGCAGCATCCCTGGTAGACGAGCTGGTGGTCGCAGTATTGAAGAATAATGCAAAAACCCCGTTGTTTTCTGAAGAAGAACGTGTTAAGATGATAAAAGATGTAACGGCTCATATTCCAAATGTGCGTGTGGAATCATTCAGTGGTCTTTCTGTTGATTTTGCGAAGCAGTGCGGTGCAAAGTTCATTGTGCGCGGCTTGCGTGCAGTGACGGATTTTGAGTATGAACTTCAGATGGCGCAGACAAACAGAAGCTTAAGCTCAGAGGTGGATACGCTGTTTTTTGCGACAGAGCTGAATTACGCATATATCAGTTCGACGATTACGAAAGAGATCGGCTCCTATGGTGGGGATATATCCGGTTTCGTTCCGGAGCCTTTGGTGGATCTGGTATATGAAAAAATTGCATCAAGACAAAGAAGTGGGAAGAAAGAGAAATAAAAAGAAATAAAGAAATCAGAGAAGATTAGATATGCAGGGAATTGTATAAATAGAAAATAAGGAGAGTGTACCATGAGCAGCAGAATTGAACAGATCATTGAAGAGATTGAAGAGTTCGTCGACAGCTGTAAGTTTCAGCCGCTGTCTTCTACAAAAATCGTAGTAAATAAAGAGGAACTGGAGGAGCTTCTGCGCGAGCTTCGTATGAAGACTCCGGATGAGATCAAACGTTATCAGAAAATCATCAGCAATAAGGATGCAATTCTGGAGGATGCACAGCAGAAAGCAGATGCTATTATTTCTGATGCGAATGCAAAAGCGCAGCAGATCGTAAGTGAGAGCGAAGTAATGCAGACTGCATTGCAGCAGTCCAATCAGCTGATCGAGCAGACAAATGCACAGGCACAGGAGATTATTGACAAAGCAACGCAGGATTCAAATGAAATTCGTATGAGTGCGATCCGTTATACGGATGAGATGCTTGAAAATCTTGAGAAAATCATGAGCCATACGATCGATCAGGCGGGCACAAAGTACAATAATTTTATCAATTCCATTCAGTCCTGTTATGACATTGTAAATAAAAACCGAATGGAGCTCTCTCCGCAGACAGAGCCGTCCGGCTACACGCAGATTCCGGATGAGACAGCAGAGGAAAAGACAGAGGAATAAAAGGTTTTGTCAGTTATCCGTGCAGGAGGATGATGGTACAAAGAAGGATACTAAGCAGGGTGATGCACACCCTGCTTTTTATGTATGCAAATGTTTTTTTGCGGTTCATATGTGAGAGGCCGATTGTCTGTGCCAATGCGGAAAGGCCGCCGAAGGCGGCACAGGCAGAGACAGAGATAAATTTTACGGGTCGGGGAAGCGTCGATATGGCAAGCTGATGAAGACCGCTTGTCACTTCTATTGTACTGCGTGCAAGGAGAACGATCGGATGCGATACGGGAAAAAGAAACGCTGTTCCACCGTCAAGAATTGAGAAGAGCACAAGATAACCACCGAGGCGAACCGTATTTTGAATCGCATCCATGATGCAATGATCAAGCAGAGAAAAAGAAAAACAGAGCTTTGAAGTGTCTGTTTTTGGCGCTTTTGGCTGCGGTTTGTTTCGAAATGAAAAAGAGGTAAGAAATCCATAGAGAAACGAAGCACCTAGAACGGTTCCAAGAAAGACCGGGCCAAGCGATGCGCTTTTCAGCTGCTCCGAGGCGAGATAAGAAAGCAGAAACGCGGGGCTTAAATTATTACAGAAGCCCAGAAGAAAAGTTTCTTCAGAGCCGGAGATCAGGTTCTGACCGGCAAGATCCGATGTGATTTTGGCTCCGATTGGAAATCCGCAGAGAAAACCGGACAGTATGGCGAAGCAGCCTGCCTGTGAACATCCAAACAGCAGATGAAGCGGTCGGTAAAGAAAAGCAGTGAGCGGGTACAGAAGTCCGGTGCGAAGTGCAAGGCTGCCAAGCAGCATAAATGGAAAGAGAACAGGAACAACGCTACGATACCAGAGAAGAAGACCATTCCGCGCACTTTCGAGTGCGGTACGCGGAAAAGCGAGAAGGTAAAAAAAAGAGGCAAAGAAACAGAGAAGAAGGAGGGGCTTGCGGCGCATGAGACCTCCGATTTGAGGCGTTTGCAGTAAATATATGAAGAGACGGACAGGAAATATGTATTTGAACACCACTTTACAACTTTTTCATAAAAAAATATCGTACAGGACTTTCTGATGTATAATGAGTTTGACCAAAACATT
>CAKRPI010000033.1 GCA_934376945.1 uncultured Lachnospiraceae bacterium | reverse complement strand
GGTAAGGGGGATGCTTATGTCAGTGGGAGTTGAAAGCTCCCACTGACAGGTCGCGAAGCGACTGCGTTCATGAAATATCATAAGGGGGACCCGCTTGCGGGAGGATTCCTTATGATCCTGCAAGTAGCGAAGCGGATTGCGAATGTCCGCTTTACGGACCACGGAACTGAAAAAGGGAAATGCGGAGGAATGGGATGGACAGACGACTTTCTTTTTCTGTCACAGCCGAGGATGACGGCAGAAAGATTGAGGAATTTTTAAAACAAAAAGGCTGCTCACATCACGTGCTGACGCACTTGAAACGGACGGAGCGAGGAATTGTTCGAAATGGAGAATGGGCTTATTCCAGCACAAGGCTTCAACGCGGAGATGTGCTGGAGCTTTGGATTCGGGAAGAAGAGGCTTCTGATCAGATTGTTCCGGTACCACTTCCTCTTACGGTCATTTATGAGGATGAGGATCTGATGGTCGTAAATAAACCTGCAGATATGCCGATTCACCCTTCGATTGGAAATTATGAGAATACGCTGGCAAATGCTGTTATGTATTATTTCGCCAAGAGGGGCGAATCCTTCGTATACCGCTGTGTAAATCGCCTGGATCGTGATACAAGCGGACTTCTGATCCTGGCAAAAAATATGTTCAGCGCAGCCGTACTTTACAGGCAGTCTGCCAACCGTGAAATTCATCGTCAATACCTTGCTGTTGCACAGGGGGAGACGCCCGAATGCGGAGTGATTAATGCACCAATTGCGCGTGCTGCAGGCTCTGCGATTATGCGATGCGTTGATTTTTCCTGTGGAGACCATGCGGTTACTCATTATAAGCGTTTGCTGTACTGCAAGGAAAAGGATTGTTCCCTGCTGCAAATACGTCTTGAGACCGGACGAACCCATCAGATCCGGGTACATATGAAGTATCTCGGACATCCTCTTATTGGGGATTTCCTGTATCATCCAAGTGCTATGGATCTGATTCAAAGACAGGCACTTCATTCATGGTCGCTGGAATTTGCGCATCCTGTCACAAAGGAGAACATGCATTTTACTGCACCTCTTCCACCAGATATGCAGGCTGTTTTATGTAACATCTGAATGACAATCTGGCGGTAAAACAACTGTAAAAACAGTTTTAAAGAGATTTCAAAGAAAAAAGAAAGGAACTTTTATTATGGAGAAAATTGCAAGCTTTACTATTAATCACATTAAACTGCTTCCGGGTCTTTATGTATCAAGAAAGGATCATGTGGGTTCGGAGGTTGTCACTACCTTCGATATTCGTATGACGAAACCGAATGGCGAACCGGTGATGAATACTGCGGAGGTTCATACAATTGAACATCTCGGTGCTACCTTTTTGAGAAATAATGAAAGCTGGAAGGATCGTACTGTTTATTTTGGCCCAATGGGATGTCGAACCGGATTCTATCTTCTGCTTGCTGGCGATCATACTTCAGAAGAAATTGTTCCGTTGATGAAAGAAATGTTTACCTTTATCCGTGATTTTGACGGGGAAGTGCCGGGAGCCAGTCCGAAAGACTGCGGCAATTATCTGGATATGAATCTTCCAATGGCAAACTGGCTGGCAGACCGTTATTTGAAAGAGGTGCTTGAAGGTATTACAAAAGAGCGTCTGGTATACCCGGAATAATTAATCAGGATATCAGACGCCCATGGTTTACGGTCAGATTTTATAGCCTTTGAGATAATAGTCTTTTACAAAACGGATCAGTACTTTTTCTCCGCGCTGATCAAGAATACGGAGCATGCCGTGCAGTTCCTTTGCCGTCTGCGGATGCAGCAGTGAGATGCCGCGCCCATGCTCAAAATACTGAAGAGGGTCGTGCTGTGTGTACGACTCTTTGTTATAATTTTTGGAGGCACAGATCCTGTCCATCAGCATTTCGGCTACATACCGGCGAGGCATTTGGACAGGCTGCAGCGGGAATTCTCCTTCTTTAAGATGCAGCGGATAATCCAGCCAGTATTCAAAATGATGGCGGTTGCGTCCTTTATGGTGCATCCAGGCGAAGGAACAGCCAAGATCTCTGCGTTCGCCGGTTGTCGGACTGCTTTTTCCGTCATCAAAATACATACATCCCATCAGGAATTCTGAGGGCATGTATTTTGACATATCATGCATTAGTCCTTGTCGATACAATCCGATACGGAAGCAATGCTGCATAACAAGAAGCTTATGTGCGGTAATTGTTTTAAAGTGTCTTTTTACCTTTTTCCATGTGACTTTTTTTAGATCGTATTGCGGTTTCATTTTCTCTACCTTCCAATATTATAATTGTGCGGCTAGGGACAGAAAATGTTTTTCCCTGTCCGAATGGTTGCGCCTGCGTAAGAAAGCTTCTCTCCAGAGAGGTATCCATCACCTTATACCAGCTGGTATTTTGTGGCAGAACCGGAAGTGCAAATTCCTGAGTGGTCCAGTAAAGGTTGTATGCAATGTAAATAAATCCTTTTTCACCTGCATAGCGGCCGGAATACAGACAGCCGACATGGCGGTCTGCTCTGAAAAAATCGCAGTACCAGGCACGTTCTCCGTGGTAGGACAGATCAGGAATTCCATCCGAGTGGTTATCTATACACTGCAGTACGCGGGTCTGATGCAGGACTTTATGCATTTTTCTGTAGGTAATGGCATCACGGATAAAATCAAAAAGCTCTTGATTGCCTTTTGCATGATTCCAGTCAAGCCAGGTAAGCTCGCTGTCATGGCAGTAAGGATTATTATTGCCATTCTGGCTGTTTCCAAATTCATCACCGGCAAGAAGCATCGGCGTCCCCTGGGAGAGCAACAGCATTGCCATTGCGTTTTTTCGTTGCTGCATCCGCAGGCGAAGGATTTCTTTTTTGCGTGTCGGACCTTCTGTCCCGCAGTTCCAGCTGTAATTATAATCGGTTCCGTCACGCTCCTGCTCTCCGTTTTCATGGTTATATTTATGATCGTAGGAAACAAGGTCCATCAATGTAAACCCATCGTGATTGGTGATATAGTTGATTACAGCGCAGCCTTTTTGATTGCGGTTGGCGCGTGAAGTGAAATTCCGCAAAGCGTCTTCGTCGCCGCGCAGCAGTCGGCGGCAATCATTCATAAAGCCATCATTTGATTCCGCAATTCTGGCCGGAGGAATCAGGCGCATCGGACGATTTTCTCCTGATACCGTATGTATTTCCTGCAAAGAAAGCTGCTGCATTTTTTTCTTTTCATTTTCGAGCAGCGTCTGTTCCGGATACCAGCCGCAAAGAAGCTTTCGATCTGCAAAAAGCGGAAGCTTTGCGAGTTCGGAGAAAATATCGGATCTCGCAATCACAGAAAAACCATCGACATGATATTCAAAAGCCCAGTAATAGAGGCAGTCACTGATTGTAAAGAGATCCATATCATCTGTGAAATGAAATTCCATCAGAATTTCTATTTTTTCTTTGTGGGCAGCTTTTATGAGCTCCTTAAACTCCAGATCCGGATCTGGAGAGGAACTATAGGAGGCTTTTGGAGCAAAATAATATCCGGTACCGTATCCCCAATAATTTTTCTGATAAACAGATGCAGAATTTCCAGGAGTATTTGCCGGAGATGTATGTGTAGGGAATCCAGTTGCATTTGCTTTTACTGTAACTTCCGGAAATTCATATGCAGGCATCAGTTTAATCTGATTAATGCCAAGCGATTTCAGATAAGGCAGCTTTTCACGGATGCCGGAAAACGTTCCTTTTTTTCTGACACCGGAATTTTTCTGTTTTGTGAATCCGCGTACGTGCAAATGGTACATAATTACATCTGAATAAGGTAGATTTGGAAGCTGATCACCCTCCCAGTCAAATTTCTTCCATGTAAAACCACCACGCAATGCGTGTGGAGAGTTTGATGGAAGTTCGCCGAAGACTGTATGTCCGGCAATTTTTCCTGCATAAGGGTCGGTAAAAATCCGAGCGCCTTCCCTGTAATTGTATTCATAAGCAGATGGTCGCAGTTTAATTTTCATGCTGTAAAAATGATCGGAGAATGCATGGGCCGGAAAAGGAATTTCTCTGACAATCTCTTCTGTGCCTTTTCGATAAAGTAGTAAAACGGGAGGCTCTGATCCGGAGGAGAGACAGCCAAAATGAATTCCATCACTCTCGATTGAGGTTCCGATTCGGTAGCTCTTATCTGGCAATATTTTAAATTTCATATCTTCCAATGTTTTGTTCCGCCTTTCATGAAGTCAGAAAACCATAAAATAATGCGAGCCGGATTGGATGCAGTGATTTATGGTTTTGTTATAAGAATGTGATAGCCGACACTAACCGGATTTGCACACCAAGACAAACATACGCTCGAATTGAATTGGTGTTTTTATTTACAAAGAGATATCCAGTTCCACAGGACAATGATCAGAACCGAAAACTTCGGTATGGATCACGGCGTCCTGCAGCCGGTCTTTGAGCGTGCCTGATACACAGAAATAGTCAATCCGCCAACCGGCATTTTTTTCTCTCGCACGAAAACGATAGGACCACCAGCTGTAAATACCTTCCATGTCCGGATAGAAATATCGGTATGTGTCGATGAAACCATTTTTTATCAGACGTGTGAATTTTTCCCGCTCTTCGTCCGTAAATCCGGCATTTTTTCGATTTGTCTTGGGATTTTTCAGATCAATTTCCTGATGTGCGACATTGAGATCTCCGCAGAAAATAACAGGTTTTTTTGTTTCAAGATCTTTTAAATAGGTCAGAAACGCATCTTCCCAATCCATTCGGTAAGAAAGACGGGCAAGCTCGCTTTGGGAATTTGGCGTATACACGGTTACAAAAAAGAAGGCGTCATATTCAAGAGTAATGACACGCCCCTCCTGATCATGTTCTGGAATGCCAATTCCATAACAAACAGAAATCGGTTCCTTTTTTGTAAATACAGCTGTACCGGAATACCCTTTTTTGACAGCGTAATTCCAGTATTGGAAGTATCCGGGCAGGTCAAGTTCAATCTGTCCTTCCTGCAGTTTACTTTCCTGAATACAGAAAATATCGGCATCTGTTTTGTGAAAATAATCGAGAAATCCTTTCTGTACACATGCACGCAGTCCGTTTACATTCCAGGATATCAATTTCATAGTATTTTCCCCCATCTTTTCTGGTCTTTCTGTCAGTATATCATCTTTTCTGTGAATTTCACAGTAGGAGTTTACTATTTTTAATATTTCCTTGCTATTTGCAGGGGTTTCTGATAAAGTAAAACTGCAGCATGGCTGCGGATCAAATTTGAAAAGAGGTATTTACAGATGAGCGATTTTGAAGCATGCAACGGCAGCTGTGAAAACTGCGGTTCAGCAGAAGACTGCAGTAAAGCGACGATCACCTTGACTCTGGATAATGATGAGTCCATTGAATGTTCCATTCTTACAATCTATGAAGCGGCAAATAATGAGTATATTGCACTGCTTCCATTGAATGAAAAAGGTGTGAATGAAGATGGAGAGGTTTATATTTACCGTTATCATCAGGAAAATGGTACGCCAGTGCTGGAAAACATCGAAAATGACGAGGAATATGAGGCTGCATCGGATGGATTTGATGAGTGGCTCGATTCTCTTGAATACGATGAGCTTGTAGAGGACGAAGAGGAAGAATAAAACACAAAACAAAAAAACACCCGTTCCTGGAACAAACTGTAAAAATAAAAGCTGCAGTTTCCCGTGGATGGGTGTTTTTGGTTTATAGTTCTACTATAGTCTGTCTTAATAGCTTTACTCAGGAATCATCATGCAACGATTTTTCTTCGAGCAGAGGTTCAAGAAATAAAGATGGCTGTACCTCTTTTCCATAACGTTCTTTTGTATAAAAAATATGCAGTCGATCTCTGGCTCTTGTCATTGCTACATAGAGAAGTCTGCGTTCCTCTTCAAGGTCAGCATCCACACTTGCCTTCTGATGAGGAATAATGCCCTCGTTTATATCAACAAGAAAGACATCATCAAATTCAAGTCCTTTGGAGCTGTGAAAGGTAGAGAGGATAATGGCATCTGGATCGTGCTCTTTTTTTCCGTGCTGTTCTTCAAGATGGGCACGGTACTGCCGGAGATGTTCCTGCCACTCTTCTACGCTTTTAAATGGTTTCGCACATTGCTGGATTTCGTTGAGAATTTCAAACAGCTCTTCGGGTTTCATACGACGCTCTTTTGCGTAGTTTGCCAGATATTCTTCATAATTTATACCGTAGCGAATATAATTAACGGCAGCATAAGGAGTGAGATCCTTTAGAATTTTAAGGTCTGTTTCCAGACGGTCGATGCGCTCCAGCATCCAGTCCCTGTCTTTATAGTAAGTGCGTAGCGTTTCCAAAGAGATTATCGGTGCATCAATGCTGTCACGGCTTATATAGCGTTTTGGTCGATTCATGACTTGGAGAAATTCTTTTCGGTCAAGCCGTATCCTGGCAAGATGCAGATAAGAAAAGATATCTTTTGCAATCCAGTGATCATAGATGTTTGGAAGGGCGTCACGCATTTCAAAAGGAATATTAAATTCCATTAAACGTTCGGCGTATGGTCTGGCGCCCTGATTGGTTCGGAACAAAACAGCAATCTTGTTGGGAGAGGTGCCATGTCTGATCGCATTCTGCACAGCTTTGACAAGAAACAAACTTTCATGTTCCTGTCCGGAAAATTCGCGGATCTCTGCGGGAATTCCGGCTTCACGTGTCGGCAGTATCTTTTTTTGAAAACGGTTCTGGTTTTCCGTAATTACAGTCTGTGAGACGTGAATGATGGAAGAGGTAGAACGGAAATTACGATCAAGTAAAATTCGTTCTGCATTTGGATAATCGTTTGGAAAATTGAGCATAATTTCCGGCTTTGCACCTCGAAAACGGTAAATAGACTGGTCATCGTCTCCGACAATAAAAAGATTATTCTCGGGCAGTGCGAGCAGACGGAGAATCTGATACTGAAGCAGATTGATATCCTGAAATTCGTCTACCAGAATATAAGTCCATTTCCGCTGCCAGGCATGCAGAATATCCGGCCTTGCACTCAGCAGTTCATAAGTGTAAGTCATCATATCGTCAAAATCGATCAGGCCTGCCTGTCTGTGAATTTCTTCGTAACGACCAAAAATCAGGCGGAATACTTCTGCAGGGCAGCTTTTGGAATAGTAATTTTCAAGTCTGATCTGTTCATTTTTTACAATACTGATCTCAGAGGCTACATCGGACAACGTTTCTTTTTCATCTTCAAAATGAAGCTTTGATTCTCGGAGAAGCTGCTGTAGAATTTGATACTTCTTCTCTTCTGTAAGAATATTTGCTGCTGTATAGTGATAAGCATGCTTTAAGATAGTGAAAAAAACAGCGTGAAATGTCCCGAATGTGACACCGCTGTTTTTGCATATTTTCTTAAATCTGCTGCGCATTTCAAGTGCAGCAGATTTTGTAAAGGTAATAACGAGAATTTCCTGTGGGCGTACGTGAGCATGCTCAATGAGCTGCTTGGTACGCTGTGTAATAACCAGAGTTTTCCCGGAACCCGGACCTGCCAGTACCATGGCAGGTCCTTTTTCGTGTGCAATTGCTCTGGACTGAGCATCGCTTATCTTCATGCCTCCAGCTTATTGATTGCAATATGAATTCTTGCAATTGATTCATTTTTGCCAAGAATATCCATGATTTCCGTAGCACCGGCCGGCGTAACGCTCTGGCCGGATACTGCAATTCGAAGCGGCCACATTACAGAATTGATTTTGCAGCCCTTTTCCTGTGCATAGGTCTTAAGCATTTCGAATAACCCATCGTTTGTGAAATCTTCTGCGGCTTCAAGCAGTGGCAGAAGTTCTTTCAGGGTGACAAGTGATTTCTCTGCGTCGGTTTTTGCTTTTTTGTTTGTGAACAGAGAGATGTCGTAATCCGGCAGTTGCTCAAAGAATGCGATCATTTCCGTAATGTCCGGGTATACCTCAATTCTTGTACGAACCATCTCAGCAATCCGATGAAGATCAAAATCCTTTGTCAGAGCTTTTTTCAGATACGGTTTGGCAGCAGAATAAAAGGTTTCACTGTCCATTGCTTTTAAGTACTCTCCGTTCATCCAGCGAAGTTTCTGTATATCAAATACTGCCGGAGATTTGCTCATGTTGTGATAATCAAATTCTTTCACAAGTTCTTCAAGAGAAAAGATCTCACGGTTGTCCTGTGGACACCAGCCAAGCAAAGCAACATAATTTACGATTGCTTCTGATACAAAGCCCTGCTCAAGCAGATCCTCATAGGAGGAGTGCCCGGAACGCTTGCTCAGCTTCTGGTGATCAGCATTCGTGATCAGCGGACAATGTACATATACCGGTACTTCCCAGCCGAATGCTTCATACAGCCGATTGTATTTTGGTGCAGAGGACAGGTATTCGTTTCCGCGCACTACGTGTGTGATGCCCATCAGATGATCATCGACTACATTTGCAAAATTATAGGTCGGATATCCATCAGATTTGATTAAAATCATATCATCAAGCTCAGCATTTGGCACTTCGATTTCACCGTAGATTTCGTCTACGAATTTGGTAGTACCCTCATTTGGTACATTCTGGCGAATTACGTATGGGATTCCTGCGTCAAGCTTTGCCTGGATTTCCTCTTTAGAGAGATGAAGACAATGTTTGTCATACATCATCAGTTCCTTACCTGCTACATTTTTACGCAGCGATTCCAGACGCTCTTTGTCACAGAAGCAATAATATGCCTCTCCTTTTTCAATCAGTTTCTTTGCATATTCCAGATAAATTCCGGTTTTCTGACGCTCACTTTGCACATACGGACCGCAGCCACCGTCCTTGTCCGGACCTTCGTCATGAATCAGTCCTGTCTTCTGCAGGGTTCTGTAAATAATATCAACAGCACCTTCTACGAGACGCTCCTGGTCGGTATCTTCGATACGCAGCATAAACGTACCGCCGGCATGCTTGGCGATCAGATAGGCATACAGTGCCGTTCTTAAATTTCCCACATGCATCCGTCCCGTCGGACTTGGTGCAAATCTTGTCTTAACTTTGCTCATATTTTTCTCCTGCCTTTTGATGAATTTATAAAATAACTGCCAGAAGAACGGTTTTGTCAAAACGGATCTTCCGGCGGATGTCTGTAATGACATCCTGTATATGGGGCAAACTTGCCCTACTGAAAACGAATCGTACGTGACACACTAAGTGCCAGTGACATTTCCGCCATCAGAAACAAAATAGAAGTGCCTCCGTAGCTTACAAACGGGAGCGTGATGCCTGTAGTCGGAATCAGATTAACGACCACGGCAATATTGAGCACCACTTGCAGCGCAATATGTACAAAAATGCCGGATACGATCAGCGAACCAAGCAGATCCGGTGCATTTTTAGCAATAAAAAACAGGCGGTACAGCAAAAAGACAAATAACAGAATTACAAGTGCAGCACCAAATACACCGAGTTCTTCACAGATAATAGAAAAAATCATATCATTTTGTGCCTCAGGAATAGCACCAAGCTTCTGAGTACTGTTGCCAAGTCCTTTCCCAAAGAAACCTCCTGAACCGATCGCGTAGAGCGCCTGCATAACCTGATAGCCTCCATCGCTGGAGTATAATTCCGGATTGAGCCAGACACGAATCCTGCCGATACGGAAACTCGAAGAACCACCAAAGTTTATAAGAATCAGAACGAGCAAGGCTGCTGCCACGAGAGCAACGCCTGCGGCAATCAACAGCTGTTTTGTGTTTGGTGAAACGAGGAAAATCAGCGCTGCTGTAATACCAAGGATGATAATAGCAGTGCTCAGATTGTCGGTAAATAGATAAGTCAAACCAACAGCTAACACTCCGAATCCGGCAACCGTGAGCGTTGCTTTCAATGTGCGGATATTTTTACCTACTTTTATGAGCAAAAACGGCAAAAACAGAATTACTGCAACCTTTGCAAGCTCTGCCGACTGAAAGGAAACAGGTCCTATATAAATCCAGCGTTTTGCCCCGTTTAACTCGCGTCCGATAAATTTGGTGATAAAAAGAAGAAACATGGAGATACAGTACACTGGCACAGAAAAATCAGCAATCGTATGGTAATCAAAGTTAGATCCCCACACTGCAACGACAAGCGCAATAATACTGATAATGGTCTGCTTTCGAAAATAGGCCATGTCATCACCACGCTGCTGAATCAGCGCTTCATAGGCACTTGTACTGTAAAGCATAACAAGTCCGAAACAGGTAAGCAGTATAACGGCAGCCAGAAGATTGAAATCATAATAATCAGAGGTAAGAAAAGAGGTAGAAAATCTCAGAAATCTTTTAATATTGCTCTCTTTTTTCTGAGGGTTTCGTTTTTTTTGAACTGGCTGTAAAGTATGCGAATTTATTGCCATAAGAATCCTTTCCTGAAATTAAAAATCCAAAAAACAGGTAGCTTTTTAAAAGCTACCTGTTTATCATAGCATATATTTTTTCTTTTTTCCAGTGTAACGGGGGATTTCATAAAAAAAACGCAAATGAAAAAGTTAATGAAAAACTCTCAATGGATAGTTGACGCTTCCTTGCATGACGGACATGAAACCTCAGCATCAAAGCTTGGGTTAAATGCATAAAAGTTTTTTGCATCCAGTTGCTCCTGTGTTGCACGCAGTGCTTCACCAAATCTCTGAAAATGTACAATCTCGCGTTCTCGAAGAAAACGGATCGGATCGGCTACTTCAGGATCCTTGATCAGGCGCAGGATATTGTCATAGGTGGAACGAGCCTTCTGTTCTGCCGCCAGGTCTTCAAACAGATCCGTTAAAGGATCTCCTTTTGACTGAAATTCACAGGCATTAAACGGAATTCCTCCCGCAGCCTGGGGCCAGATTCCAATCGTATGATCCGTATAGTATGGCGCAAATCCGGATTTTTCAATTTCTTCAGGTGAGAGCCCGCGCGTAAGCTGGTGTACAATAGTTGCAATCATTTCCAGATGGGCGAGTTCTTCGGTTCCAATGTCAGTCAGAACAGCCATCACAATTCGGTTCGGAGCCGTATAGCGTTGGGAAAGGTATCTCAGGGAAGCACCCATTTCGCCGTCCGGTCCACCGTATTGACTGATTATGATCTGGGCGAGCTTTGCATTCGGTGTTGAGATATTGACCGGGTATTCCAGCCTTTTTTCATAATTCCACATCTTTAACAGTTACCTCCTTCCCATGGCCATGGCTGTTGCATCCAGGTCCAGGATTCAGCCTTGCTTGCAGAATCCATTCGAAGAGTAAGCGGTCCATACAGATGCTCATACTCTTTTACTGCTGCCTGATAACGCTGGGTATGGAAATAGAAATAATCAAGTGCATCCTGATCAGCCGGATGAGTATCGAGGTAAAGCAGGGTTTCGTATGCTGCAAACCCTTCTTCTGTAATAACTTTAAAAAGTGTCCTGCTTTGATTTTTATTTTCAGAAAGTGACAGGAAATGGCTGTCTGTTTGACATCCATTTCCGGGCGGAGGACAGTATCCTCTGCTGCAATTCATACGATTCATTTCCAGGCACCTCCTTTTCCGCAGAAAGGCTTGTGTAGTTTTGGAAAAATAGTTCCGTATTTTAGCCCTGTTGAAAGCTCAAAGGTGTGATCCCAGTGTTGGTTCGGAATATAGCCCATGGCAAGAGGGGCATCCGCTTCTTCTAAATGATGATAAACAGCCGTTGTTAAATTTTTTTTGCAGCGGCAGTCTGCATTGTTTCCTGCATTCATATATGCTCCTTTTCTGATAAAATGATTCTTTCCATAATAAAATATGAGATATGCAGAAAAAGGATGGTTGTACCGAAACGAAAAAAACGGCCGCCTGCCTTTAAAAGCAAACAGCCATTTTGAATTAGTAAAATTGATGTGCGCCGATTTTGAACCCTTTTCCGGAACCGGTGTTGAAGTAGAGTGCGCTGCCGACTGGATTTTCTCCTGCAATTGCAGCGGATGCTGCCTGATAGCAGGTGCTTGGTACACCGTTTGCCAGTGCACTTGCCAGTGCTCCGCTGTAAGCCGGTGTAAACTGGCCGCTCTGATAAATAACTTCAGTGATGGAATTTGGGAAAGAAGAACTGTAAACACGGTTCATAACAACAGCTCCAACAGCTACCATTCCTTCATAACTCTGATTTCCTGCTTCGCAGTAAATCAATGCACCAAGCAGTGTGACATCATCAGAACCTGACTGAGACGGAGCTTCTGTTTCCGGAGCCTCTGTCTGAGGGGCTTCTGTTTCCGGCACTTCTGTCTGAGAGGTTCCATCCGGATTCACCGGATTCCACCAGGCATCGTAATAAATGCCTGTACCTGAATCATAGTAAAGGCCGGTTGAACCATCATAAGAAATTCCAGTATCTGCATCATAATAGCTTCCGTCATCTGAATTATCCGTAGCCGGCTGAGTTTCTTCCGGAGCCTCTGTCTGAGGGGCTTCTGTTTCCGACGCTTCAGTCTGAGGTGTTCCGTCCGGATTCACCGGATTCCACCAAGCGTCGTAATAAATGCCGGTACCTGAATCATAATAAAGACCAGTGGAAGCATCATAGGAAATGCCAGTTTCTGAATCATAATAGCTTCCATCGTCTGAATTATCTGTAGCCGGCTGAGTTTCTTCAGTGTAAGCTTCTGTAGCCGGCTGAGTTTCTTCAGTGTAAGCTTCCGTAGCCGGCTGAGTTTCTTCAGTGTAAGCTTCTGTAGTCGGCTGAGTTTCTTCTGCATAAGCTTCCGTAGCCGGCTGAGTTTCCTCAGCGTAGGCTTCCGTAGCCGGTTGTGTTTCCTCAGCGTAGGCTTCTGTAGTCGGTTGTGTTTCCTTGGTATCAGTATCCATAGCAGTGAATCCTGACTGCTGATCTTCTATCGATACAGCCGTATCAAGCAGAAGTACTCTGGAAACATCATCAGAGGATACGTAGGCAGTACTGTCAGCTCCATTTTGTACTTCAAGCCAGTGCCCATTATCCTGCGTAAGGATATAGGAGGCACCACTGTCTATAGATGCAATAACAGATGCGCTATTGCTCTCTTTTGAATAAAGCTTTACATCATCCCAGGTAGTTGTTACTCCTTCTGTTCCATAAGCAGCGGCAAGACCACGTGCATCTTCACCGTAAACCAGGTATTCGTTTTTGACAAATCCAGTTACGCCACCAGAATAAATTTCAGTCCATTCCGGTCCCTTTTCAATCACCCATGCTGCTCCACCATAGTACAGGCATCCAACAACAGCGCTATCCTCGCTGGCAGCACTTCTGATATTGACGCCGGTTGTAATTGCATCATCATTTGTCATCGCAATCTGAGACCATGCGTCTGCCTTCTGATACTGGAGCGCAATCGTATTTTCAGCAGCCATCACCGGGATGTTCATAAATAGAGATGTGCCGGCAGCTGCCAGAATTCCAAGAGTTCTATATTTTCGTTTTCTCATTTTCTATGTACTCCTTTCGCCTGAAAAGAAAAATTCCAGACAATGCTAAGATTTAATGAATAATTATTACAAAAATGTTAACATCTATTACGGTTGTATTTTAATATAGTGAATGAGATTTGTCAAGCAGGAATATTATGGAACAATTTTGTATCCTTGACTTGGTGAAAAGCAGGAGCAGATCGTGGTACAGATATTGAACTGAATCAATCAAGCAAGAAGCAAAGAGAATTGCGAATATTCGCTCTGACAAGGAAATGCTTGACAGGAATCTTTAATTACTGATAAACTAAAAAGCAGAAAGACGCCGAGAAAATCAGCGTCTTTTTCAGCGCTATTTGTTTTGCCGGGGCATGGAAAATATGATAATTTCAGAATCCGGCAAATTGCGAAGCAGGTTGTCAGGATGCTTGCAGGGGCGCTGAAGCAAAAATATTTAAAAGGAGAGATAACATGCTGAAAGTATGGATTGTCGGATCTTCCGGCCAGATTGGAACTGCAATTAATGAAGTACTCGATCCATTGGAAGTTGAGGTGTTCAATACGGATAAAAATGAATTGGATATCACCCGCACAGATGAAGTGCTTCATTTTGGTGATATCAACCGTCCGAATGTGATTATTAACTGCGCAGCTATTACAGACACGGAGCTGTGTGAAAAAAATCCGGAGCTGGCATATCGTGTAAATGCACTTGGAGCAAGAAATTTAAGTATTGTTGCGAGCAAAGTAGGAGCTAAAATTGTACAGCTTTCAACAGATGACGTATTCGATGGATTCGCCAGTCATCCATACTCTGAGTTTGACGATACAAATCCGCAGACTGTATATGGCCGTTCCAAATGGGCAGGGGAGAATTACGTAAAAGAATTTACCCATAAGCATTTTATTATCAGAAGCAGCTGGGTTTATGGCAATGGCATTAATTTTGTGAACCGTGTACTGGATGCTGCAAAAAAGCAGGAACCACTGGCTGTACCGGCCGGTGAGATTGGTGCACCGACAAGTGCAAAGGATCTTGCGCGTATTATTCTTCATCTGATCAATACAAATGAATACGGCACATATCATGTAACCTGCAAAGGAAGCTGCAGTCGTTATGAGCTTGCCAGGGAAGTATTAACTCTTTCAGGGGAAGATGCAACGATTCAGGAAATTTCTCCGGATGCGTTTGAACAGCCTGCTGTGCGGCCTGTTTATGCAGTACTTGATAATTTTATTCTCAGGATTATAGACGTATATGATATGCCATACTGGAGGGATTCTTTAAAAGAATATATTAAGGAAAGGATGGAGAACTCATGACAAAAACAAACAAAAAGAAAAAAACGGGACTCACAACCATGATTTTTATCGCATTGCTTGCCGGTGTAATCCTTGGTGTGATTCTGTGCTACTTTGTTCCGGATGGGACAATAAAAAATGATATTATAATAGAAGGAATTCTTTATGTGATTGGCCAGGGATTTATCCGGCTGATGAAAATGTTGGTTGTGCCGCTTGTTTTTTGTTCACTAGTCTGCGGCAGCATGGCAATTGGAGATACCAAAAAGCTTGGGACAGTCGGAGCCCGTACGTTAATTTTTTATCTGGCTACGACAGCAATGGCAGTCACTGTTGCTATTGCTGTCGGAAATGTTATTAACCCTGGACTTGGTCTTGATATGAGTACGATCAAGACGAGTACACAGACTGTAGAAAGCATGGAGGCTACGTCCTTTGGTGACACATTGCTGAACATCATCCCGGACAATCCATTTAAAGCACTGGCTGGCGGAGAAATGCTCCAGGTAATTGTATTTGCATTGATCATTGGAGTGATCCTGGCAAAGCTTGGAGACCGTGCAGATACAGTTACCAACTTTTTCAGCCAGTTCAATGATATTATGATGGAAATGACCATGATGGTCATGAGTCTTGCACCGATCGGCGTTTTCTGCCTCATTGCCAGAACATTTGCGAACATTGGCTTTAGTGCATTTCTTCCGCTTGCCAAATATATGATTGCAGTTCTGATCGCACTTGCAATTCAGTGTTTCGGAATTTATCAGCTTCTTTTGAAAATTTTTACCGGTCTGAATCCAATTCGTTTTATAAAAAAATTCTTTCCGGTTATGGCATTTGCATTTTCTACAGCGACTTCAAATGCAACGATTCCGCTTTCAATTGAGACGCTGAATAAAAAAGTCGGTGTGTCAAAAAAAATATCATCCTTTACGATTCCGCTTGGAGCAACCATCAATATGGACGGAACGTCGATCATGCAGGGAGTTGCGGTTGTATTTGCCGCTCAGGCATTTGGTATTTCGCTATCTCTCACTGACTATATTGTTGTGATCGGTACCGCAACGCTTGCCTCGATTGGTACAGCCGGTGTGCCCAGTGTCGGACTTGTTACGCTGACAATGGTGTTTAATTCAGTCGGACTTCCGGTTGAGGCAATTGGATTGATTATGGGTATTGACCGTATTCTTGATATGGCGAGAACTGCGGTCAATATCACAGGCGATGCCGTATGTACAACTGTAGTGGCACATCAGAATCAGGCGCTTGATAAAGCAGTCTTTAATCAGAAATAATCAATCAGAGATGACAGAGTATAGTTGCATCCGCTTTGCTGCTTGCTCATAACATTTATCATATGTGAGCCTGTCTCACTTACTTGATTTGGCTAAATAACAACGACAGAAAGAAGTTCCCGGGTGGTTTCCAGTTCGTCACTGGTAAAACCACAGAGCTCCGATTCCAATTCACCACACTGATTGTCATATGGATCAATTCTCATAAATGACTTTTTAACGGAAAATGGATGTTGAAATGCGTGGTTGGCAGGCATGCGAAATGGATCAGTATTTCCAAAATACAGCTTTCTGCGCATTTCGTCATCTGTACGCTTGGCAGAACCGCCAAAGGACAGATCTGCCGGCCGCCATCCATATTCTTTCGTATAAAACAGTGCCCAGTCATGCGGCCCGGCGCTGATCGGATTCGTATAAAGACCACTCTGCCATCTTGCCGGAATACCACAGATGCGGCAAAGAGTAATAAACAAAAGTGCCTGAACTCCACAGTCACCGCGCAGGTTGCGGGCACAGTATTGTGGTATATCCGGAATCAATGAATAATTCCGCATATAAGAATAAGTAACATTTTTTGTGATATAATTGTAGATCCGTCGTGCCACTGCCAGAGGATTCGTTTCCTCTCCACGGATTTCACTTGCAAGCAACTTCAGATACGGAGTGAAACGGATATGAGGCAGCTGCTCTTCTACGTCTGCTTTACAAGGTTCAGCCATTTTAAAGCGTGCTTCTTCCGGAAGAAGCACAGGCAAATCCTGCCAGAGATCCACATATATGCTGCGAACAGTATATTCATATTCGACAAAAAATGGAACATTTTGCTGCAGCGTTGTTTCGATACAAATGGTACGAGTCAGAGAATCTTCCGGATCAATTGTGACATTTCCTTTTGAGTGAGACAGAATCTGAACCTTTTCAACTGGAGAATAAAGTGCAGGAAGCGGCAAGTGTGCTTTCAATGTGATACCCGGATAAAACTTTTCATCTTTCAGGCGAATAGAAACCCGCATGCGGAAAATTCTTGTTGCACTTCCTTTTTCGCGCATTTCCTGAAGCACCTCCTGCAGGCAGATGAACTCCTTTGAAGGTAAGTTTTCAGGGTTGGAGCGCATGTGAAGTTCGGGATCAATGCGCATTGCGTTTTCAACTGCGCTGCTGATATAATGCTTTTTCCCGTCTAAAAAAATCCATTCAACAAGACCGTCCTGATCAAGACGGTTCAGGTCATCCTCATTAAAGTCCGGTATCTCTTCCTGAAACAGACGAATCAGTTCTTCAGATGTAAAAGGGTACTGTTGCGGAAGTTTTTTAAGGAAATCCTGTTCGATGCGGATGCGCTGTTTCAACGCCTCCGGGAGCGGTTTTTTCAGCCACCGGTCGGCTGCATCTTCTGCACCTTTAAAATCTCCGCTCATTTTGTATTTTATAATTTCATCAGGAAGTTCCAGAGGGAGTGTTTCCAGTTCATAATCTTTTCGTGTATTCATAAAGTATCTCCTTTGTTCAATTGGTTGCTCAGGAAAGCAGTTCCAGGATCATGGAACGGTTAAATACGACAGAATTTTTGTGATCGACTTCAATCTGATATAGTGCATTTGCAGCGATATGCTCAGCCGCCTGTTCCAGATCACGGATTCCGGTTGTATCTGCAAAATTTTCTACGACTGCATCAAGGGCATCTTCATCAAGGATACATTCTTCACTGCGCAGTCCCATTCGCTTTAGGACTTTAGGAAGTGCAAAACGGGAAAAAATAATCTTCTTCTCTTCTTCCGTATAATCCGGAATATCAATAACTGCAAAACGGGACATCAAAGGAGCGCTTATGTTATTTTTATCGTTTGCAGTTGCAATTGGATAAACACCAACAGTCGGTACCATACATTCCATATAATTGTCTGTAAAGCCAAGATTATCAAGAAGTGTCAAAAGTACGTCCGCCGGATTTCCATTTCCCTTTCCGGAAGCTGCCTTATCAAGTTCATTGATAATAAAGACAAGATTAGATTCTCCTGCTGCCGAAAATGCTTCCATGATAATACCGGGTTTTGCATTCGCGTAAACCCGTGAACTTCCGGTAAGCTGCTCAGGATCATTGATTGAGCTCATGTCAAGCGTAGTCCACGGTAATTTCAGAATGCGGGCAACCGCATAAGCAATCTGTGATTTTCCGGTACCAGCCGGTCCAACCAAAAGCAGTCCGTAAGCAGGAAGTGTATGGGTACGGTTTATTTGAATAATTGTTTCGATGATACGTTGCTTTACTCGCTCCATACCATAAAGTTCTTCATCCAGAATACATCTTGCTTCTTGCGGATCGATAGCTTCAAAATAATTGTGTTTCCATTGTACATTCATCATAATAGAAAGAGCCCGCTGTGCATGGCGTCGTTCTTCCGGAGAAACTTCATGAGATCTTGCAACAGCCAGGTTACGTCTTGCCCAAAGGCGGATGTTGTCCGGCAATGTCCGGCCTGCACATGTCATAAAATCAGTAATACTCTGCAGGCTTGTCAGTTTCATTTCATCGTCGCCTTCTTCCAGATCCTCCTCCTCAAGCTCACCCATCGGAGGATTGCTTGAAAGCAACCGTTCAATCATAAACTGAAGGAAACCATCTTCAGCGGAAAGCTTTGTTCCTCCACCAAAGGCAGTCTCGCGGATTTTATATACGGTATAGCCCTCGTCTGTATTTTTTCCGGAGAGCTGTACGTTAATGCGGTTTTCGCCAAGCCATTTTAAAAGACTGGTGAAACGCGCATCGATCTTCAGAATATCTGAACTGATTACACCATCTTTTTCCTTAAATTCAAAAGCGGTACGCTTAGCCGGATTTGTAAAAATGCCACAGGAATGGTGACACCAGCTGCGGCTTTTATTATCCAGCACCATAATCGGTTTTTCCGGTGAAGTTTCAGAATGACTGGAATAAAAAATAGTATAAGTGCATTCCGGATGAGCATTTGCTACCGGCATGCTGTTAAAATCAAATACAGGCATGATGGTTTCTCCTTTGCTTTTTTTCGTGAGGCATTATCTGTCAAACAGTTTATCATTGAATTCATAAAAACGCAATCCCAGAACTGTAAAGAGTGAAAATGCTGAAAATTAAGAAAAATAGAAACTATTTTTGTACAAAAATCGTCTTTCTTTTTGTTATATACGTGCTATAATAAACACAGTTCATGAAGAACCGGATAAATAGAGCTACGATGCGGATCGCAGACCTTGCAGTTCTTCTGATAAAAATAAAAAATCAGGAGGCATAATACCATGATCACATTAAAAGCAGAAAAAAGAGACGCAAAAGTCAAAGCTAAAAAATTAAGAAAAGAAGGATATACAACTGGTGTTCTTTACGGTAAAGAAATGGCAGAGGCCGTTCCGCTTCAGTTTGTTTCGGCAGATGCTCTTCGCTTTATTGGAAAAAACGGAAAAGGAAGTCAGGTACTTCTGGACGTTAACGGTGAAAAAGTAAGTGCTATCGTAAAGGATGTTGATTATAACAGTATGCAGCGTCAGATTATGGCACTTGATTTTCAGGCCCTTGTGAAAGGTGAAAAGATTTCAACCACGGTTTCTGTTCATTTTGAAAATACTGACATTGTACAGGGCATTGTGGAACAGGAACTTTCTGAGATTCATTATAAAGCAGAGCCGGACAAGTTGTTGGATCCAATCGTGATTGATTTCAAAGATGTTCCGAAGGAAACAAGAAATATGTATGTCAAAGATTTACATCTGGAGGAAAAGGGTGTTTCGCTGATTACTCCGGAAGATGATGTTATCTTCCATGTAGCTGATTATGCAAAAGCTGAGGAAGAAGAGGAAACGACGGATGAGGCTGCAAAGGCCTGAGAAATTATGAGATGATTCTGAAAAACTGCTTCCATATGGATCAGAACGTGTTTGAAAAATCCCGGGAATCTCCTGAAGAGAATCTCGGGATTTTTCTGTTCCTCAGTTTTCACGCGGTGTTCCCCAGAAAAACAATGCAACTGTTCCAGGTCCGGTATGACTTCCGATGGTAGTGCCAATATTGTTAATTTCCACATGACCTTTTAAATGCGGGAATGCCGTTTCTACAAGTTCTGCTACTGCTTTTGCGTCGTCATAGCAGGCAGATTGAGAGATATAGCACTTATCTGCATAATCTAATCCATTCTCTGCATTTTTTATCATCTGATCGGCAATCGCCGCGATTGCCTTCTTTTTTGTTCGAATTTTCATACGTGGAATCAGACGTCCTTCATTGCTGACATTCATCAGCGGACAGATATGGAGCACATTTCCTACAAAGCCGGCGGTTTTGGAGATACGCCCTCCACGAATAAAAAAGGTAAGATCGGAAGAAAAGAACCAGTGATGTACCTTCAGTTTGTTTGCCTCTGTCCATGCTGCAAGCTCCTCAAGCGACATACCAGAATCTCTTAAATCAGCCAGGCGATCCATCAGCAGGCCATAACCGGATGATGCGGCCAGTGAATCGATGATGCAGATATGACGTTCCGGATATTTTTCTTCAAGGGATGCTTTTGCAATAAGGGCAGAATTTACGACGCCGGAAATACCTGAAGAAAGGGTGACATGGAGAATATCTTTCCCTGCCTTTAAAAACGGTTCAAAATATTCCTCGAACTCTTCAGCATTAATTTGTGAGGTTCTTGTTGTTGCGCCGGCCGCCATTCTGGCATAAAATTCTGAAAAGGGAATGGATGTACCAAGATCGTCCAGATATTGTATTCCATCGAGCTCATAGTGAAAACAGATATATTGAATGTCTCTCTCTTTAAAATGCTGTTCCGTCAGATCTGCAGTAGAACAGCAACTGAGGATATAATTATGATTTGTCATTAATATAGTACCTCCTGCCTGCTTCCGTTTATAAGATGTAATTCATGCATATTTGTTATACACAATCTTTTTTCTTACGTCAAGTAAAGAACATACTGGAGGTATAAAAATAAAATTGGTAACTGTTCAGAGCCAACCTCCAAAATGCTACGCATTTCGTCGGTGTGGCGTATCCGCCAAATAAAATT
>CAKRPI010000032.1 GCA_934376945.1 uncultured Lachnospiraceae bacterium | reverse complement strand
TGCTGGCTTGCTAAGTCCGGCTTTCGCCTTCTTCTTTTCCTGTTCCTTCTTGGCTTTATCCCAAGGAGTCTTCTTGAGAGGTGTCCTCTTGAGAGGAGATTTTCTTTTTAAACCCATATTGCACGTAATTATCATTTGTAGAGTTTGAATACTCGCCCTCGGGCTTTCCGATGTCTGAGGACACATTTTTTATTTTCGAGTTAAGGATATTTATTTTCCTCAGCTTTGACTCGAAGATTCCCAAGGGTGCCCAAGGGTTTCTTTCGAGTTCTTTGTATATTTCGAGAACCTTTCTCCTGTACTTGTGGAGAGTAGGTTCGGATAAATCTATCATAAGCCATTGATTTTGAAGTTTAAGAAAAACCTGCCCATCTTCACGGACAGACAGGAAAAATATAATTCTAAAATTATGTAAAATAAGTGCTGCCGCTGCAGCGAATAATTATGCACAACAAAAAATACATAATAGTCCACCTTAGGGATTCGGACCCAACTTCCCGATTTGATAAGAATGTATTAAGGATTTACACAAAACAGTTTCGGGCGTGCTAACCAATTACACCATCGGTGGATAACGGCATCATGCGCTACCATGAATTTAAGAGCCATGCTCACCGCTTTAGCTATCAGTCATAAAGACTGATGCTCGGGGATGCGGACTTATTGAAATTATAATCGCGCATTCCCTTATAATGACTTAACACTATTCGACTTTACACTTTTCCAATATGTCAAAGAACTTATGCCCACAAACGGACAATGGGATTGTTCCGGAAACTGCTATATATAATAAGGTATAAAACGAAAGGTGCTGGTAGAATGCTCGACCACAACATTTCCTTATGGTTCGTGGCGCATGAATTCAACGCAAACAACTTATATTGCCACTGGGTCTATACCGCTCCACACCTAACAATTTCAAGAAATATTATAATAACAATATCCAAAACTATATGGGGGATTCGAGACGAGTTGAACGCCTTTGCTCGGGTTTCCCCGCTCACTCCGAGTGAGCTAGCTCGATTCCCATGTTTCACTCCTATGCTCACGCACAAGAGTGAATTGTAACTAGTAACCAACTCTATCTATTAAAGATAGGTTTGCAAATAAGATTTTCTTAAGCAATCGTTTAACTATGCTCACGCATAACCAGTTTTACAAACGCATATTGTCTGAATAACTAATCTAAAAGTTCAACAGCCAAATATTTCACACATTTACACACTCACTAGTTGTGGCACCTCAACAGGCTCTGCTCCATAGCGATTCAGAGCACAAGAACGAATGTCCTGAGCCTGTTGGCTATTACTTCGGTAAGCTAGAGCATTGTAGACAGTAGCCTTGCCACAACCAAAAATTTTCATGATTTTAGGAATTTTATCTTTATCAATCAAAATTTTTTCTATTTTTACTAACTTTTTCATATTATTTTTTGTATCTTTGCAACATAAATCCGTTTAGAACGAGTTTTATTCTCGTTTACGGATGCAAAGATACATGTTTATGGGCAAATATCCAAGGATATAGGCATTTATTTATAGTTAATTTACGTATTTACACATTTGTAAACACTAGCAGTATGGAAGGATTAAGAGATAGAATCAACGAGGTAAGAGACCATTACAGGCTGTCTAACAGAGGGTTTGCTGACGCTATCGGGGCAAAACCTGCTGCTACGAATAACTATTTGAACGGAACAAAGGAGCCTTCGATGGAGTTTATAGACAGAATACTGACTACATACGTAGACATATCAGCAGATTGGCTACTTTGTGGTAGAGGTAGCATGTTTTACGATGCAGACAAGCAGACAGACGAAAAGCTACTGAAAGAACTAGCAGAGACGAAAGTAAAGTTGCTAGTACAGGAGGGAGTGGTTAAGGAGTTAAAGCAAATCATCAGCGGCAAGATTGCCGAAAGAGATAAAAGTCTTGTTGGCTGATACAATAAAGGGGAGCCTTCGCAAAGAAGACTCCCCTTATTGTTTTACATCTTGCCTTCGAGAGCATCGAAAGCAGATTGTACGTCCTTATTTAATGTACGTGCGTATCTAGTAGTCTGGCGCAAGGTAGTGTGACCAAGCACCCTTGCCACGATATTGATAGGCATTCCCTTCGATAAGAAGAGGGTTGCAGCAGTTGCTCTACCCATGTGGGTATGCAGTCTATCGACTCCAACCATCTGCCCGATCGCCTTCAGATAATCATTATACTTCTGATTCGTCATTCTAGGCAGCTTGAAGTCATACTTCTGTAGCAACTCCAGGGCTGGCTTGAGAAGTTGGAATACAAAATCCGTATCTGTCTTCGTTCTCTTAGCGTGGTAGAACATCTTGCCGTTAATCTCCTCGCAGTTAGTATAATCGAACGATGCAAGGTCAGAGTATGCAAGTCCGGTGTAGCATTGGAAGAGAAACAAATCTCTTGCATGGAGAATATGAGGTGTTGAGAGTTTCAGTTTCTTGATGGCAGCAAACTGGTCTTCCGTGACACAATCAACATACTGCTTTTCTCCCTTGCCAATATGGAATGGTAGGAACTTGTAGGGATTCTGCTCAATAAGTCCGTCTATCATCGCATCGTTGATGAACAACTTGAGATACTTGTGATAGTCGTAGATGGTGCATTGAGCCTTATCCTGTCGGTGGAGATACTCATCCATTGAACGCACCTTCGACACGTTGCAGTCTTGGAACGACTTTATCTTTCCCCACGTCTTCAGGAATTTGATAAAGACATCATAGCGTTTCTTGGTATGCTCGCACACCTTACGCTCGTTACGTCTTCTCTCGCAGTACTCGATGAAAGAAGTTCCTTCGTCTTCTCCGTTCATCTGTGAGATAACCACATTTAAGTCACAACAGCCTTCCTTAACCATCTTGCTGATGATTTCGTTTGCTCTCGCGCGGTATGCCTGTATGATTTCATTCAGTTCATCCGCATCTTTTCTCTTGACAACCATCTTTGACGCATCAGACCATTGTGTAGTTGTCACTTTTACGCCTGTGGAAAAGTACTTCCTTTGACGCTTGGCACAAAAGCATAATTCTACCGAAACTTCATGTTTTGAGGTCGCTCGCTTCAAACGATTGTGAATAATACTTAAATTAATTTTTGCCATTTTGATAACACATTTTTTACAAGGTGATAACACATTGATAACACACCTTCCGATTTAACAATTTGTGTGGAAGATATAAACCGTTGTTATTCAGATAGTTATCCCCAAAATGCGTTTAAACTGGTTTTAAACGGGTTTAAGAAATCATCTTTTGTTACATATCTCTTTAAAAAATAAAAGACAACCTATATAAGTATCTGTTATTCAATACGTTATATAGACTGTCTTTTTGATTTTTTCTTGACTAAACGATGCGTTTTTACGCCTAAAAAGTGATTCCGTTGGGGTCACAACCAATTCATCACAAAACTGTCTATATCAGCCACTTATCTTTCGGGTGCAAAGATAGTGATAACATTTTTATAACACAAATTTTTAATTACTTTTTAACTATATTTTGCAAAAGTTGAAATTTGGCGGTTTCAAATACTTTTCTTACTTTTGCACTCGTCAATGTGACGATTGATACAAGACTTCGATATTCAACCTGTATTCAATAGGTTCAATATAATAAATCACGAAATCCCTAGGTCGGCGTCACACGACTTGGGGATTTTTATTTTCCCCGAGTTATTTTGATAGTCATGGTAGTTTGTCGGTTAACTCCACTCGGCTACGCTGACTTTAAACCAAAGTCGCAAGAGGACGCATGGCGACATCGCAGGATTTGATAGCAGAAGGCGAGCAAGGCGGTAACTACACCGAAAGCTGCTTAGGTTAACCGATGTAGATTATCAAGTGACCAGATGATGGGGGTTGATTGCCTCAGCGGAAATAATTTTTTGTGTGCTATCGCATACGTGTGCGATAAGGGGGATTCTAGAATCCGAAGGCTCTTAGCCTAGCGGTTTTAGCATTGAAAATAAAAATAGTTATGAATAAAAGCTTAAATGAATGGATAAAGAATAATCGTAGTAAGCTTATAGCTACTCGAACAAGAGCAGAGAGGTTTTTGTTTAGCAAATTACCTCGAAAGATAAGACAGAGTGCAAAAATTCAGCACCCTATCATAGTAAACGACCATGTATACTTCGTTGATATATATCTGCCAAAGATACAAGTCGCTATCGAAGTTGATGGTTGGTCTCATGCTGCAAAGCAAGAGAAAGACGATTTGCGAGATAAGGAACTTTTGAGTTTGAACATCAAAACTCTTAGGATAAGCAACACAGAAGTGTTCTGTGAAGATATAAGAAATATGCTCATTGATGCGATCAAAGATTATCCTGTCATTAAGAAGTTGACTAAGAAGGAGAAAAAGGAGCGCATCGCAAAACAAAGAGAGAAACTTAAAGATATTTATCAGAAACTAAAAAAAAGATAGATTATGAAGAAGATTTTGTTAGCGACCTTGGTTGTCGCAAGTTTGTTCACCTCTTGTAAGGAGCACTTCTCTGACGGAGAGCGTGTAGGTACAGTTACCAAGTTTAGCAAGGCTGGTGTCTTTTGGGATTCTTGGGATGGTCTCTTGAACATTACTCAGACAGGAATGAACTCCAGTGGAGAGCCATTCGCTTTCTCTATTGACAATGACCGCAACGACCAACAGAAACTCATCGACACCTTGGTTAAGGCACAGGTGGAGGGATGGAAGGTCAAGATTAAGTATCACCAAGTATGGGGTGCGAAGAATGTTTTCAACAATCGTGGTGAGAGTGATTTTTTCGTAGATGATGTAATCATTCTTGATAAGAATTTCTCTAAGATTGGCGATATAGTGAAGGGGACTTCCAAGCCGAGTGCAAGCGTTCCTAAGCGTGACACCATCCTAGTGAAGATAGTTAAGTAACTAATCGCCCTCTCTTCGGAGGGGACTTTTAAATTTTAGCGTATGAAAGAAGACGATTTACAGAAAGCTATTAAGCTGAAGGAACAACTTGATAGCGAAAGAGAACTTTTGCGGTTTGCAAATCGCCCGTCTGTGGATTTAAGAGTTAATCTTGAAGAAAGATGCGACCACGGACGTATTCGCAATATGGATTACCTTCTCGGTAATAATGTTATCAAAGAACTGAAAGCGAAGGTTATCGCCAACATCGAGAAGAATATTAGTGACTTGTTGGATAAATTAGAGAAGTTGTAGGCTTATGGGAAGTTTTATAAAAGAGCGTCTTATTTTTGCATACTGCTGGACGCATTCGACAGGTAGATGTAAGGATTGCACTTGTTGCTACACCTTCAAGAAATGTAAGGACTTCGTAAATTCTTTTTGGAAGATACACCGCTACAGGCATTATCACAAGACGAAAGCGAAATATCCAACTACGCTTGTTGAGTTCAGAAAAAGAGTTAATCCGTTGTTTCGTAAAAAATTTAAAGCTTATGGAAATCGAGAACATTAAATTCAAGGCAAAAGGGATTGAAAGTGGAGTGAGGGAGACCTAATACACACAATCGAAGGTGCTATCATAATCGAGCTAGATGGTAGTTGTGCTCGTGAAGTTGACCCTTCGACCATCTGTCAGTTCACAGGGCTAAAAGACTGCAAGGGCAGAGAAGTTTGGGAAGGAGACATTATTAAAGACCCATATTTTGGTATAGAACATACAATAGAATGGAATAATCATTTATGCAGCTTCGAAGCACTAGATGAGATTAATAGTTCTCAGCCTCCTCTAGGAAAACTTATTATAAGATTTGGATGGTATGTTGTTGGTAACAAATTCGATAATAAGAAGTAACGAATGTATAACAATTTAAACAGATAAGAACTATGAGTTGGAAAGATATGATTCAAGTGGAACGTGGGACTGATATTACAGAAATGGAAGCTCCTATTCCTAGCACGATTGGAGAAGGATTTACCTTCTGCCTTAATGGTGTACAATATACCACAACGGGTGTATATACGAAAGGAAAGCGTGATGTGGAGTTTCACATAACTTCTTATATCGGTTATTGTGGTGGAGCAGAGCACTACTACTGCTCTATTAGTATTTCTGTTGAAAACAGAAACGGAAACCAAATTGTAGGAGGAAGCCTTGGTGGTGTAAAAGTTCCTAACGAGTTTCAGAGTTTCAAGGCGAGTATTGTAAGACCTCTTTCAAAAGAGGAGGTGGCAGACACTAAAAGATGGGAATGGTACAAAGAAGGTGACATGGTAGATGCGTTTTGTTCACTAAAAGAACTAAATAAATGTATCGAAACAATCCGGCAGATTTTTCCGGAAGATAAATGGAATGTCGTGATTAAAAGAAATATCTAGCATTATGGAAATTGAAAGATATTATTATGCAGTAGCATCCTTCATGCGTAAGAATGGCTTAGTTAGTGTTAATTCGGTTACGTGTAGCGTTAGAGGGGAAAAGAAGGATATTAAGTTCTATCCTCTCATGAACATCATCACGGACGTGGAAGAGAAGTTCAAGGATGATATTGTTAGCGGAACAGTAGTCATTCAGAGCGTTATTGAGATTAGTAAACAAGACTACGATGCTTACAATAAACGCATCGCTAAAATGAACGAGAAGAATGGAAAGGTTGACAAAGGTAATGGATAAGTATCTGACTGATGCCAAACTGCGTTGGGCACAGGAAGAACTTCTCCGTAAATTGCAAGATGCGGCTGAACACCATAAAAAAATGGCGTTTCTGAAAGGCAGAAGGTTTTGATAAAAACTATAGCGTATGAAAAAGGAAGATAGAATCAAGGTGTGGGAAAAGTACAGCCATCATTGTGCATACTGCGGAAAAGAAATAAAGCTTGAAGATATGCAAGTAGACCATTTCGTTCCTAAGAATCGTGGCGGTTACCCTCGTTGGAGTGATAAGGAAGGTAAGTATGTCGTTTCTCATGGTGAGGATAGTATGGAGAACTACATGCCTTCTTGCCGAGCCTGTAACTTTAGAAAGCGGGATATGAGTATCGAACAATTCCGTGAATCTATAAAAGAACAGGCGAAAGGTTTGCTTAGAGGCGCTGCAAAGTTCCAAGTAAGTATGAGTATCGCTTATGGTCTGCTTACTCCTTCTTTCGATAAGCCTATCGTATTCTATTTTGAAGAATGTATGAATTATAAAGATAGACTTACGAAACACATTCAAGGAAGGCTTTCAGAATTATCCGATGTTGACAATTATGAACCAAACAAGTTAGCGTTAACTAATCTGTTGTGGTTCCTTGGTAAGGTAACAAGTAATGAAGTGATTGTCGCAAAGCTTAAAATCATGGCTGATGCAGACAGGAAACGAAAGAAATACCTTTCTAGGTATGATGGAAACGAATCATTATACGATGATGAATATTCCAAGGCAGAAAGCACTATCGCCAAGGAGTGCTTGACGTATTTACAGAATAAAAAGATGTAGCGTATGAAAAAGGTAAGTTTTAGTTTCAAATATCTTATAACAAAATACGATAGTTGCTTTTATCTCATGCCGACTTTAATCGTATGGACTCCCCGAAGAGTTATCTATGAAATTAGTATAAACTTTTTGTTTTGGGAACTTAATGTTAGAATAAGAACAAGAAAGCGAGGTGAGCATGAAGGTTAGATTGGCTAAGAAGATAATGGCTTGCGACTTTCGCAAAGTTGTCAAACGAAACCTGTCATGGGATAAAGAACTAGAAGAATTGGATATTCTGAGCAAAAAGTCTCATTATTGGTATCTAAGACATTATGCTTATAGACCATTAAAAAGGATTCAAGAAATTCGCAAAGAAAGATGGGGAAAAGATTTATTCCGAGACCACCGCATTGCTAAGGCGATAAGTTTAACTAAAAAGAAATAATGGAGGAAAAGTAATATGGAAGCAGGACAATTATTAGTGCTATTGTTATCATTTTGTGCTTTAGCATTGCATTTGAAAAATCGTAGAAGAAAGGAATAGTTATGGTAAAACCTTACAGAATCAAACATAAGGCTAGTGGGTTATACTATCAGCCTTCAAGAAATCATAGTAATCTTTCCAAGAATGGAAGGGTGTATATGACAAACAACTCGCCATTACTAATAAATGATGGATATGATTATATATCTATTAGTGTTAGAAAAGGCACGAAGGTACATGATATTTTAGAAAAAGAAATGCCTTTAAAAGGCGTAGAAGAATTCTTTGGAAAAGCAGTTTATTATCGTGTTCCAAAAACAGAATTTGAAAAAGAAGAATTATTATGAAGATTAGGCTTAAGAATCGCATTCCTCGCAAGCTAAAGAAGGCTGCGAAGTATGGAGTAGAAAGACGTGTCTATCAAGATGAAAATGAAATATCTCCCATTACACTTGTCTTAAACTACAGGGAAAGAGTAAAGTTTGTGGTAGTTGGCAGACGTACCAAATGGAAATTAAAGGCATGTTCGGCTTGCGCAAAAGAAGAAAAAATACGAATTGCTTACATGTGGGAGAGGTGCAATAGAATGATAATGTATGGCGTTTAAACGAAAAAGCAGAGCCTAGTGCCCTGCTTTTTCTTTATCATCACGTTCTCGTTTCTCGGCTATAGCCTGTCTGATCCATGCGCCTTTGTTGCGTCCTAGGGATTCGCAAAACTCGTACGTTTCTTCGTTTACATGCGTCACAACCCTGTAGATGAGGGCAACTGCACCCTTGCTCGGTGCTCCGGCTCGCTCTCTGCGACCACCCCACCCTGGATGCTGACTGACCTTGCATTGCTGAACCTTGCCCTTGCTATTGATGCGGAACTTCATTTTCAGCCGGTCATTTACCCAAACTTCAGCAATTACCGCGTCGGGTGTCTGCTGAAGGGTAGATTTGGCAATACCGATAAGATAGGCTTTATCCTTGAAGAAGGTCTCTGTCTCATCGAGTATCGCCAAATCATCGTAGATTATGATCCTTGCCCTTTCCATATCCTCAACCTAATATTGCCATCAGTATCGTGAATAAGAAGATAAAGAGCACGAACCATTCCTGTTTACTCATAGCTTACCTCCTTTCTTCTACTCTTGCGATGATAAATTTGAAGTGCTTTTATAACTCTGTGGTCTTCTTTCCAACCAAAAGAAGCTTTAATCACTCGTTTCAGCCAATACATATTTTTACCCTTGTCGGGTCCGAGAAGTATCTTCTTTACAAATCTTACTTTCATTTCTTACCTCCTTTCTTGTCGAATTTATTGCCGATAACTTTTAGTTGTCTATTACGCAACATTCTCCCTAAAGTGTTTGGGTAGAGAACAGGGTGTTCTGTATCGACCAAACTAAAACTAGTGTTGCCTTGATTCCAAACTACTTCATAGATGCTGCCTGTATCCTCGTATTGTCTGAGCAAATCATGCTCATAGATAGGAAAACCGTTACAATCCCGTGCACCTGTAAATTGGCAGAGTGTGTTGGTGTCAATCAAATATGAGTTTATTACGCCAAGTTCTTTATGGTTAGAAAAAACTTCGCTATTTCTGATAGTAGGGGAACAATCAACCCACGCACCTGTTATTACTCGTATTGCCTTGAAATTGATTTCGCTCATTTCTCCCCTCCTTCCTCGATTACTCCAATCGGCTTGATGTCGTTAACACTTTCGTCCTCGGTAAAGAAGGAAACCTTCATTGTGTCGCTCACGTATGCCATGGCCACAACATCTTCATGGGCGTTCTTGATGATGCAAATGTCTCCTCTTACCTCGTTCTGCATTTTCAGATACTTCACGGCTGCATCCTTCACCGCCAAAGGATTCATTTCCTTTGTTATCGTCTCCCCCGACTGAGGGAAGACGAAGATAAATTCTTGCTTATTCATATTCTTAAAACTCAAATAATTCTAGTTGTACATATCTCTTCTTCGGGAGTAGATTTTCTATCTCCTTCAGTATCTTAGCTGCGCTCTTGCAAACAGAACTATTCCGGTTGCGCTCTTGCTCTATCTGTACGTTAAGCCAATGTTTTACCCAATTCAAAGCATGTTCTATGGCATCTTCCTGTGTCTTGAACCAATTCGTGTTGCTGAGGTTTGTTCCAAACGCCCCTCCTCTATCTGCTAGCATGTATGTAACACCATACGTCCACTTCCCTCTAACATAAGCTGTGGATATTTCGATATGGGGGATTCCGCTGCCGATTTCTGTCTTATCAGGATTCGTGCATACACCGAACTCGTTGAATAGAAATTTCTTTATCATGATTCCATTTCACTTTCTGTTATTAACAACTCATCAAACATAATACTATCCTTGCATGAGCAGCTCCATGATGATTCGTCCTTGTCTTTAGACACCTCATAGTTATCGGGATATTCCTCTTTATAGAAGTCTAGGATATTATCCTCCTCTTCTTCCATCCGCTCCTTGGCTGCGGTCTTGGTGCGATATACTCCGATAACATTAACGCCCGAATAGTCTTGGTTGTCTGCTCCGTGCTTAATCAACACAAATACTTTCTGTTTCTTCATCTTACACCTCCTATTTTTGTTTATCAGTAATCAACTTGCGTTGTTTAGATATAACCTCACCCGCGTTCTTATCATGCACTCCTTCGTAAAGTCCAAGGTTCATCATAATGATGTTTAGTGCAGGGTCATCTATTTCAATAGCCCTTTCTGCGAGTATTCCAAGTACACGCGTCAAAATAGTAAAAGTCACAGGATAAGAAGTGCTTTTTGAACACTCAGATATCTCTTTCAAGAGCCTTGGCAAATCAACCTTCCACACCATGTCGTTCATGACATAATTCTGTACATTCTTACTTTTTATTTTCTTCATCTTATTCGCCCTCCTTCTCTTCTACATCAAATGAAACACTTTCCAACTCGCCTTCGTCTTCAAAAGCACCCATATCATATAGTTCTCTTACAAGATTTTCAGCACATTCCGGTGAAACAGCAGAACGCTCCACCTTGTAGACTACCTTCTCTACGATTTCTACTACATACTTCTTCATAATCAAATCCTTTCTTTTAAAATTAATACTTGGTGGACGGATGGTACGTTGCAACCATCTGTAGCGGCTTGAATACCGCATTCGCCCTATATAAAACAACAACAACTTCTATTTTATCTTCTCATTTCTCTTCTCGTTTATCTTCTCAAGACAAGTGTGCTTGTCTACTTGCATTCCGTTCGGGAGGAAGAACCTCTCAGCAAATGAGGTCTGCTTGATGATGAACGTTGTACGTGCCCTGTATCTCCGTCCGAACTTGTCAACATGGATGGCTCCCTTGAAACATTTGATGATTATCGTCATATTGCTTACATCTCCTCTACAATATCTTCAAAACTCTTCTTCTTAATCTCCATAGAAATCAGACTTGCTATGTCTAAGACTTTCGTTTCCTCGTACTCTCTGGACGTATCGTGAATATAGATGCAGAAACTATCTATCTCGTATCTGTCGTTATTGAACAGAGTATAGCTTGATGTTGGAAAGCGGAAAATGATTCTGCTCCAATCCTTTTTATCCAACAAATTTTTAACAACTGAATTAATCATACTCAAAATGGTTTGTGAGGGAGATTTCTCTCCCTCGGGTTAAACTTACTCCTTCATCAGACTCTCTACAAGTTCTTCCTTGGTGGCAAAGACGTCTACGCCCTTGGTGTATGCATTATCATAAGCTAACAAAAGCTTGCAGACTTCCTTGTCTTCGTTCTTCTCAATGATGATGCGAGAAATCGTCTTCTCAGCTATCTTGTTATCACGCATGAGGAAAACCTGCTGACCAACATAGAAGTTGGTTGTAAGATGCGTCTTTGCTCGTTCCTGTACTTCCCAATCATACGATAATTCCATACATGCGTACACTTCCTTACCTTCTGAGAGGTCTTTGGTGATGTGCTCGAAGATTTCCTGTTCTGTAGGCTCTCGCTCTTCTCCGGTCTCTTCATCCTCGATGGTGTAAATACTATATTCCCAACCTTCCTTGTCTACAAGTTTGAGTCCGGCTGCCTGTGCCTTTACTGCGTCTTGTATGGTGTTAATCTCAACTCCTACAAAATTATCACTCAATCTAACTGCCTTAGTTGTCTTCATAATTTTATCTCCTATATTTTTTGTTTGTAACAATGAATTGTCTTTATACTATCTGTATCAATAAAAGTTTTTCCTTCACTTCTCGTGACTATAATTGCATTTAAGTCGGGGACAAAACGAAAACCTTCTCTGCAATAAGGTCTTATCTCTGTCGAATTCCCCAATCCACCACTTCCGTTGATGGTTATAACAATTCTGTCGTTGTACTTATCACACAACGAAACTGCGTATTCTATAGCCTGTCTTACTAATAATGGATTCATATCCTTATCTCCTATTCTTTAAATAAGTCATTCTTGCATTATAAGTTCTGCCGATAATCTTATCTATCTCTGCTTGCTGCTGATAATCTGTGCAGTCTGCAAAGTTCTCCTGTCCCTCATAGAAACGTGCTGCATTCTTCAGCTCATGGAGTGTTGCTTGGGTGTAGTCCTTGTTAGGATCAACTTGCCTAAGGTTCTCACATGTCTTGCAATACTCGATGAAGTCTACAAGCAAAGATTTCTCCTCGCTCTTGCTCTGCTGTCCGGCTCCCATAAGTGGTAGGGCAACTATCGTTGCCACTACCAAAGCTATCTTAATTCTCTTTTTCATATCTTATCTCTTTTCTAGTTCAATACTCACTACGTATGGTAAAGTGTGTTGCGGCTTGTTGTGCTCGCCCGAGAAAATGAACTTATTCAACCTGTTGTTGAATAAGTTCTCGTTCTTCTCTATTGTACTTTTTATCATTTCCTCGCTTATCTGCTCCGAACGCAAGATAATGAAATGATTCTCCGTGTCTTGCTTTGCGTGTTGTCCTCGTTGTGCTACTGCAACAAGTCCGAAATCTGCGTGGAAGAACAGATACTGATAACCTGTGAAGATTGCATCAACCCTGTTGCGTGATGTCTTTGTTACTCTGATAATGTTCATATTACTCGTCCTCCATATCTTTTGCTGCTCTCAGTCTGTAGCCTATAAGACTGCCAACTAAGAAGATTAATACATAAATTGTAATGTCCATAACTTAACCCTCCTTAATATCTTAAAATCTTTTTGATTACTGCGGCTGCGAGAACATCGTTAGCGGTTATAGGTCTCGGCTCTGTTATGCTTTCTGCCCATGCTGCACCGCCAAAATACCAATGTTCTTTTCTCCATTCCTCACAAAACTTCTCAGCCTCCCAACGTGTAGGAAACTCCTTTTCTCTCATTTCCGAGTGCGGTCTTCTGCCATACTCGTAATGTGCTACGTGATGTACTTTCATATCAATTTCCTTTCTTTTAATTGTTATACTTTGTGCGGTCTCTAGACTTGAACTAGATGTGCTCCTCTATTCGCTGACCGCTCCATGTTACTTCTTGCCAAAGTTGAAGATTCTAACGAACTGATAGAATTGTTTCTTGTCGCAAAGGTGGAAGAGGTCTTCCATAATGTATTCCTTACATTCCTTTGTGCCTTCCCTGTAGGTCTCTTGCATCTGTGCTGCGGTCTCGTTGCCGCATTCAAGCCAATACAAGAAGATGGCTCCTAAACTCTCATAGTCGTTGTACTCGTCATAGTACTACTTCTGCTGCTCGTAAGTCTTATTCTTTCTCATAATCTTGTAGTATTGTGGTGGGGATTGCTCCCCACCTAGTTAGTTACTCTTCTTCCTCCTCTTCTTCGTCCTCATCGTCATAAGGTCGGGTTTCATCTACTTCGCCTTCATAGCTTAAATAAATATCCTCGTCCTTTGCGATAAGTTCAACGTAATCGGCTAACTCATTTGTCCCGATAAACTGATACAGGCTATCTAACATTCTGCTATCGCCTAATGCTTGGCGCAAGTTGTCAAATGCGTTGCACACTTCCTTGTAGTCTCTTTTTACTGCCATATTCGTATCTCCTATCTTTAATATTCTATACCATTCAATTTAAGTGCGCATGCTTTACTACATTCTCGTTAAGCACTTTGGAGAAACTTTTCGTCCAAAATGTATGTCCGTTTGTTCGTTTGTAAATGCTATACATGTTTACCAAATATTTTTCCATAATCTTTTGTCTGTTAGGCGTGGGGAGGGGCGTTAGCCCCGCGGGGGCGCTGCCCCCTTATCTCCCCACATTGTTACTTACCATTCCTTACTCATTTCATACACCCAATATAAACCTTCATGCTCTAAGGAGTACTCTTCTGCCTTTTCTCTTGTGTCGAATTGAGCAACAACTTCGGGTTTCCTGTCGGGTTCGCAAATGTAGTCTTTCACAACTATGTAGTCCTTCATGCACTTGCCTTCATCTTTGAACACTCCAAAGTATTGTTCGAAATCTTTGAACACAAGAACATCAACAAGTTTACCTCTGTACATTACAGGAAACTTCCCGATAAACGGATATTCTCCCCAAAACTCTTTGATGTACTCATCATTGTCTTCATATATGTTAGGGCGAACCTCGTCTTCGTCTGTAATTACGTAACCTTCTTCGGTGTAGAAAAGGTCACAAATGTAATAATCTGCTAACTTTGCCATAGTCTTTAATATTTATAGTCGTACAACTGAGCGAGTACGTTATCGTACAGGTCTCTTGTCTTCTCAACGCTGCTATCTTTCCAATGAAATGGATTCTCGCTTGCAGTTCTTCTAATTATGTTGGCTAATACAATAGCATCAGCCTTAGTCAATTCTAATAAACACATCTTTGTTTGTTCCATTGTCGTTGTTGTTAAAATGTTCTACATACAAAGTGCAGGTGTACGTTTGCGCCCAACGTTCACAAGTTACATGTGACCTAGCTCCCTTCGTTTAACGTTCGTGGGTTAACGTGTTTCGATATTTCTCTAGTCTAACACGACTAGCGTTTTTACATCTTGCGTGATGAGTGTTTGAGACTTCTTTGTCTTGTTGCTTTGAGAGTGGCAACTAACTCGGTGTACGATGTCCTCGGTGTTTGTCCTGTGTCTACCTCAGTGTTTTGCCTACTTAACCTATTTGTATAGCGTTCGTTACTAGCCAAAATATCTCTAAATGTGCCATTGCTACGCTGAAATCAAACCAACTTGATTTCGGGTGCAAATGTAGTGTTTTATTATTACACTACCAAATTTTTAGGTAGTGTTTTAACACTTCAAGCCCATATTTTAACACAATTAACATACCATTACATTAAAATCGGCTTATTAGTGTTCTAATGTTACTTTTCTTCAAAAATTTGGTAGTATCAAAATATTTATGTAACTTTGCAACCAATATTATAACATTACATTAGATATTTATGGATATAGCTAAGATAATAAAACGTAAGGGCTTTACACAAAAGCAAGTGTCTGACGCCCTCGGTATTAATAGGGTAAACCTAAATAATATGATTAATGGTAACCCAACGTATAAGACTATGCGTCAAGTTGCTGACGTGATAGGTGCGAACGTGAGTGAGTTCTTCGATGATGAAGTAAAGAGACCCAACGAGGACTTTGCATCCTTCATCCGCTACAAGGGCATTCATTATACGGCAGACACGCTCGAAGAGTTCTTCAAGCAAGTTGACGAATTAAAGATTATAGCGAAATGATTATAGTTCAAGTTATCATGTGGCTCGCCTTCGGTGCAATTTCACTCGTTTGCATCGCCTATCTCTTTCATGTGTTCGGGAAGGTGGAGGAACATAAGAAATCATCTGTGAAGTATGCAGAGTGGCTCTTGCAACTGCTTATCGTGGTGTGTTACCTGTATTCGGTGTACCACTTCGGAAAGTGGCTGCAAGGCTTGTGGTGATGGCGTCAGCCCCACAGGGCATGGGGAGGGCGCTTGCGCCCGCGGGGGCGCTGCCCCCTTATCTCCCCCGAGGATTCTTCTCCCTCATCTATGAGAAGAACACACACACAACAGAAGAGAGAGAACAGAGAGAGTACAGGGAGAGAAAACAATTTCCCCAACTAGGAAAAAATATTTCTCCAACTAGGAAAATAAAAAAGAGAAGAAGAGAAAGAAGAAACCGCCTAAATCGTCCTTCAACCTCATCAATTCTAGATGAGCACATTATCCGGCACAAAACCATGAAATCTACGGAAAACCCACAAAATTGGCTCTAAAACGCTCGAATATGGCTCTTAAACGGCTCAAAACTTGCGAATTTGGGAGAAATCCCGACCATCTGCCCGAAAATCGCAAAAATCGGCAGAAATGGGCGGCTTTAGCGTTGATTATGGGTGAAAATCATTCAAGAAGGCTGAATGCGGCTAGTTAAAGTTTGCTAACGGACTTCTTTGCGTGCGTGCGTACCTATTAATGCAAAACCACTTTTTTGTTTGCAAAGTAACTTCCTTTGTGAAATAAGAATTATCTTTACATCACGTCTTTATTCCTCCTTGGAAACGACTGAAACTAACTTGCTCATAATTAACCACTTGTCTTTTCTTTACAATAATCACGTTTTCTTACAAAATGGGTGCTCTAGAGGGCGAAGAGGGAGAAGGGAAAGGGGTTGATTGCGCCCCGAGAAAGAAATTGGTGGGATTTTGGGCGATTTTGAACGAGGTTGGAACACGGCAAAATGGAACTGCAAATATTATATATTTGCCCTCGAAACATCAAATAATTGCAATTATGACGGAAATATTATTGAAAATCCCAAAGCATTTGACCTCTTGCCCTGTTCTCGGGGAGAAGAAGGAATGGGTCTTAGGTGCTGCATCCTTGGCACTTGGTGTTGGCTCGTCTCTCTTTGGCGCAAACAAGGCTAAGAAGGCAGCTAGAAGGGCACAAGCGGAGAACACGTACAGAACGAACGCTGAGAAGGCTTGGTACGACAAGAACTACAACACGGACTACCTTGACACGAAAGCGGGTCAGAACCTCATGAGGAGGGCGAAGGAAGTACAAGATGAGTATGTCCGCAAGGCTGATGGTGCGGCTGCCGTTGGCGGTGGAACTGCTGCAAGTGTGGCAATGGCGAAGGAGAGTGCAAACAAGGCTATGGGCGACACGATAGCCAATATCGCTGCACAGGACACGGCTCGCAAGCAGCATGTGGAGGACGCTCACCTTCAGAACACTCAGCAGTTGTCTAGAGAACGTCAGCAGATAGAGCAGCAGAAGGCGCAAGCCACTAGCGATGCGGCTCAAAATGCGTCTAATGCTATGTTCAATTTCGGTGTGAACCAATTGGGGTCAGAACTCGAAGGTACTAAAACGTTGAAAACCAACACTTTAGGCTCAAATGGAAGTAAAAGTGGTAACACAATTATAACACAACAAGACCAAACCGCTCATTCTGCTGCCACAGACCACTTGGCTGAGAGCATGATGTCTCCCGAGGAGAAGAACCAATACCGCTTGAAGAAGGCAGTCGGCTTGTCGGGGATTGGGTAGCGGCTAGAAGGTGGAGTGGACGAGAGGCAGGCAAGGACGGCAAGGCAAGGTGGGCGAGGCGTAACAGGCGACCCCAAGACCCCCACCCCCTTTGACCACCGTTGCAAATTATAGTAGAATAATACAAATAAAGAAATTCTGCCTCCCCCCCACCCCTTTTTTTCTGGATTTCGGTTTTCCGATTTTCCCCACCCCTGAATTTTCGGGAAGTGTTAATGAAGTTAAAACATTAAAATAATATAGATTATGACATTAAAAGAAGCAAAGAAGATATTGAAGAAGGAAGGTTTTCACATTGGAAAAGCTACTAGACCTTGTGATATTAGCGAGTCGTTTACCGAATACGAGGATCCTACTATATGTGAAGCCATGCAGGTTGTTTGTTCTGCCGGTTATTTTATCAGTATGGAAATAAGCCGCTTTATTGAGCGCAAGGCTTGTTTGAAGAAGGAACTTGAAGAGTATGGCAATGCGCCTATGCCTGGTCCTGGTGAAGAGCAGCCAAAGGAAGGCAACCCTGCCCTTAAAGAAGCATCCTCCCAGTTCAACGATGCCTTGTTGGATGAGCAGGCGAAGAAGATTGAAGAGCTTACCAAGGAGAAAACAAATCTGGAGGACCAGATTACGATTTTGAATGCTTTCAAAGAGCTTAACGAGAACTTTGGCAGAAAACAGATTAAGCGTCTCGGTAAGGAGATTTCCAAGTTGAACAGCATCATCCATGACAAGAACGCTGTTTTGTCTGACGTTGCAGAGGAACTTCGCCTTTCAAAGATTCGTGAGAAGAATCTTGCCGAGTTAGGTCTGAAATATGTTGGTGAGAATGAGAAGTTGAAGAAGGAGCTTGCCGACAAGGTTGTTGACAAGATTGATGCTCAGGCTTTGAAGAGTGCCGAGAGTGCTCTCGCTTATAAGGATAAGGTGATTGCCGACTTGACAAAGAAATTGAATGTTAAGCACAAGAAGTATGTATATTACAATGGCACAATCGTAGCAGTTCAGCGGCTTATCAACACCCTTGCAGGTTACGCAGCAAAGCGTTATTATAAGGAATTATGCGACCAGATGGTTGATATTGCAGAGGAGGGCGCAGACCTTTCTGGCGTAATTGTATTGTGCGGCAAGGATTTTATTGATGAACTAAAGAAAGTAAAAGACGCATGGCAGGAGTAAATAATCAGAATACGCAGCAGCCTAGGAAGAAGCCGGTAACTATCGGCGGCTATCCTGAGGCTGTGCATGACCTGATGAGGGCGAAATATCCCGATTATGATCAGGTGATGAATGGCGGCAACGGAGGGGCGGCGGCTGCAAATGGCGGTGCTGGCGTTAACTTCTTCGGGAATGGGGGCGGTGCTGCTGGCAAGTTTGAGGCTCAGCCTGTTCAGACTGGGGCGGCTCCTATTACAGACTTCACCCAGATGCCTAAGCAGGAAGAGTTTGTTCCGCAGGGGAATGGGAATGCTAACCCAGCCTTGGGTCCAGTACAGACTCCCTACATGGGCGATGCAGCAGAGAATACTCCCCAGCCTCAGAGCAATTTTGAAGAAATGTCTCAGCCTTCTACCGGTTGGAATGCTGACGGAACACCGCGGTATGATACGCTTTCTACTGCTCTGAGCGGCTTTCAGATGCCACAGGAACAGCAGGTTCCAGAGTTTGAAGCTGATCCTAAACAGAGGGATGGCGGTTTTTTCAGTTGGCTCGGCAAGGTTATGCCGAAGAGCAGACCGGGGATGAGAGAGGGCGAGACTCCAGACGAGTATGACCGCCGAATCACTACCAACCGTGAGAATATCGCTGCCTTTGCCGATGCTATCCGCCACATGGGAAATATCGTCAATACTTCGAAGGGTGCGCCTCTGCAGGTGTTCAACGACCCTACTGCCATGATGGAACAGGGGTATCAGAACCGCAAGGCTCAGAGACAGAAACAGGCTGCACTTGATGCTGATGCTGCCTATAAGCAGGCTAACCTCGACCTAAAGAGTGCTGCTGCTAGGGCTGATCAGGTTTATAAGGAATATCTTATGGGTCTTCGTGGTGAGGGTAATCAGCTTGCCAAGGATAAGTTTGAGTACCGAAAGGGAAAGGATGCGGCGGCTGACCAGTATAAGAAGGATAAAGATAAGCGCGATTTCGAGTATAAGAAGGGACGTGACAAGGTGAAGGATGAGCAGACTAGGCAGCGTCTGGCTATTCAGCAGTATAATGCAACCCATAAGGGGCGTGGCGGCGGTGGACGGTCAGGCAGGAGCGGTAGCGGCTCGGGTGCCAAGTACTGGTTTGAGGATAAGAACGGCAAGATGCGCTATCAGCCTAACAAGACCATGTGGGAACAGGAGTACTACCGTGAATACGGCAAGCTTCCACAGGGTGAGACTTCTACATCTACCAGTACGAAGACCATTAACCCGAAGACTGGCGCAGAGGTAACGACCACCACAAGAAGAAAGGGTGCATCTGTTACCAGTCAGGCAGCAGCTTCGCAGAATGCGGCTAAGAATGCGAGAAACAGACCGAAGTCTGCCGGCAAGTCGAAGAACGGCTATAAGAATACAAAGAAACTTGGATTATAAACATTAATATATAATATATGGCTGGAGATAAATTTGACCAACTTTATAACGCCTTGAAAGCCGATGGCGCAGTTACAGGAACTAGAGAGCATTTCAGACAGTTCGTTTATGCGCCGGGCAAGCAGGGTTATCAGAACAGAAAGCAGCTCTATGATGCGCTTCACGCCGATGGTGCTGTTTCCAGTAATTCGTATGAGGAGTTTGCTCAGCGATTGGGACTTCATGCAGTAAATCCGAAGCCTCAGCAGAAATCAAAGCCTGTTCAGCCTGTCAAGAAGCAGACGATGAAGCAGAGAGCGCAGGAAGTGGCGGCTCAGTATCAGAAGCCAAGACAACAGAAGGCTCAGCAGCCTAGTACGGCTACAGCTTCGGGTACAGACTACATGCAGAACTGGGAACTGGGGCACATGCGCAACAACCAAATGACCCCGATGCAGCAGGCTCAGGCTAGTAATGCGCGCGCACGCATGCAAAGAGCACAGGAACAGTCTGCACGTCAGGAGCAGCAGAGAGCTACCCCTATCAGCAGAAGCAGAATCACTCCTACTGCCAAGAACTTCAACGAAACGATGCAGCAGCTTTCTACTCCTGAGGCTAAACAGGCTAGAGCTAAGCAGCAGAGAGAGGACGATGCAAGAGCATTCGCCCAGTATGAGGTGGAGGGTAACAAGTTCGTAAGGAATGACGGCCGGTCCGAAGGTATTTTGGGTAATGATCTGCTCGAACTTGTAGATTCTTCCATGAACGAGGCGCAGGAGTTGACACGTCAGCAGTATCAGCAGAACCTTGACGAGAAGGGCGGTATCTATGCGCCTCAGTCAGTAAAGGAACAGGCTTTCCGTGATGCTCAGACTCAGGAGCAGGTGAACCGCCAGAACGTTCTGATGAACAATCTCAGCAGTAAAATCAACGAGATTTATTCGCAGAAGGGAATGCAGCGCCATATTGCCGAGAGCGCAGAGAAACTGAACATGAGTGTAGAGGAATACGTGGACAAATACGTTACTCCTGAGATTATGAACTATGCTCAGAAGGCTTTGACGATGCGAAATCAGGAGGAAATCATGCCTCACGGTGCGCTTGACTATATTGCAAAGAACCTCAGCAACTCTATCATCGGTATGGTGGTGGCTCCATCTGTGATGTCTAGAGATACAAGACAGAGATTGCAGGAAGGTATTGCCATTGCGGATGGCGATGCGGAGATTCAGAAGGTGGCAGGACACAAGGATGAAACCTATCGCTCGGGAATCGGTACGAGATTTGCATCTACTGCCGTAAACATGGCTGCTGATTCTGGTCCGCTTGCCGTAATCGGTGCCGGCGCAAGTGCTATAGTAAATACTGGAACCAGAGTTCTGACTAACGGACTGGTGAAGGCTGGCGTGATGAAGGCAGCACAGAAGCTTACCGCACAACAGATGGCATTCAAGGTGGCCAACATGACTACGGCACAGAAGATCATGTCGGGATTGGGAACCAGAACAGCTACAAGTTCGCTGAACCTTGCAGG
>CAKRPI010000031.1 GCA_934376945.1 uncultured Lachnospiraceae bacterium | reverse complement strand
AAGAGGGCGAGATTCACGCTCTGGTCGGCGAGAACGGAGCCGGAAAATCGACTCTGATGAACGTACTCTCCGGCGTATATCCGTATGGTACTTACACGGGTGATATTATTTACAATGGGGAAGTATGTAAGTTTCATGATATTAAGCAAAGTGAAGGAAAAGGTATCGTAATTATCCATCAGGAACTGGCACTGATTCCGTATATGACGATCGGAGAAAACCTGTTCCTTGGAAATGAACGTGGAAAAAAAGCTGCCATCAACTGGGATGAGACCTATGGAATGGCAGATAAATATATCAGACAGGTAGGACTTACGGAGTCTTCCAGGACTCTGATCAAGGATATCGGAGTCGGCAAGCAGCAGCTTGTAGAAATCGCAAAAGCACTTGCAAAGAATGCAAAGCTTCTGATCCTGGATGAACCGACTTCTTCTTTGAACGAGCAGGATTCACAGGCACTGCTGGATCTGCTTCTGAAATTCAAGCGTGAGGGAATGACCTGTATTATTATTTCTCATAAATTAAATGAGGTTTCTTATGTGGCGGATAAGATTACAGTCATCCGTGACGGATCAACGATCGAGACGCTGACAAAGGGTGTGGATGATTTTTCGGAGGACCGGATTATCCGGGGCATGGTAGGCCGTGAGATCGCAGACCGCTTCCCGAAGCGTCCGGGTGTGAAGATCGGCGAAGTCAATATGGAAGTAAAGAACTGGACCGTACACCATCCGATTTATACGGAACGTAAGGTCGTAGATAATGTTTCTATCAAGGTTCGCAAAGGAGAGGTGGTTGGTATTTCCGGACTGATGGGAGCCGGCCGTACTGAACTGGCAAAGAGTATTTTCGGAAAGAGCTACGGAACGAACATCAGCGGACAGCTGTTTCTTGACGGAAAAGAAGTTCATCTGAAAAATGCCAGAGATGCGATCCATCATAAGCTTGCGTATGTGACCGAGGACCGAAAAGGGGACGGACTGATCCTGAGCAATCCGATTAAGACGAATACAACGCTTGCAAATCTGGAAGCAGTCAGTGAGAAGGGAATCATTGATAAAGACAAGGAATATGCAGTAGCGGTGGAATACAAAGAAAAGCTGAAGACAAAATGTCCGACGGTGGAACAGAATGTCGGAAACTTAAGTGGTGGTAATCAGCAGAAAGTGCTTCTTGCAAAGTGGATGTTTGCAGATCCAGACGTGCTGATCCTGGATGAACCGACAAGAGGTATCGATGTCGGCGCAAAGTATGAGATTTACTGTATCATCAATGATCTGGTGGCAGCGGGCAAATCCGTCATCATGATTTCCTCCGAGCTTCCGGAAGTACTTGGAATGTCGGATCGTATCTACGTCATGAACGAGGGGCGGATCGCCGGAGAATTAAGTGCGCAGGAGGCATCGCAGGAGAAAATTATGTCCTGCATTCTGCGGTCATCTGACCGAAAATAACCAGGCAGCAAAGCGGATCTGAAATATCCGCCTGTTCGTAAATAAGGAGTGAGAGCGGAACTGAAACACCCGCTTTACTCGGAAAAGGAGAGCAAAATGGATAAAGCAAAATTGAAAACAGGAATTCAAAAATATACGATGATTATCGTACTGTTTCTCGTAACGATATTTTTTACCTGGGGCACACAGGGCAAGATCCTTCTGCCGCAGAATATTACCAACCTCATTTCACAGAATGCATACGTATTTGTACTGGCGACCGGTATGCTGCTGTGTATCCTGACCGGAGGAAACATTGACCTGTCTGTCGGCTCTGTAGTATGCTTTGTCGGAGCAGTCGGCGGTGTCATGATGGAGAAAATGCACCTTCCGGTTGGTATTTCTGTTGTATTGATGCTGCTGCTCGGTGCGGTGATCGGTGCATGGCAGGCATTCTGGATCGCATTTCTGCGCATTCCTCCGTTCATCGTAACGCTGTCGGGCATGCTGGTATTCCGTGGTCTTTCCAACGTAGTACTTGGCGGACAGACACTGCCGATCAAGTCAGAAGCGTTTATCAAGCTGTTCGGCGGCGGTGCAAATTGCTACGTTCCGGATTTTCTTGGAGGAGACGGACTGAACCGTGTGGCACTGGCAGTTGGAGTGATCGCCTGTGTTGCTTACATATTTATTACGGTACGTGGCCATATGAACCGTGTGAAGAAGGGGTATGAGACGGGAAATGTCGGTGCCATGTATGCGAAGATGCTTGTGATTTGTACAGTGATTCTATTTGTCACCATGAAGCTTGCACAGCACAAAGGAATCCCGACCTCTCTTGTATGGGTATTGATCGTGGTGCTTGTTTATGGTTATATCACGAGCAAGACGACAGTAGGACGTTATTTCTATGCAGTTGGCGGAAATGAAAAGGCAACAAAGCTTTCCGGTATCAATACGGATATGGTATATTTTATTGCTTATACGAATATGGGATTTCTTGCAGCACTGGCAGGTATGCTGACAATCGCACGTCTGACGAGTGCACAGCCAACCTATGGACAGAACTACGAGATGGATGCGATCGGTTCCTGCTTCATCGGAGGAGCTTCTGCATACGGTGGAGTCGGAACGGTTCCTGGTGTTATCGTCGGAGCAGTTCTTATGGGTATCATCAACCAGGGTATGTCCATTATGGGTACAGACCAGAACATGCAGAAGGTGGTAAAGGGGCTTGTGCTTCTGGCAGCCGTTATCTTCGATGTAGTCAGCAAAAAGAAATCCGAATAAACAAAGTGAATAGAAAAGCAGGGTATATTTTTTGAAATTTGGAAAATATACCAAAAAAGAAAAAGGCACTTGCAATTTCAAAGAAAAGAGAGTATTTTAGTACTCAGAACAAGGGTGTTCCGTAATATTGCGTTATGGAACGCCCTCTTTTGCTATATAGGTTAGATTATGATGTGTGTACGATCATGCAGTCTTATGCAGGCTCATATGGCAGGAAAAATAATATTACAGAAGGAAAGAGGAGAGGACATGAGCGAATATTTCAATGTAGCGGACATCTTCGGTGAAGATGTATTTACGGACAAAGTAATGCAGGAACGCCTTCCGAAAAAAGTATATCGGGCTTTGAGAAAGACCATTGAAGAAGGAAAAGAGCTTGACCTCGCGACAGCAGATATTATTGCAGCAGTGATGAAGGACTGGGCAATTGAGAAGGGGGCAACCCACTATACGCATTGGTTTCAGCCGCTGACCGGCGTTACCGCTGAAAAACATGATTCCTTTATTACGGCGCCAAGGGAAGACGGCACAATTCTGATGGAGTTTTCCGGTAAAGAGCTGATCAAAGGTGAGCCGGATGCATCCTCTTTTCCGTCAGGTGGCTTAAGAGCAACGTTTGAGGCAAGAGGCTATACAGCCTGGGACTGCACTTCACCGGCATTTGTACGTCATGATGCTGCAGGCGGAACGCTTTGCATCCCGACGGCATTCTGCTCTTACACAGGAGAAGCCCTTGACCAGAAGACACCGCTTCTTCGTTCCATGGAAGCGATCAACAAACAGTCTTTAAGACTTCTGAAGCTGTTCGGCAACACGACTTCTACAAAGGTAACTCCGTCTGTCGGACCGGAGCAGGAGTATTTCCTGGTAGATGCCGAAAAATTCCTTAAGAGAAAAGACCTGATCTTTACCGGCCGTACGCTGTTCGGAGCAATGCCGCCGAAGGGCCAGGAGCTGGACGATCATTATTTCGGAACCATCCGTCAGAGAATCGCATCCTTTATGAAGGATGTAAATATAGAGCTGTGGAAGCTTGGCGTTACCGCAAAGACACAGCATAATGAGGTGGCACCTGCACAGCATGAGCTGGCACCGATCTACGCAGAAGCAAATGTTGCAGTGGATCATAATCAGATCGTTATGCAGACCTTGAAAAGAGTAGCATGCCAGCACGGACTGAAGTGTCTGCTTCATGAAAAGCCGTTTGCAGGTGTGAATGGTTCCGGTAAACACAATAACTGGTCACTGACAACGGATGACGGCATCAATCTTCTGGAGCCGGGCAAGACACCGCATGAGAATATACAGTTTCTTCTGGTGCTGACCTGTATTCTCAAAGCAGTCGATGAGCATGCAGATCTGCTGCGCGAATCCGCTGCAGATCCGGGCAATGACCACAGACTGGGAGCAAACGAGGCACCGCCAGCCATTATCTCTGTTTTCCTTGGAGAGCAGCTGCAGGACGTTATGTCACAGCTGATCAGTGTTGGTGAAGCAACACATTCCTTAAAGGGAGGCGTGCTTGAGACTGGTGTTAAGACGCTTCCGGATCTGGCAAAGGATGCTACTGACCGTAACCGTACGTCACCGTTTGCATTTACCGGAAATAAGTTTGAGTTCCGTATGGTAGGATCAAGAGATTCCATTGCATCCCCGAATATCGTGCTGAATACGATCGTGGCAGAAGCATTCTCTGATGCATGTGATATTCTGGAAAAAGCAGAAGATTTTGATATGGCAGTGCATGATCTGATCAAGCAGTATGCGAGTGATCATCAGCGTATTGTATTTGACGGAAATGGTTATTCCGATGAGTGGGTGGCTGAGGCAGAACGCAGAGGTCTTCCGAACATCAAGTCTATGGTAGATGCAATTCCGGCACTTGTGACAGATAAAGCGATTGCTATGTTCGGCAAGTACGGTGTATTTACGAAGGCAGAGCTTGAATCCCGTGTAGAAGTAAAATATGAGAACTACTCCAAGGCGATCAATATTGAAGCACGTGCGATGATCGATATGGCAAGCAAGCAGATCATTCCGGCAGTCATTAAGTATACCAGAAGTCTGGCAGATACGGTAAATGCAGTCGTAAAGGCCGGCGCAGAGGCTTCCGTACAGGTGGAACTGCTCAATGAGACGAGCGCACTGCTTTCTGATACGAAGGTAGCACTTGCAAAACTGATCGATGTCACAGAAGAGGCTGCAGGAAAGGCAGAAGGAGTGGAGCAGGCAAGATTCTTCCACGATGTTGTCACAGTGGCAATGAGCGAGCTTCGTGCACCGGTGGATAAGCTGGAAATGATTGTGGACAAAGAGATGTGGCCGATGCCGTCTTATGGCGATCTGCTGTTTGAGGTCTGAAGAGAAAGCTGTTAATAAGATACTGGTTAATCAAAAAAGGTTCCGGGCGAAAGCTCCGGAGCCTTTTTCTGTTTCGAAGAACAGAGGATCCTGTGAGTGAAAAACGGAATGATTCAGAGGAAGCAGGCAAAAAAGAATACAAAAAAGGCTTCGCGGCCGGCGAAGCTTTTTTTGTAAAATAAAAAGAAGAAAGGGAGGATGCCAGGTAAAAGACCTGGCGTATTATGAAAAAGTTTATCAAAATAAAACTTGTAAGCATATAGAATTTTAAAAGTTTGACTGAGAAATCTTGGTTTCTCTTTTGTATTTCTTAATGTAATGACAGTATAAAAAAAAGAAGTGAAAAAAACGTGAGAGCTTCTTGAAGAATTCTTGAAAGATTCATGAATAAAATGTGAACGAGGGAAGAAAGGAAATCAGGGGATGCTTAGTAAAAGTTCACAATAATGATTGATTTTTTTTGATACATATATTAAAATAATACCAGTTACGCGATAATGCGAGGACCGAAATTAGAATAATCGTGCATTTTGACTGGCCAAAGTTACGGGGGGAAGCCAGCAGGGCAGCAGAGAAGGAGGATGGGATTGTGATTTCAAATCAGGTTTTACAGACGACATTAGATGGACTGAAGGCGATCAGCCGGGTAGATCTTTGCGTGCTCGATACGGAAGGAATTATGCTGGCAACGACTTTTCCGGAGGCAGAGGGCTTTCGGAATTCGGTGCTTAGCTTTGCAGAGTCTCCGGCAGACAGCCAGGTAGTATCGGGCTGCCAGTTTTTTAAGGTGTTTGATGAGCATCAGCTGGAGTATGTACTTCTGGCAAACGGGAACAGCGATGATGTCCATATGGTAGGAAGGATGGCGGCGTTCCAGATCCAGAATCTTCTGGTTGCTTACAAGGAGCGCTTTGATAAGGATAATTTTATCAAGAATCTTCTTCTGGATAATCTGCTGCTTGTGGATATTTACAATCGGGCGAAAAAACTGCATATTGACACGGAAGCGCGTCGTGTGGTATTTATATTGGAGATCAGCCATGAAAAAGAAAATAATTCGCTGGAGACCGTCCGAGGTCTGTTTGGTTCCAAATCAGGTGACTTTATTACTGCTGTGGATGAAAAGAGCATCATTGTAGTCAAGGAGCTCGCACCGCAGGATGGAAGCGCAGAGATGGATCATATTGCGGAAATGGTGCTTGATTCCCTTGGGGAAGAAAAGAAAAAGAGTTCGCTGATCGCATACGGCACAGTGGTTGGCGAGATCAAAGAGGTTTCCAGATCGTACAAGGAAGCGCGGATGGCGCTTAATGTCGGAAAAATCTTTTTCTCAGAGCGTCAGATCATCGCCTACAGCTCACTTGGCATCGGCCGTCTGATCTATCAGCTTCCGATCCCGCTTTGCAAAATGTTTATCCGTGAAATTTTTGATGGGAAATCACCGGATGATTTTGATGAAGAGACACTGGTTACGATCAATAAATTTTTCGAAAACAGCCTGAATGTATCAGAGACATCAAGACAGCTGTATATTCACCGGAATACGCTGGTATATCGTCTTGATAAGCTTCAGAAGTCGACAGGACTTGATCTGCGTGTATTTGAGGATGCAATCACATTTAAGATTGCATTAATGGTAGTCAAGTACATGAAATACATGGAAAATCAGGAGTATTGACAGCAAAGGAGACCGAAGTTTTGCCCTTGATCATGCAGGCATGAGAAGGGCGGTAGCTTCGGTCTTTGCAGGATTATAAGGAATCCTCCCGAGAGTATATTAGAACATGTTTGAAAAATAAGGAGGCGCCGGATGGAGCATTTGCCGGAGAAAGAAGAAAGAAAAGAAGACCTGGTGGAGAAAACGGAGATAAAGCCGCAAAGACATCAAGGCAGCTTTACTACCGGATTTCTTGCAGGTGTTCTGACCGCGTTTTTTTGTGTGTTTATATTTCTGACAGGATGGAACATCGGTGAGCGAAGATTTGCAAAAAAAGAGCTGCAGTCCGTGGAGGAAGAGACAGAAAGCGGAGCGGAAATTCTGACAGATCCATCGACGTTTTCCATGCTGGAAGAAGTGAAAAATCTGATCGAGAGCAATTATTTAAATGATGTGGACAGTGAGCTGCTGTCCGCTTATCTGTTTAAAGGAATTGCGGCCGGATTGGATGATCCGTATGCAAATTATTATACAGCGGAAGAATTGAATTCTGTGATGGATTCCAGCCGTGGAGAGTATACGGGGATCGGTGCAGTCATTGAACAGGATATAAAGTCAGGAGAATTGACGGTCAACGAAGTGTATGCGGGAAGACCGGCAGATCAGGCCGGACTGCAGGTGGGAGATATTCTTGAGCAGATTGATGACACTGCGCTTGAAGGAATGTCACTAGATGCAGTGGTCGCTTTGATCAAGGGAATGGACGGTGCGTTTACAGTAAAGGTATACCGACCGGTGGCAGATGAAGAACTGTCGTTTGAAATTGAATGCGGTGATGTGGAAGTTCCTGCCGTGACGTATGAGATGAAGGAAGAAGGCATTGGTTATATTCAGCTCAGTGAGTTCACGGAGGTTGCGGTCGGACAGTTTGTGGATGCGGCAGAAATGCTGGAAGATCAGGGAATGAAAAAACTGATTATAGATCTGCGTGATAATCCGGGTGGATTATTGACCTCCGTGTGTGATATACTGGACGAGGTGCTTCCGGAAGGCTTGCTGGTCTATACAGAGGATAAGGACGGAAACAGGGAAGAATACAATTCAGACCGGCTGCGTACCGTTTACTGTGAGCTGGCGGTTCTTGTAAATGAAAATTCTGCGAGTGCTTCGGAAATTTTTGCGGGTGCGATTCAGGATCATAAGGCAGGTACGATTATCGGAACAACGACGTACGGAAAAGGGATCGTGCAGAAAACGTTTCCGCTGTCGGATGGTTCTGCATTTAAAATGACGGTAGAGAAATATTACACACCGCTTGGACAGGATATCAACGGAAACGGGATTACGCCGGATATTATTGTGGATAACAAGACGGAAAACGATGCGGAAAACGATGCGGATAGTGGAAAAGAAGACCCGGTACTTGAAAAAGCACTGGAGGTATTGCGCGGAAAGCTTGCGGAGGAAGCGGCACAGACCGAATAATGAGGAGGCTTTTGAGAAAAAATGGATAACAGGATTATATTTCGGGAAATGCTCGGGGAGATTCGAAAGGCAGCTGACGAAGCGGGCGGAGTTATCACAAAAGAGGAGATTAAAGAACGTCTTTCACACCTTCCGCTGGAGGAAGAACACCTGAAGATGGTTTATCAGTATTTGAGCGAACAGGGAATTCAGGTACCAGATGATGAAGCGGAGGCAAAAGAACTTCCGGAAGGAGAAGAAGGCTTTGGTCTTTCGATTTATCTTGAGGAGCTGCAGGAGCTTGCGGCACGGGAAGAAGAGGATGAGACAGAACTTCTGAATGCAGTGGCAGCAGGAGAAGCTGATGCAAGGGAAAAGCTGATCCGCTGGTATCTTCCTCTCATCTGTGAAATGGCAGGCGAGTATGAAGGGGATGAGATTGCATCGGAGGATCTGATCCAGGAAGGAAATATTGGCCTGTTAATGGCAATGGAACATCTGGGCGAGTATGAAAATGCTGCTGCATGTCAGGCATATCTGCTCAATTCGGTGAATGAAGCAATGCAGGCAGCCATTCATTCAAATGAGGAAACAAAGAAACGAAATGAAAATATGGTAAGTCAGGTCAATCATCTGGATGAGGCGATCAAAAATCTGGAACGTGATCTGGAGCGCAGAGTTTCGGCGGAGGAGCTGTCTGCGTACTTGGATATGCCTCTGGAGCAGATCCGTGATATTCTGAATATTTCGGGCGATCAGATTGAGGTGGATGGCATCAAAGAGCGCAGAGAATAACCAAAGCTTTGACAGACAGAAAAAAGGTAAGACATGTGTTAAAACCAGGTAAAAATTTAATAAAATGCAGCAGGAATGCCTGAAATATGATAAAATAAGACGGTTGAAAGAGAAAATGTAATCTGGGAGTCTTTCCTGCACTTAGTTAAGCATAAAAAGATTTTGAGATTACATGGGGAATGTATTCATGATTCTTTTTTGCACTTGCTTAAGCACAAAAGATTCAGAGGGTATATTTAAGTAAAAATAGGAGGCAGGAAATAGATGAAAAAAACAAAAATTATCTGTACGATGGGTCCTAATGCGGATAATCGCGAGACACTGAAAGCACTGGTTAAAAACGGAATGGATATTGCCCGTTTTAATTTTTCTCATGGAGATCACGAAGAGCAGAAAGCAAGATTTGATCTGCTGAAGAGTGTGCGTGGGGAGATGAAAAAGCCAATTGCGATTCTGCTGGATACAAAGGGACCGGAGATCCGTACAGGACTTCTGGAAAACGGCGGAAAGGTAACGCTGAAAGAAGGAGAAGAGTTTATCCTGACCTCTAAAGAAATCAAAGGCAATGAAAAGATGGTTTATCAGACGTATTCGCACCTGGCAAAGGATGTAAAGCCGGGGAATACGATTCTGATCGATGATGGACTGATCGGTCTTGAAGTGAAGGAAATCCGGGGAGAAGACATTGTCTGTACCGTACGCAACGGAGGCGAACTTGGACAGAGAAAGGGCATCAATGTGCCGAACGTACGGGTAAATCTTCCGGGAATCACAAAAAAAGACCGTGATGATATTATCTTTGGTATAGAGCAGGGAATTGATTTTATTGCGGCCTCCTTTGTGCGTGATGCTGAAGCAGTCAAAGAGATCAAGGCAATCTTAAAGGAACACCATGCGGAGCATGTGGATGTGATTGCAAAGATTGAGAACAGTGAAGGAATTGAAAATATCGATAAGATCGTAAGCGCAGCAGACGGGATCATGGTAGCAAGAGGCGATCTCGGTGTGGAGATTCCGGCTTATGAGGTACCGCATGTGCAGAAGCTGATCGTGGAGAAATGCAATCAGAAGTATAAGCCTGTTATCATCGCAACGCAGATGCTGGATTCCATGATCCGTAATCCGCGACCGACCAGAGCAGAGGTAACGGACGTGGCCAATGCGGTTCGTGAGGGTGCGGATGCGATCATGCTTTCCGGTGAGACCGCGATGGGAAAATATCCGGTGGAAGCACTGAAGATGATGGCACAGATCGCAGAATCTACGGAACAGTATCTGGATTATCAGGTGATGCCGGAATACCGTACCTTACGCGGAGATGCCAATGTATCAAATGCAGTCGGCGTAGCGGCAGTACGTACGGCTACAAATCTGGAAGCAGACTGCATTGTAACGCCGACCATGTCCGGACAGACCGCCAGACTGATGTCAAATTTCCGACCAAAGCAGCCGATTTATGCAGTGACGCCGAATGCATGGGCACAGAGAAAAATGCAGATTTACTGGGGCGTGACACCACTTCGTGGATACGAGGAGGATACGACGGAGCATATTATTTCGCATGCAATGTATGTGGCAAAGCGGGAAGGGTATGTAAAAGAAGGCGATATGGTTGTATTTACTGCGGGCGATCCGGCAACAAATATGGTAAAAGGCAAGGGTGCAATGACCAACATGATGCATGTGATTCAGGCAAAGTAAGGGAAAACACCTGAGCAAGTAAAAAGCCTAAGGAAAATTTAATAAAATAATGACAGAAAATAAAACAGCTTCTGGTATACTGAGAACAGACATGTGCTGCCTGGCACGGCTCAGCACCGAGGCTGTTTCTGTTATCATAAAGAAGGATCCGTTTACGGAATCTCCTAAGGAGGATTGCTTATGAACTGGGATTCCTTAAGAGCCGAGATTCCTTATGAGTCAGGATTCCTTAAGAGCTGGGATTCCTTATGAGCTTAGACTTCTTATGATCGTGCAGGCATGATATTGCAGGAAGTGAAGCAGATTGCGAATATTCGCTTTGGTCAGTTGGACAGGCAGTAAAAAGGGGGAAGGATTTATGTATACAATTTTGGTTTGTGATGACGAAAAAGATATCGTGGATGCGATAGAGATTTATCTTTCACAGGAAGGATATCGGATTTTAAAAGCATATGACGGGATGCAGGCGCTTGAGATCCTGAAGACGGAGGAGGTACACCTGCTTTTGCTGGATGTGATGATGCCAAAACTGGACGGTATCCACACAATTATGAAAATCAGGGAGACAAGCAGTATTCCGATCATTGTACTGTCTGCTAAATCACAGGATACAGACAAGGTGCTCGGACTGAATCTGGGAGCGGACGATTATATTGCAAAGCCGTTTAATCCGATGGAGCTTCTGGCAAGGGTAAAATCACAGATTCGCCGTTATACCAATTTCGGAGCGGCAGGTCAGGAGGAATCAGAACAGATCTACTCAACGGGAGGTCTTGTGATCAATGACGACCGAAAGGAAGTGACAGTAGACGGAGAACCGGTGAAGCTGACAAGAATAGAATATAATATTCTGCTGTTTCTTGTAAAAAATAAGGGAAAGGTATTTTCCATCGATCAGATTTACGAACAGATCTGGAAGGAAGAAGCATACGGTGCAGATAATACCGTGACGGTCCATATCCGGCATATCCGCGAAAAAATTGAAATTGACCCCAAAAATCCCAAATATTTAAAGGTTATCTGGGGAATCGGTTATAAAGTTGAAAAGTTATAAAAGAAAAAGGGGAGAAGCGGTGTATGGATTTTTAGAAAAGCTGCTTTATAAAAAGAAAACAAAATGGATCTTGCTGGTGGTGCAGGCTCTTTGTGCAGGAGTGCTGGCGCTTTGTCTTCTGACGATCGGATTTTGGATGGAAGATTCTTACAGCCTGAAGGAAATGTCAAAGAATTTTGAAGAGTCGGATTTGTTTTTTCGGCAGGTAGATACGATATTGCACAATAAAATCGACGGTCAGGATAACGAAGCGTTGTTTGAGGAAAATGGAGTGTATTCCGGTGAAAAAGAGATCGATATTCAGTCCTACGGAAAAAGCGGAAGCTCCGTTCAGGATATGAACACAACGTATCTTGTTTCGGATCTTGTTGCATTTTGTAAAAGCGGAGGACAGCAGGCACTGGAACAGGCGCTGACGAAAGCGATGGCCGGGGACAATCGTCAGTTTGCAGGTGAACGGCTGGAAGCACAGGCGGAGACGCTTGAGACGATCCGGCCGGTGACCGGAATTTCTCTTGCAGAATGCGCAAGATGGTATTCTGATTCTTCGGGCTTTGTTCTTGATATGTATACAAAGCTGAATCAGGTCAGCAAGCAGATCTATGAGCATTATCAGCAGTATACACAGGAACAGCAAGAGAGCTGGTCGCGTCAGGCACCGAGCAATCTGCGCTATTGTATTGAAAATACGACGACAGGGCAGCTCTACACAAATCTGGATATATCTTCCTATGAAGAAGCGGCACAGGCGCTTGCAGCGGAACAATCATTTGTCATGCTTTATGAGGGTGAACGAAGCTACAATATCATGGTAAGTAATTCGGAAAATGTGCTGAATGATGCGGCTGCTAACTGGTATTTAAATGATCGTTTTGTCAACTCAAATGAAAAAATTTTTCTTGCGGTGGATCAGGCGTATCCGGTACAGGATGAGCTGCGGACGTATGCGGATTATTTTTCGAACAGAGAAGTGATCGTGCGAAGCTGTGCGGGTCTTGCGATCATCAGCGGTGTGCTCCTTTTTGCGGCATTTGTTTTTTCTGTGCTGAGTGCCGGATGGCAGGAGGGAAGACTGGCAACGAGGATTTATTGGATGGACCGGATTCCTACGGAGCTTGCAGGAGGGATTTATGTGATCCTGGGAGTACTGGTGATGATCGTGCTGGATTTTCGAACGCCGGAGCCGATGCTGATCAGGGGCTGGGAACGGATTTTCTGGTCGGTGGCAGCCTCTGTCATATGGCTCCTGAGTCTTTCTGCGTTTACCGGCTTTGTGCGAAGGCTTCGTGCGCATCTTCTGTGGCACAACAGTATCTGCAGAATGCTGATCTATACGTGGAAGCGGGTAACTGCTACGAGGGCAGCTTCCGGGCAGCTTCTGTTTTTTTACATTATATTTTTCATTTTGAATTTTGCATTTCTGCTGTTTTTCGGACGTGTCGGTATTTTTATGGTATTTGTGCTTGATATGGCGGTGCTTTTATATTTGCTGCGTGATATGGCGGGGAAACAGAGTGTCTGGGAGGGGATTCATCAGATCTCAAAAGGTGATCTGGAATACAAGATTGATCTTGCAACGCTGACCGGAGAGACGTATGAGATGGCGAAGGCAGTCAATGAAATGGGAGACGGGCTGCAGGAAGCCGTAGAGGCGATCGTGCGTAATGAGCGCCTGAAGGCAGAATTGATTACAAATGTTTCGCATGATCTGAAAACGCCGCTTACCTCGATCGTGAATTATGTCGATCTTCTGAAACGGGAGCATCTGGAAGGGGAGAACGTACAGCATTATATAGAAGTTCTGGATCAGAAATCCCAGAGGCTCAGACAGCTGACCGAGGATCTTGTGGAAGTGAGCAAGATCAGCTCCGGAAATGTGGAGCTTCATATGATGCGTCTGCAGGTGCAGAGCATGCTGGATCAGGCATATGGAGAATTTGAGGACAGGCTGGAGGAAAAAGGCCTGACAGCCAGATGGGAAATGGAAAAAGCGCCTGCGTATATCATGGCAGACGGTAGGCAGTTTTGGCGCGTCTTGGAAAATCTTCTTGGCAACATCTGCAAATATGCGCTTGAGAACAGTACAGTTGTCATCGGACTTGAAAAGGATGACGGGCACGTAAAAATCTCACTGGAAAATCAGATGAAAGAGCATCTTGATTTATCAGCAGAAGAACTGATGGGACGTTTTGTGCGCGGAGACCGGAGCCGTAATACAGAGGGGAGTGGTCTTGGGCTTTCAATCGCACAGAGCCTGACGGAGCTGCAGGGCGGTTCATTTTTGCTGAAGCTGCAGGAGGATCACTTTATTGTTCAGCTGAGTTTTCCGGAAGCAGTTAAGAGCAGTGAGCAGAATGAGCCTGAGCAGCTGCAAAACTTATAGAAAAATGATATATCTGAAATTTATGTGAAATCAGCCAAGGAGCCGTTGACATTCCGGCATAATGGCGGTACAGTCTGTATAAATTAGTCGATTAAGAATGTGAGGTTATCCAAATGAGAAGACGACTGGAACAATTTATGCAGGGACGATACGGAGCGGATGAATTTTCAAGATTTATCATGACGGTCACGCTGGTGTTGCTGGTATTGAATATGATCACGCGGCTTCCGCTTCTTTATCTGGTGGCGATTATCTTGCTTGTCTACTGTTATTTTCGAATGTTTTCAAGAAATATTTCAAAAAGAAGCAGCGAAAATTCCGCATATCTTCAAAAAACAGAAAAGATCCGGAGATCTTTTGCGAAGATGAAACGGCGCATTGTGCAGAGCAAGGAATACCATATTTATAAATGTCCGTCGTGCGGACAGAAGATCCGTGTTCCGCGCGGAAAGGGGAAGATCTGTATTACCTGTCCGAAGTGCCGCAAGGAATTTGAAAAGCGCAGCTGAAAGGATGGGAAGTACTGTTTTTGAGATTTATGATTTTTTCTGAAAAGGGAAGACAGGATGTTTGGTTATATTTATGTAAATGAGCAGGAGCTTAAGCTGAAAGAATATACGGCATACCGCAGCTTTTACTGCGGATTATGCCGTAATTTGCATCTGAGGTATGGACGGACTGCGCAGATGATGTTAAACTATGATCTGACGTTTCTGGCGATTCTTCTGACCGCGCTGTATGAGGAGAAGACAACCGTAGAGGAGCGGCGCTGCATGCTTCATCCGATCCGGAAGCATAAAAGCGCAGAAAACAGCGCGATTTCCTATGCAGCAGATATGTGTGTGCTTTTGTCGTATGAAAAGCTGAAGGATGACTGGAAGGATGAGCACAGTCTGATCGGGGCATCCGGAGCAGCGCTTCTTAAGAAAAGCAGCGAAGAGCTGAAAAAAAGATATCCGAGGCAGGGGAAAGCAATCGAAGAGAATATCCGTTTGCTTGGCGAAGCAGAAAAAGAGCAGAAAAAAGAGATTGATTATGTAGCAGGTCTGACCGGGCATTTTCTGGGCGAGATTTTCGTCTGGAAAGAGGATATCTGGCAGGAGGATCTGCGGCAGATGGGATTTTATCTGGGGAAATTTATTTACCTCATGGATGCGCTGGAAGATCTTCCAAAAGACAGGAAAAAGAATAATTATAATCTTTTTCTGGACTGCGGGGATGTTTTTGACGGAAATGAGGAACCAAAATACAGGAAGATGCTGACGGATGTATTAGCGGAATCAGCACGTGCGTTTGAGCGGCTTCCGATTTTGGAATATGCAGGAATCCTGAGAAATGTGTTGTATTCAGGAGTCTGGGGGAGATATGTTCTGATTAAGCAGACCCATGATGAGAAAGTGCAGAAAAATCGGAACAGGAATGAGGAGACTTGAAAAAAGATTATGAAAAATCCATACGATGTACTGGGAGTATCGCAGAATGCTTCTGAGGACGAGATAAAAAAAGCATATCGGAAGCTGAGCAGAACGTATCATCCGGATGCGAATATTAATAACCCGAACAAGGCACAGGCGGAGGAAAAATTCAAGGAGATCCAGCAGGCATATCAGCAGATCATGCAGGAACGGGAGCAGGGAACCGGAGGGCAGAGTACTTATGGAGGAAGCAGCTACGGTTCACAGGGCGGTTATGGCGGTTATGGCGGATTTGGCGGATTCGGCGGATTTGGCGGATTCGGTGGTTATGATGGAGGAAGATCACAGAGTAGTCAGAACGCATCCTGGTCGGAAGAGGATGTACGGATGCAGGCGGCGGAGAATTATATCCGAAACCGTGCCTTCGCAGAGGCTCTGCATGTACTTTCAGAGATCAGCCAGCATACCGCGAGATGGTATTATTTAAGTGCCATGGCCAACTCCGGTCAGGGCAACAATATCATTGCAAAGGAGCATGCGCAGAAGGCAGCCGAGATGGAGCCTGGAAATATGGCGTACCGTCAGCTTTTGCAGCAGCTGGAAAACGGTGGCCAGTGGTATCAGACGATGGGAGAGGCCTATGGGAATCCGTTTGAAGGCGGCGGCGACTGGTGTATGAAGCTTTGCATGCTGAATCTGTTTTGCAACTGCTGCTGCGGAGGAAGAGTGATACCAGGATTTTACTGCTGCTGATAGAAGAATGTGCAGGCCTGAAGCAAAAAAATGCCGCTCAAATTCACGTGGAAACACATGGATTGCGCGGCACTTTCTTTTTTATTCTGTTAAATCAGAGGCGCAGTGCGGACATTTTACTGCATCGATGTGAATTTCAGATTTGCAGAACGGACAGGTTTTGGTTACAGGAGTAGGCGCCGGGGCTGGCTTGTGCAGCTGATTGATGCCTTTGATTACCAGAAAGATAACGAAAGCGGTCAGCAGAAACTGTACGACGATCTGGATGAAATTGCCGTATGCGATGACCGGTGCAGCAGCATCCTGAGCTGCCTTGAGGGAGGGATAGCTGTTGCCGTCGAGGGCGATCAGCATGTCGGTGAAATTGATCTTTCCGGTGATGAGTGTAATGACCGGCATCACGATGTCATTGACCAGTGAGCTGACAATGTTGTTGAAAGCGCCGCCGATGATGACGCCGACTGCCATGTCAATCACATTACCGCGCATGATGAATTCTTTGAATTCTTTTACAAATGCTTTCATTGCTTCCTCCTTTGCATATTTTATAAATTTTTAATAATTATACCACATAAAGCTGAAAAATGCTATGATAGAGTAAGAGACAGAAAGAATTTTGCGGGAGGAAAAAAGATGCGTTTTATGCATATTGCAGATGTACACCTCGGTGCAGCACCGGATCACAGTTATCCGTGGGCGAAAGCACGCGGAAAAGAATTGTGGGAAGGATTTCGCAGATGTATTGCGGATGCAAATGAAAAAAAGGTCGATCTGCTGTTGATCGCAGGAGATCTGTTTGATCGCAGGCCGGAAATAAAGGAACTCAATGAGGTGAATTATCTGTTTTCGACACTGGAAAAAACAGTTGTAGTACTGATCGCAGGTAATCGGGACTATCTTGAGCCGGCTTCCCCATATCTGACTTACCAGTGGAATGAAAATGTGATCACCATTTTTTCAGAACAGCTGGAACGGATCCGTCTTCCGGAGCTGAAGCTTGAAATTTACGGAATGAGCTATCATCACCGGGAAATATCCGAGTCGGTCATGACGGGAGTCCGTGCGGAAAAAAATGATTATTTTAAAATATTGCTGCTGCATGGAGGCGATGCGTCACATATTCCGCTGAATAAGGATGAACTGCTGGATGCAGGATTCGATTATATTGCGCTGGGACACCTGCATAATCCGCAGGTGTATATTCGGAATCTGGCCGTTTATGCAGGCGCTCCTGAGCCGGTCTGCGCAGAAGATATCGGAGCGCATGGATATGTGATCGGAGATATTCAGAAGAAGAAGGTACATATTTCATTTGTGGAAATGGAAGGCCGGCGATATCTGGAAAAGACGGTTGAATTGACGGAGACGGACAATCCGTTTTCCGTGCAGGAAAAGATATGCCGCGTGATCGAAGAGGGCGGGGCTCAGAATATGTACCGCATTACACTGGCAGGCGAGCGGGATCCTGGATTTTCTGTGCAGGTACGTGAATATTTAAAATGCGGAAGGGTGCTTTCTGTATCGAACCAAACCGTTCCGGCTTTTCATCTGGAACTGCTGAAAAAAAAGTATGAGGGAAAGCTGATCGGGCGTTTTATTGAATCCTTTGGAGACGACGGTCCGACGAGTGTAACAGAAGAGAAAGCGCTGTATTATGGACTGGAAGCGCTTCTGTATCCAAACGGACTATCAGAAAAAAAAGCTGGAAGAAGGGGGAAAAGCAGTGGAGATTGAAAGACTGGATCTGATCCGCTGGGGCAAATTTGCAGGGCATACGATCCGGCTGCAATCCGGCGTAAATATTATTTACGGAGGCAATGAATCCGGAAAATCGACCATTCATTCCTTCCTTGGGGCAATGCTGTCCGGACCGCGTCCAAAAGAGGAAAAGAGACGGGGGATCTCCGGCGATGGAATGACGGAATCGGATGGTGAGGGAGCAATGACGGTCTGGGACGGCGGGCAGCGCTATGAGATACGCCGTACCTTTGGAGTCTATCCGGGTATGCTTTCTGTGAAACAGGAGGTGGAAGAAGCAGAGGAAGGCAACGAATGGGAAGCTGTGATGGAGCCGCAGGAAGTGCTGTCGGAGCTGCTGGGCGGCCTGGATGCAGATACATTTGAAAGCACTGTTTTCTGGACACAGAATCAAAGCATCTGTGAGCTGCACGTAGAAGATGGCCTCAGGCAGTGCCTGAAGGCAGCAAAAACAACTGGAAACGGTGCAGATGGAGAAGCGGCGCTTAAGGTGCTTGAGGAACGCAGAGCGTGTGCACAGCAAAAGAAAAAGAAAGAATCCGATGCATTGGAGGAAAGAATCCATAAGCGTCAGCTGGAAGCAGAATATGTGCGAAAAGAGGCGCTGCGCCTTCAGGCACAGCGTAATGCATTGCGTCAGGGAGGGCGCAGGGAGCAGGAAGAAGAGAGCAGCTGGCAGGGAGACGGGATTACGGATACCGGAAAGAACCTGATTCAGATGCTTCTTCTCCTGGCCGGAGTACTTGCGCTTTTAGGAGCACTGTTGTTGCAGCATTTGCTGCTGCGCATTTTCCTTGGGATTTTCGGGGGTGCATTTCTGCTTCTTTTTTTCCCGGTGAGAAGATTTCTTACCGGAGAAAAGGAAGAAGACGAGTCGTATGATCTTTCCGTCAGAGAGAAGCAGCTGGAAGCAGAGATCAGGAAAAAAGAGGATATTTATCAGAAGCTCCAGGAAGAGGTAGAGAAGCTGTATCATCAGCATGTGAAGCTGGAGACAGCAGATACGGAAATAACTGCTTTAAATCTTGCAATTGACCGGATTATGGAGCTGTCGGAGAAATCCGGGGGTGGTCCGGCATCGGAAATCGGAGAGCGTGCATCCGAAATTATAAAAGCGTTGTCGGGTGGTCAGTGCGACAGGATCGTTGTTGAGACGAGTGGTCGGATCCGTGTCTATTTTGGCGGACAGGCGACGGAACAAAGAAGGATCAGTACCAGTATGCTGCATCAGATCCGATTTGCGGTTCGTATGGCAGCCGGAGAGGTGCTGGCCGGAGAGGAAGAGCTTCCTTTTCTATTGGATGAGCCGTTTGCAATGTATGATGATGAACGACTGCGCAGTGTGCTTTCCTGGCTGGAACGATGCGGACATCAGGTGATATTATTTACCTGCCAGAAGCGTGTGCGGCAGATCATGGATGAAATAAGGAAGGAGCGGTATGCAAAGGCTTAGAGCGCGTCTGAAAAATCATTTCCGCCTACCGCTTTACAAAATTATGCAAAAAGAATACAAATTATGCAAAGAGAAAGAGTGATTCAAAGAAGAACAGGAGGGCAGATATGCTTCAGATCGGGTGTCATTTATCATCCTCAAAAGGTTTTTTGCATATGGGAAAGGAAGCAGTTTCAATTGGAGCAACGACCTTTCAGTTTTTTACGAGAAATCCGCGCGGCAGCAGGGCAAAGCCGTTGGATGAAAGGGATGTCGCGGCTTATCTTGCCTTTGCAAAGGAAAATGGAATCGGAAGGATCGTTGCGCATGCACCGTATACCTTAAATCCGGCATCGGCAGATGTAAAAGTGCGGGAATTTGCGAGAATGACGTTTCTGGACGATTTACAACGGATGGAATATTTGCCGGGAAATGTTTATAATTTTCATCCGGGCAGCCATGTCGGACAGGGAATTGAAGCAGGCATCGGGGAAATTGCAGAGATACTGAATGAGATTCTGTGGCCGGAGCAGCAGACAACCGTGCTGCTTGAGACGATGGCAGGAAAGGGGACGGAGATCGGAAGCCGGTTCGAAGAGCTTGCGGAGATTATAAGACGGGTGGAATTGCAGGATAAGATCGGTGTCTGTCTGGATACATGCCATGTGTACGATGCAGGATACGATATCGTGCAGGATTTAGACGGTGTACTGGAAGAATTTGACCGGGTCATCGGCTTGGAACGTCTGAAGGCGGTTCATGTAAATGACAGCAAAAATCCATTTCAAAGCCATAAGGACCGTCATGAAAAAATCGGAGCGGGCTACATCGGTTTAAAGGCGCTGCAAAGTGTTGTACACCATCCACGGCTTCAGGGAAGACCATTTTGCCTGGAGACACCGAATGAGCTGGAGGGGTATGGAGAAGAGATCCGGCTGCTTAGTCGGTCATCTTTCGGGGAATGACCATATTTTTTCTGATAGGCGCGGTAAAAGGCACAGTAGGACGGAAAACCGCTTTGAAGTGCAGCATCAGTGATGGAAACACCGGAGCGGATCAGTGTACGTGCGGTAAAAAGCCGTTTTTCTGCGATATAGCTTCCGATTGTGGTACCCGTTTCCTGACGGAAGAGATGCATCAGATAAGAACGGTGCAGAAAGCAGGCAGAAGCAATCTGATCGATGGAAAGTTCATCGGTAAGATGCTGATTAATATAAGAAATTACCTGCAGAATCTGCGGACTGGAGACAGACGCAGACGGAAACGCAGGACATCCATTGCTCATTGCCTGATTTAAGAGCAGCAAAAACTGAAGCAGGACTGATTTCTGATACAGAAGCTCTGCCGGGTCAAGCGGACGGTGTGCGCAGTGCATGAGTTCCTGTAAGAGAGGATAAAGTCTGCTTTTGGGCAGATCGGGAAAGCGAAGCACGTGTGAGGTACGGGCAGAGCAAAGTGAAAAGCAGTGGAAAAGATCTACTGCTTTTTTTTCATATTTTTCAAAAAAGGCAGGAGAAAGATATAAGATCAGACGACGGTATGGAGCGTTGCTGTGAATGATCGGGCGGTGTACCTCGCCAGCCGGAACGAATACAAGATCGAACGGTGAAAGTTCGTAGGTTTCTCCTTCTACATAATAGCTGACCGCACCGGATTCAAAAAAAAGCAGTTTGTGAAAGCTGTGATAATGAGTCTGAAACTCCTGGCTTTTTTTGCTGACCAGTGAGAAAATGCGAAATTCATCGTTTAAGTAGCCTGATTTTTCGGGAAGAAAATGGTTGTTCATAATAAAAATGCTCCTGTGTTTGGAAGAAATCGAAGCAATCGATTTTTGCTGGGAAGGAATCTTTTATGGATCTTATGGATTGTTATATTATACAGCACTATACGCAAGAAAAACAGCATGAAATAAGTTTTTATTTTAAATAATAAGAAGTATAATAAAAAAAAGTGTGCAAAGGGGGATTTTATATGGAACTGACACTTGGAATGTATGAGAGCTACGGAAATGATTATCTGGTTTATGACTGTGTGAAAAATGAATATGAATTGAAGCCGGAGGATATCAGGAGTATCTGCAACCGTCGTTTCGGAGCCGGAGCGGACGGAATTCTGGTGGGGCCGGTCCAGATCTTTGGAAAGATGGGAGTAAAGATCTATAATCCGGATGGAAGCGAGGCAGGAATCAGCGGAAACGGACTTTGCATTTTTGCAAAATATCTGA
>CAKRPI010000030.1 GCA_934376945.1 uncultured Lachnospiraceae bacterium | reverse complement strand
GATCTTTGCGGCGGGATTTGCAGCAATCTGGGCAATGATTTACCTGTACGTGAAAAGAACGGTTTCAGATCTGAATGCAAAAATCAAAAAATAGTTTACAACGAAGTGAAAATCAGGTATACTGCCTTTCGGGAATGAAGTTCTCCCCTGGGCCGTTGCCCAAAACCGCTTAAAATCAAAGCTGATGACTTCTGCGAAAAAACAAATCGCAGAGGGCATCAGCTTTTTCTGCGTAAAAAGGAGGACAAAATCATGTTAACATCACTCGCGTTTATTTTTCTGGTCGGACTATCTCTGGCTGCCATCTGCCAGAAGGTAAAACTGCCGCGCATCATCGGAATGCTGGCGACCGGCATTTTGCTGGGACCGCATGTCTTAAATGTGCTGGATGATTCGATCCTGTCTGTGTCGGCAGATTTAAGGCAGCTTGCGCTGATCATCATTCTTTTAAAGGCGGGACTTTCCTTAAATCTTGTCGATCTGAAAAAGGTGGGCCGGCCGGCTGTGATGATGTCATTCGTTCCGGCCAGTTTTGAGATCCTGGCATTTTTTCTGCTTGCACCGTACATCCTCGGTGTGACACGGATTGAGGCGGCTGTGATGGGCGCGGTGCTCGGTGCAGTTTCTCCGGCAGTCGTTGTGCCGCGCATGGTGCAGCTGATGGAGGAGGGCTATGGAACGAAAAAAAGTATTCCGCAGATGATTCTGGCGGGAGCGTCGTGCGATGACATTTATGTGATTGTGCTCTTTTCAACATTTACCGGGATGGCGCAGGGCGGAAGCGTGCATCTGATGGATTTTGTAAATATTCCGGTGTCAATCGTGCTTGGTGTTTGCCTGGGCTGCATTTTTGGTTATATTCTGAGCCGATTTTTTGAGACCGCGTATGCGCATGAGCACTGCGTGCGAAACAGCATGAAAGTAATCATTGTGCTTGGCATGTCGTTTCTTCTGATGGCGATCGAGATGTGGGTGAAGGGAATTGTATCTGTATCGGGACTGCTTGCCGTTGTGAGTATGGCCTGCATGCTGAAATGGAAATGTACGGCGTTCGTTTCCAGACGTCTGTCAGAAAAATTCGGGAAACTCTGGCTGGCGGCGGAGGTTATTTTGTTTGTACTGGTAGGTGCTGCGGTTGATATCCGCTACACGCTGACGGCCGGACCGGCGGCTCTTGCGATGATTTTTGCGGCACTTGCATTCCGCGCAGTTGGTGTGTTCCTGTGTGTTTCCGGGACACAGCTGAGTCGCAAAGAGCGTCTGTTCTGTGTCATCGCCTATCTTCCGAAAGCCACGGTGCAGGCAGCGATCGGCTCCGTGCCGCTTGCAATGGGACTTCCATGTGGACAGATCGTACTGTCCGTAGCTGTGCTGGCGATCCTGATTACGGCGCCAGTGGGAGCGATCGGGATGGATGGGACGTATCGGAGGCTGCTGGAGAAAGAGTAGGAGAAAATATTGAACAAATATAAGAATTCTATGGATTCAAATGCGTGGAGCAGGAATCAGTGGATGAATGCTTATGTCAGAGAGATTTGAAAGCGCTGCTTACGGATCGTGAAGCGATTGTGTTTACGGGAGGATAAAGTTAGTGGATATCTGCCTGAGAAAAAGAAGCTGCAGTGGATAGAAAGGGATATCCGATGAGGAGAGATTATTGACAGGAGGAAAAAGAAGCTCTTGGAAAATCTGCACCCTGCGAGTATACTGAAAAGGATGAAATGAAAATGGTGGTAACGGTTCAGATGGATAGAAGGTTATCTGGCCCTGAACCGTTACAGATGGAGAAACATATGCTGGACAAAGACATCCGGGAGCCACTCTTTGACTTCCTGGAAGAATTTTATGGAAAAATCCGTATTTTTGAGGAAAAGGTGACAGGAATTTCGCGCACGGATGCGCTTGGCGTAATCGACGGGCAACTGATCGGGTTTGAGATCAAGAGTGACAGCGATACGTATACACGGCTGAAACGCCAGACGGCAGATTACGATCTGTTGTGCGATGTGAATTATCTGGTGGTCGGAAAGAGCCATCGCAGGCAGGCAGATCAGCACATCCCGGCGCACTGGGGGATTATCTGCGTCTACGAGGAAGACGAGACAGAAAATGAGATGGCGGCAGATATTATGGAAGAAAAGCTGCCGCCAGAAGAGAAAAAAAAGATCATCGTCGAGATTGACCAAATCCCAGGCGTCAATCCGAATGTAAGGCTTGAGCGTCAGCTTGATCTTCTGTGGCGGCCGGAGCTGGCAACGCTTCAGGAGTGGAATGAGATGCCGAAATACGCGCAGAAAAGTAAAGCATTTGTGCGGGAGAAGATATTAGAGCGCATTCCGCAGGAGACGCTGAAACGTCAGATCACAGATCTTCTGTTTGAGAGGGATTATGAAGCGCTTCTGGCGCAGATCCGGGAAGTGCAGAAAAAGACAAGACCGCGGAAACGGAAGATGAGCAAGAAGAGAAGTGTTGTGAAGGCGGTGCGAAAAATGCACCGGGAACACAGCAGAAAATAAGGCGGGATCAGGGAGGATTTTTTATGGAAAGAAATGAGAGGGAATGTCGTACATTTACAACGGATCGTCTGCTGCTTCGTCCATGGACGGAGGCAGATGCAGAGGATCTGTACCGTTATGCGAAGGATCCGCAGGTAGGACCTGCAGCCGGATGGCCGGTGCACACCAGCGTGGAAAACAGCAGGGAGATCATAAAGAATGTGCTCACGGAGCCGGAGACGTATGCGATCTGTCTGAAAGAGGACGGGAAAGCGATCGGGAGTATCGGACTGATGGAGCCGCGGTGTGAGTCGGGCGCAAAGACGGACGTGGCAGAAGTGCCGGAAGAGAAAATGGCTCCGGCATCTGGCAGAGAGGAAAAAACGGAGGCAAAAGAGAAAGAGCTTGAAATTGGCTTTTGGATCGGCAGGCCATTCTGGGGAAGGGGATATGTGCCGGAGGCGGTGCGATGCCTGCAGGCGTATGCCTTTGAAACCCTCGGCTGCAGTGCACTGTGGTGTGGATATTATGACGGAAATGCGAAGTCGAAGCGGACGCAGGAAAAGTGCGGATTTACATTTCATCATACGGAAAAAAAGGTGTACTGCTCGCTGCTGGACGAAACGCGCACAGAGTACTTTAACCGTCTGACGAAAGAGCAGTGGGAAAAAATCAGTTACGATAAAATCGTGTAAAAGGAGAAGAAGATGTCTCTGCAGTTTATTTTCGGAAATTCCGGAAGCGGAAAATCCACGTACTTGTATCAGAAGATCATAGAAGAGTCGATGCAGCGGCCGGATGGCAATTTTATTGTGATCGTGCCGGAGCAGTTTACGATGCAGACGCAGAAGGATCTGGTCATGGCGCATCCGCGCGGCGGAATCATGAACATTGATGTTTTGAGCTTTCGGCGTCTGGCGCACCGCGTTTTTGAGGAGGTAGGTGCGGACAGGCGAAGTGTACTGACAGAGACCGGAAAAAATCTGATGCTGCGCAGGGTAGCGATTCAGGAGCAGGAGAAGCTGAAGGTACTCGGAAGCAGAATGAACCGTCCGGGCTATGTCTCAGAGGTGAAATCCGTGCTTTCGGAGCTGATGCAGTATGAGGTATCGGATTTTGAATTGCAGGAGATGGAACGAAGGACGGAGAACCGCCCTTTGCTGCATGCAAAGCTGGAGGATCTGCAGGTGCTCTACCGGGCATTTCTTGCATATCGCAGGGACCGCTTTTTGAAGCCGGAGGAAATTTACGATGTGCTCTGTCAGGTAGCGGGAGAGTCTGCACTTTTGAAGAACAGCGTGCTGGCATTTGACGGCTTTGCCGGTTTTACGCCATCGCAGCTCCGGGTGCTGGAGGAGCTGCTGCTCTATTGCCCGAAGGTATACGTGACGGTTACGCTCGATGCAAGAGAGACTGCGTTCGGGCGGCTGCAGGAGCACGATCTGTTCGCACCGAGTCGGCGTCTGGTGCAGGCAGTGAGTGAAGCAGGGCAAAGTGCGGCACGGCGGATGGCTGGAAGTGGCACGAAAAAAGACAGAATGGAGCCCGCTGAAAGCGAGGAGGCAAAAATAAGCGAAAGAGAGAATTTGCCGGAAAATATAGAGGGAGTAACTGCCCCGAACGATGATATGTTTTTTCCTTCGGTCATCCTCGGGAAAGCCTCCCTTCCACGGTTTAAAAAAGGCGGTGCTTTGTTCCACCTGGAGCAGAATCTGTTCCGCAGCAGGAGACAGGTTTACGGGAGCGAACCGGAAGAAATTTCCATGCACATTTCCCGAAATCCGGCTGCGGAGGTACATTTTACAGCGCGGACAATCTCACGCCTGGTGCGGGAGCAGAACCTGCGTTACCGGGATATTGCAGTGATCACCGGCGATCTTTCCTCTTATCATAATTATGTGAAGCGTATTTTTCCGCAGTATGAAATACCTGCATTTGTGGATGAGACAAGGCAGATTCTTTTAAATCCGTGTCTGGAATTTGTCCGCGGTGCACTGGAACTGGTGCAGCATGATTATGCAGCAGAGGCGGTCTTTCGTTGTCTGCGCACGGGAATGGCCGGATTTTTGCATGAGGAGACGGATGAACTGGAAAATTATGTGCTGGCAGCCGGAATCCGCGGATACCGCAGATGGAAAAAGCAGTGGGAATACCGGCCGAAAGGGATGTCGGAGGAGGCGCTGGAGAGGATCAACGGATACCGGGAACGCATGGTGCTTTGCTTTGAACCGTTTGCAGAGAAAATGCGTAAAAAGGGCAGCACGCTGGTCTGGTATGAGAAGGCATTGTATGAGCTTTTAAGGGAATGTGAGATTGAAAAAAAGCTGCGGGAGCGTGCAAAATGGCTGGAACAGTCCGGAGATGCGGGACAGGCCAGAGAATATGCCCAGATATACAGGATATTGATCGGATTGTTTGATGAGATGGCGGAGCTGCTTGGGGAAGAGACGATGGAAGCAGAGGAATTTGCCGGAATCCTGGAGGCGGGCCTTTCAGAGGCAAAGGTCGGCGTGATTCCTCCCGGAATCGATCAGGTCCAGGTGGGCGATATAAGGCGAACACGTCTGGCACATGTAAAGGTTCTTTTTTTCCTGGGACTCAATGATGGTCTGGTACCGGCAAGGGGAGTGGATGGAGGAATCGTGTCGGATATGGAGCGGGAGCTTCTGAAGGAAAACGGTATGGAGCTGGCGCCGACTGCGCGGGAGAACAGCTATATTCAGCGTTTTTATTTGTATCAGAATCTAACGAAGCCATCCGGGCATCTGTATCTTTCCTGGTGTCTTGGTAGCAGTGATGGTACTGTGATGCGTCCCTCCTACCTTGTTTCGACCATTCGGAGGCTGTTTCCGAAGCTGCAGGTAAGCGAAGAAAAGGAACCTGGCAGCGAGCTTTGGCAGACGACGACCAGAAAAAACGGAATGCAGTATTTTCTGTATGGCCTGCAGGAGGCGCGAAGTGGGAAGCTTTCGCCGCAGTGGATGGAGCTGTATCGGGCATATGATCGGGAGGACGAATATCGGGAACGTGTAGAAATGCTGATACAGGCGGCATTTTCCGGGCGGAGGAGAGGAGCGCTGTCATTTGCGGCTTCAAAGCAGCTGTACGGAGAGGTGATGACGAACAGTGTCAGCCGCCTGGAGCAGTTTGCAGCGTGCGCCTTTGCACATTTCGCCTTATATGGACTGAGGCTGAGGGAGCGTGAGCTTTACGGAGTGAAGCCGGCAGATCTCGGTATTTTATTTCACCGGTCACTGGAGCTGTTTTCCAGACGGATTGCAGGAAGCGGACGTGACTGGACCGAGCTGACCGAAGAAGAAGAGACGATACTGATGGAACAGTGTGTGGATGAAGTCAGCACCTCATATGGTGCGGATGCGCTTCACAGCGATGCACGAAATGCCTATACCATCAACCGTCTGAAGCGGATTCTCTGCCGGTCTGCGTGGGTGCTTCATAAGCAGCTTGCGGCCGGGAGCTTCCGTCCGACCGGGTTTGAGGTATCGTTTGCGGATGCAGGGGAGCTTGAAACGGTAAATGTTTCACTGAAGGACCGCAGCCGGATGCATCTGCAGGGCCGGATTGACCGGATCGATACGGTGGAAACGGAGAATGCCGTGTACGTCAAGATTGTGGATTATAAATCCGGCATGGCAGAATTTGATCCGGTTTCGCTGTATTACGGTCTGCAGCTGCAGCTGGTGGTGTACTTAAATGCAGCGCTTGAGATGGAGCAGCGGCTGCATCCGGAACGGGAGATTGTGCCGGCCGGGATTTTTTACTACCGGATGCAGGATCCGGTGCTGGAAAAGGAAAGCGGGGCAGGCGAAGCAGTGATGCGTGAAAAGCTGCTGAAGAAGCTGCGCCCGGACGGTATTCTGAATGAAGACGATGAGGTGCTTGAGCTTTTGGATCATGGATTTTCTGGTGATTCGCTTGTGATTCCGGCCGGAAGAAAGAAGGACGGAAGTCTGAAGGCTGCATCGAAAACGGTTTCGCCGGAGCAGTTCCGGATTCTTTCTATGTTTGCCAGACGAAAGCTGACCGCGCTTGGTGAGCGGATGCTGGACGGAGAGGTGGCTCCAAATCCATACGAGGCGGACGGAAAGACGCCCTGCGATTACTGTGCTTATGCAGATGTGTGTGGTTTTGACCGGAAAATCCCCGGAAATTGTCCGCATCATCTGGAAATGCTTGGAAAAGATGAGGTATGGCGGAAGATGGAAGAGGATCTGAAGAGCCTGTATGAGAAAGAAGCGTATGGGCCGGGAGAGGAAGATTGATATGGGAGTAAGGTGGACACAAGAGCAGCAGAAAGTGATTGATACACATGGCGTTGATGTGCTGGTGTCGGCAGCGGCCGGTTCCGGAAAGACAGCCGTTTTGGTGGCCCGTATTCTTGCAATGGTTACGGACCCGGTGCATCCGGTGGATATTGACCGGCTTCTCGTGGTGACGTTTACGAATGCGGCGGCTGCGGAGATGCGTCAGAGAATCCGGGATGCCCTGGAGGTGCGTGCGGAGCAGGAGCCGGACAACGAGCATCTGCAGCGGCAGCTGGTCCTGATCCACAACGCGAAGATCACGACGATTCACAGCTTTTGTCTTCAGGTGCTGCGCAGCCATTTTCATCTGATCGGGCTGGATCCGGCCTTTCGGGTGGCGGATGAGGCAGAAATGCAGCTTCTGCGGCAGGATGTATTAAAGGAAATTCTGGACGAAGCGTATGAGACAGAAGCAGAAAATGAGGGATTTCATGAGTTTCTGGAACAGTTTTCTCCGGGAAAGAATGACCGTCCGGTGATGGAGGCAATACTGTCATTGTACCATTTCTCGATGGGACAGCCATGGCCGGAGGAATGGCTGCAGGAATGCCGGGAGATATATGAAACCGGAGGGGTTGCACTTACAGATCAGAATAAAAATACAGAAAGTGACTGCGAAAAAGCTTCCGATCCGCTTTGGCTGCTCGCGGCAGTGAATGATACAAAGCAGGTACTGGCAGAGGCAAAGCACCTGGTACAGAGGGCCTGTGATGTGACGATGGAGCCCTGCGGACCGGCGGCATACGGTCCGGCACTTCTCGATGACCTTGAGCAGATCTGTCAGGTGGAGCGGGCGCAGGATTACCGTGAGCTGGCAGAAGCGTTTCGTCAGATGCATCCGTACAAACGTCTTTCAACGAAAAAGGAGTCGGATGTATCGGAGGAGAAAAAACAGCAGGTGAAGGATCTGCGGGAAGCGGCAAAGACTGTGCTGGCGGGTGTAAGGACGCGTTATTTTTACGACAGCCCGGAGGTGATCCGGGAGGAATTCGAGCGAAGCGGTCTTTGCGTGTATTGGCTGCCCCATCTGACAGAGCTGTTTTCCAGGCGGCTTATGGAGCGCAAGTCAGAGAAAAATCTGCTTGATTTTTCAGATCTGGAGCATCTTGCACTGCAGATCCTGGTGGTGCGAAAGGACGGGATGGATCAGCCCTCTGCGGCGGCTAAGGAGTATGCGGAGCAGTTTGAGGAAATTATGATTGATGAGTACCAGGACAGTAATCTGGTACAGGAGTTGATCCTTGGAAGCGTATCCGGAAGAGAAGGCGCACATAATCTTTTCATGGTAGGCGATGTAAAGCAGAGCATTTACCGGTTCCGTCTTGCAAGACCGGAGCTTTTTCTGGAAAAATATCATACGTATCCGCAGACGGAGACGGCATGCCGGATCGACCTTCACAAAAATTTCCGAAGCCGCAGGGAGGTATTAAACAGCGTAAATTATATCTTTCGTCAGATTATGACAGAAAATCCGGGCGGGATCGTGTATGATGAGGATGCGGCGCTGTATGCGGGAGCTGTATTCCCGGAGACGGAAGCTGTCATGGAGGGAATACAGCAAGGGGAAGCACACAGCGAAGCTGAAAAGGAGCAGAAAGAGGAAAGCAGGTCTGTCGGCGAAAGATGTTCTGCGAAATTGCATGCGGGCGGAGATTTATACACCACCGAGGTATGGCTTACCGAGTCGGATACCGCCGGCCGCCGTGAGACGGAAGCGCGCATGGTCGGAAACCGGATCAGGGCGATGGTCGGAAAAGAGCTGATCTGGGATAAAGATTTAGAGCCGGAGGGATCGCCAGAAGGGACGCGCGGCGGTTATCGAAGCATACAGTACAAGGATATCGTGATTTTGCTGCGCACGGTAAGCGGATGGGCGGATACCTTCGGGTCGGTGCTCACAGAAATGGGGATTCCGAATTTTACCGGTTCGCAGAGCGGATATTTTTCGGCAGCTGAGGTGCGTACCGTGCTTTCCTATCTGCAGGTGGTGGACAATCCGCGGCAGGATATTCCGCTTGCTGCAGTGCTGCACAGTCCGATCGGCGGACTTGATGAGGAGTCCCTGGCATGGATCCGAAGTGCATCCGAAGCGGACAGCTTTTATGAATGCTGTACGTCTTATCTTACAAACGGAACGGATGCAGCGATAAAAGAAAAGCTTGCAGCTTTTTTCGGTCAGCTGGAATACTTCCGGGCACGTGCGGAGTATACACCGGTACATCTGCTTCTTTGGGAGATTCTCGATGAGACAGGCTACGGTGCGTATGCGCAGGCGCTTCCGGCCGGCAGTCAGAGAAAGGCAAATCTTGACATGCTTGTGGAAAAGGCGATCGCATACGAGGCGACAAGCTACCGTGGGCTGTATCATTTCATCCGTTATATCGAGAACTTAAAAAAATACGAGGTAGATTACGGAGAGGCAAACATTGGCTCTGAGTCAGATGACACCGTACGGATCATGAGTATCCATAAAAGTAAGGGACTGGAGTTTCCGGTCGTATTTGTCTGTGGGATGGCGAAGCAGTTCAATGAGACAGACCTGCGGGCCAAGGCAGTCATGCATCCGATATTCGGCCTTGGCTGCGACTGTGTGGATACGAAGCTGCGTACAAGGCAGGCAAGCCTTTTGAAAAAGATTATCCAGAAAACGACTTCCATGGAAAATCTTGGAGAGGAGATGCGTGTGCTGTATGTTGCGATGACGCGTGCGAAGGAAAAGCTGATCCTGTCAGGCTGCGTTGGCAGTATGGAGGAACAGGCAGCAAAGTGGGCACAGGCAGCACAGGCGCAGAGTGGTACGCTGTCGTATTCCTGCCTGACCGGTGCATCCTCTTATCTGGACTGGGTGATGCCGTCGCTTTGGCGCCACCCGGATGCGCGGATGCTTGCCGCCGCTTTGTACACACCGTATGAGGAATTTGACCAGAATATGTGGAAAAGCGTGGAGAAAGGCGAGAACTCTGTGGATAAAGAGGATGCCTTTGCAACGCACTATGAATTTTATGCAATGAGAGCGGAGCAGTTTGCGTCAGAGGAGCTGCGGCAGTCCGAAGAGGCGCAGGAGCTGTTTGAAAGACTTTCCAATCCAAATCTGCCAGGTGGAAGAGATGATGCGGCAGCTGCATATCTGGAGCATGTTTTTTCGGAGGATTTTGCATACCGCTATGAAGCAGGAAGGCGGATTGCCGGAAAGCTCTCTGTTTCAGAACTGAAAAAGCAGTCACAGAAGATGGAGGAAGTGGAGGCAGAGCAGTTATATCCGGAGCAGGAAGAAGAAACTGTGCCGGACTTTTATCAGACGGAAGCACCGATCAAAGGGGCGGCCAGAGGTACGCTCTACCACGCTTTTATGGAAAATTTAGATTTTTCTAAGAAAGAGGAATTACAAATACAGTTGGAAGAACTGGTGAGTTGTGGTAAAATGACCCGGGATGAAGCGTCTGTGATCCGGCTTTCGGATATTCGGCGTTTTCTGAAAACAAAGACCGGGAAAGAAATGGAGCGGGCGTTTTTTGCAGGAAAGCTTCACCGGGAGCAGCCGTTTGTGCTTGGAGTTCCGGCGAAGACGGTCCGGCAGGAATGGGATAGCGATGAAACGGTGCTTGTACAGGGAATCATCGATGCGTGGTTTGAGGACGAAGACGGGGATCTCGTCCTGGTCGATTATAAGACCGATCACATCGCAGACGGTGAGAAGCTGACAGAGCGTTACCGGGGACAGCTTTCGTACTATGCGCAGGCGCTTGAAAAGCTGACGGAGCGCAGGGTAAAGGCACAGGTACTGTATTCGTTCTTTCTTGGGAGAGAGATTGTACTGTCTGAAGCCGGTACATCAATGAAGTATTCTGGAGAGGCTTAGAACAGCCGCTAAAGCATGAGGAGTAAACAAAATGAAAAAATGGATTCAAACAAAAAGAACGGGAAGCGGAGCATTTTTTCTGGCAGGATTTTTCCTGACACTTCTGATTACCGCAATCGGTTTTGCAGCGATCAGCATCTGGCCGACCGGCGATAAGATCCTGCTGATTATCGATTCTTTGCACCAATATCTTCCGTTTTATACGGACATGCATAACAAGCTGGTAAATGGTGAGTCGCTGTTGTACTCATTTTCCGGCGGACTTGGGTACAACTTCTGGTCAACGTATGCGTACTACCTCGCAAGCCCGCTGAATTTTCTGCTTGTACTGGTTCCGACAGAAAATGTCTGCGATTTTATGGATCTGATGATTCTTTTAAAGATCGCACTGTGCGGCGGCTGTTTTTCCTGGTATCTGCATAAGCGTGACGAAAACAGAAAGTATCTTCCGGTCGCGTTTGGCGTCATGTTTGCCTTAAGCAATTTTATGATCGGCTATTACTTCAATCTGATGTGGCTGGACAGCGTGGCAGTGCTTCCTCTGATCCTCTACGGCATTGAGCGTATTGTGGACGGAAAAAGCGGAAGAATCTTCGGACTTTCTTTGTTTTACGGCCTGTGGTGCAATTATTACATCGGATTTATGCTGTGTATTTTTTCCTGCCTGTACTACGTGGTACGGTGGATCTCGGCAGAGAAGATCACCTGGCATGCCATCTGGAAAAGTGCGCTTACGTTTGCATGGTATGCGCTTCTGGCGGGCGGAATGGCATCCCTGGTGCTGCTTCCGGCGTTTATGGGGCTTTCTGCATCCGAATCGATGCAAGGAAATAAATTTCCATCCGTAATAAAATTCTACACCAGTCTGTTTGACATGCTGAAGAACCACCTGGCTTTTCTGGAGCCGGTCAATATTTCCGATACTCAGGTTGGGCTGAATGCATACTGCGGTGTTGCAACGATTCTGCTGGCTCTTTTGTATCTGTTTGACGGAAAGCTTCGCCTGCGGGAGAGGCTGGCACATTATGGGCTGTGCGCACTTTTGCTGTTTAGCTTTTCCTTCAATATCCTTAATTACATCTGGCATGGCTTCCATATTCAGAACGGGCTGCCGAACCGGTTTGCATTTTTGTATATCGCTGTGCTTTTGATGATGGCGTATGATGCAGCCGCACATATCCGTGATTACTGGCTGCCGCAGCTGCTGTTTTCGTTTGCGGTGCCGGTCGGCTTTGTCGTATACTGTATATTCTTCCCGGGAGAAGAAAGCAGCATCGAGCCATGGGTGTATTACGTATCGCTTGGGCTGCTTACGCTGTATTTTGGCATTATGCTGCTGGGGCGTTATCTCAAAAAGAGCCGGACGGTCTGGACGGCCGTGCTTTCCGGTGTGCTGATCGCTGAAGCGGCGGCAAATGCGATTTATGGAATTCAGTGTAATGGAAATGTGACAAGAAGTATTTATATTGCGGATCAGGTTTCCTATCAGAATATGATGGCGCAGCAGAAGGACAGCTCCTTTTTCCGCAGTGAGGTGGATCGCCAGAGAATGCGTAATGTGACGATGTACTGCGGCGGAAATGCTCTTGTCATGTTTAATTCAACGATGCAGGAGTCGATTATTGATTTCTGTGACCGGCTTGGAATTGAGGCGAGGACAAATAAAAACGGTTATCTTGGGGTCACGAAGCTGATCAATGATATACTTGGCATCAAATATCTTGCATCGCCGTCGAAGAAGTCAGATACGATGTATCAGTTCACCAAATTGACGGAGGACGGAGAACTGGCGCTTTATTATAATGAAAATGCACTTTCTCTTGGCTTTATGGTAAAGGATGATATCAAAGACTGGGACATTGAGGCCGGAGAGCCGCTTCAGGTGCAGAACAGCTTTGTGGAGCTTGCAACGGGACTTGATCCGATCTATGTGCTGGACCGCTATATCGATATGGAGGACGGCGAAAATTACGGGATTAAAATCCCGGAAAATAAACAGGTGTATCTCTGCCTGGATACCAGGGTAGCAAAGCTCAGCCTGACAACGCCGGAATATGAAAAGGAATTCAAGGACTTTACCGATCATCTGTATGTCATTAACGGGTCATCAACAGACAATATGGCGAACTTTACCGTGGAACTGAAGGATACGCAGAAAGGAAGCACAGTGCGTGCAGAGGTTTATACCTGCGCGAACGATGCGTATCAGAAGGTGATCGATCAGCTGTCGGAAAGTCAGCTGACGGATGTAAAGGCCGGAGGAAACAAGGTAAGCGGACAGATTCAGGCAAAAGAAGAAGGCACACTGCTTCTGACGGTTCCGTACGACAGTGGATGGACGATCACAGTCGATGGAAAGAAGACAGAGGCTTACCGGATCGGAGAGGCGCTGACCGGCGTCCATGTAAGTGCCGGCAGCCATGAAATCCGCATGAAGTTCACACCGCCTGGATTTACGCTTGGACTTGTACTGTCACTTGTATGCCTGTTTTTGTATCTTGTAACGATTTTAATCGAGCACCGTCATCCAAAGTGGTTTGCACAGGGACCGCATCTGGGACGGACAAGCGGAAAAACATTTTCAGATTTCGCAGAGGATGCGAGATCCGGAAATGAAAAATATAAAAGGGGAAAGTGTGTTACAAGAGGAGGAAATGAAAAAATGGCGTTTGGATTTTCAGACAAGGCAAATCAGATTCAGGAGGGCATTTTTGCAGTTCTGAACACAAAGAAGAATGAGATGGAGGCGCAGGGGAAAAAGACGTATAATCTTTCGGTGGGCACGCCGGACTTTGAGCCGGCACCGCATGTGATGGCGGCAGTCAGCGAGGCGGCAAAGGATCCGAAAAATTATAAATATGCGCTGACAGATCTTCCGGAGCTGGTCGATGCAGTGCAGAATTTTTATAAACGGAGATTTGGAGTCGGACTCGCAGCAGACGAAATCATGTCGCTTTACGGTTCCCAGGAAGGAATGGCGCATCTTGCATGGGCACTTTGCAATCCGGGAGATCTGGTGCTTGTGCCGAATCCGGGATATCAGATCTTCCGTATCGGACCGCAGCTGTGTGATGCACAGACATGGTCGTATCCACTTCTGGAGAAAAACAAATTTCTGCCTGTGCTTTCAGAGATTCCGGAGGAAATTGCCTTGAAGGCGAAATATATGGTAGTCAGCTATCCGGCCAATCCGATCTGCCGTACGGCACCGGAGTCCTTCTACCGGGAACTGATCGCATTTGCCAGAAAGTATGATATTATCATTTTGCATGATAATGCATATTCCGACATTGTTTATGGAGGAAGAAAGGGCGGTTCCTTCCTGCAGTATGAAGGGGCGAAGGAGATCGGTATTGAATTTTATTCGCTTTCCAAATCCTTCAATTACACCGGAGCGCGGATGTCCTTTGCCGTCGGTAACAGGGAGATCATCCAGAAATTCAGGGCGCTGCGCACACAGTTTGACTATGGAACCTTCCTTCCGGTGCAGTATGGAGCAATCGCTGCGTTAAACGGGCCGTTTGACGGCGTGGAGAAGCAGTGCAGGCTTTATGAGGAACGCAACCATGTACTGTGCAGCGGACTGCGGGAAATCGGCTGGAATGTTCCGGACAGCGAAGGAACAATGTTTGTCTGGGCACCGCTGCCGGAAGGCTATACAAATTCCGAGCAGTTCTGTATTGAGCTGATGGAGCGCTCCGGCGTGATCTGTGTGCCGGGAAGCAGCTTTGGCAGTCTTGGGGAAGGCTATGTGCGCATGGCACTCGTTCTCCCTCCGAAGGAACTGAAAAATGCAGTAGAGAGTATCCGCTTGAGCGGAATTCTTGATAAATAAAAAATAAAAATGTACTCTCGGAGTCTTTCCTGCACTTGCTTTTGTGGCCGATTTTCTGCCAGTTGCACCCGAATTTCATCAACGTACACACCGTGTACGCCTCAGAAATTTGAGCATAACTGACAAAAAATCTTCTCACAAAATCAAGCACAAAAAGATTCCGAAAGTACATAAAACAGAAAAAGGGGAAAACATGCAGGAAATTTATGAATTACTGTGCGGCTGTGCCGGAGCGGAAAATGTCCGGAAGCAGGAGGCAATGAATTTACATACGACCTTCCGGATCGGAGGACCGGCAGATCTGTTTGTAACGCCGGAAAGTATTCAGGCAGTGGCAGATACCATCCGTGTCTGCAAAGAGCAGGAGATGCCGTATGCAATCATCGGAAACGGAAGCAATCTTCTTGTGGCAGATGAAGGCTATCGTGGTGTGATTATTCAGATCGCGCGGAATCTGAACGAGGTTTCAGTAAACAAAGAAGAGCTCAGGGCACAGGCAGGAGCAATGCTTTCGGTGATCGCGAAGACGGCGCTTGCTAAAAGTCTGACCGGATTTGAGTTTGCTTCCGGAATTCCGGGCACGCTTGGCGGGGCAGTTATTATGAATGCAGGTGCATACGGCGGAGAGATGAAGGATGTGCTGAAAGAGGTGACGGTACTGACTGCAGAAGGTGAGATCAGGATTGTTCCGGCAGACAAATTGGAACTGGGATACCGTACAAGCCTGGCGGCAAAAAACGGATGGATCATTCTGGAAGCAGTGATGAAATTAAACAAAGGCGACACAGATGCGATTCGCAGCCGGATGGAAGAGCTGAAGGTGCAGCGCGTTACAAAGCAGCCGCTGGAGCTGCCAAGTGCAGGAAGTACGTTTAAGCGTCCGGAGGGCTATTTTGCAGGTAAGCTGATCATGGATGCAGGCCTGCGCGGATTTTCTGTCGGAGGGGCACAGGTGTCCGAAAAGCACTGTGGCTTTGTCGTCAACCGGGGCGGTGCGACGGCAGACGATGTCCGTGCTTTGATTCGTGCGGTGCAGAAAAAGGTGTTCGAAAACAGCGGTGTCATGCTGGAGCCGGAAGTAAAATTTCTCGGGGATTTTGCAAAAGCGGATGAACACGGTCAGCAGCAGTAAAAGAAAGAAGCCCATGGAAAAGAAAACAGAAGAAAAGGGACGGAAAATACCATGAGATTCGTAATCGTGACGGGAATGTCAGGAGCGGGAAAAAGTACCGCACTTAAAATACTGGAGGATGTCGGCTATTTCTGCGCCGACAATCTGCCGATTCCGCTGGTTGAAAAGTTTGCAGAGCTGGCATGTGCATCGGACAGCAAGTACGACAAGGTAGCGCTTGGCGTGGATATTCGTACAGGAGAAGCGATCCGTGGCATGCAGGAGGTGCTGGAGCAGCTGATGATCCGCGGAATCCGGTATGAGATTCTTTATCTGGATGCAAGCGATCCTTCCCTGCTGCGCCGTTACAAGGAGACGAGACGCAGCCATCCGCTGGCGCGGGACGGAAGGATAGATGACGGAATACGTCTGGAGCGTGTGGCGATCCGCTTTTTGAAGGAACGGGCAGACTATATCATTGATACCTCAAATCTCCTGACGCGGGAGCTGCGCAGTGAGATGGAAAAAATTTTTGTAAACAGCAAGGAATTCCGGAATATTTTTGTTACGGTACTGTCATTTGGCTTTAAGCATGGGATTCCGGCAGACTGTGACCTCGTATTTGATGTACGTTTCCTGCCAAATCCGTTTTATGTGGAAGGTCTGAAGCATAAGACCGGGCTGACACAGGAGGTGCAAGAGTATGTGATGAGCTTTGAGGCATCACGCGTATTTCTTGAAAAGCTGGAGGATATGGTCGAATTTCTGCTTCCGAATTATGTGGCGGAGGGGAAGAATCAGCTGGTGATCGGAATCGGCTGTACCGGTGGACAGCACCGGTCGGTGACGCTGGCAGAGCAGCTGTACCACTATCTGAGCCGTCATGAGGAATACGGCCTGAAAATCGAGCACCGGGATATCAGAAGCTGACCGGACTGTAGAATCCGGTTCAAAACAGGAAGGCGCGTGGCGCTTCCTGACGGAGCCGCGGATATGAGGAGGACAAAAGAGCAATTGTCAAAAAGTCCGGAAGATCAAAAAACAATACACGGCAATACGAAAAGAAGGAGGAAATGCAGATGTCATTTTCGTCAGAAGTAAAAGAAGAGCTTTCTGTGCTGGATACACCGGCAAGACACTGCCAGCTTGCGGAGCTTGCGGCGATCGTCGGTATGTGCGGTGATGTCTGCATTTCGGCGGCGGAGAGGTTTCGCCTGCGAATTCATACAGAAAATGCAGCAGTTTCAAGAAAATGCTTTACATTATTACGAAAAACATTTAGTATTAATAGTGACGTGTCCGTGCATCTAAACAAGAAGTACGGAAAGAGCAGTCAGATCTATACAATCCTGGTCCGGAACCACGATAGTGTGGTTCGTATCCTGCAGGCGCTTAAGCTTCTGGACGGAAACGGAGAAATTGCAGAGCAGGTTTCTCCGGCGAATCAGCTGCTAGTACAGAAATCCTGTTGCCGCAGAGCTTTTATCCGCGGTGCGTTTCTGGCTGCGGGTTCTATCAGCAATCCGGAAAAATCCTATCACTTCGAGATCGTTTGTATTTCAATGGAGCGGGCTGTGCAGCTTCAGCAGCTGATCCGCAGCTTTGGTCCGGATGCAAAGATCGTGGAGCGTAAGAACCATTATATTGTATATATCAAAGAGGGTGCTCAGATCGTTGATATGCTGAACATTATGGAAGCACATGTTTCCCTGATGAATCTGGAAAATATCCGGATTGTGCGGGAAATGCGGAATGATGTCAACAGAAAGGTAAATTGCGAGGCCGCAAATATCAATAAAACGGTAAATGCGGCAGTGAGGCAGATGGAGGACATTCATTATCTGGAGTCCGCCGGATGCCTTGAGAGTCTGCCCGAGGGGCTTGCAGAGATTGCTGGTCTGCGTCTGGCAAACCCAGATGCATCTTTAAAAGAGCTGGGAGAGATGCTGACGCCGCCTGTTGGAAAATCTGGTGTAAACCACAGGCTTCGAAAAATCAGCGAGATGGCAGAAAAGCTAAGGGAGAACAAGGAGGAATACAATTATGAGTAAAAAGGAGATTGTGATTCAGCTTTCAAACGGTCTGGAGGCACGTCCTGTGGCAATGCTGGTGCAGGTAGCGAGTCAGTTTGACAGCGAGATTCACGTGATCAGCGGAGAGAGGACAGTCAATGCGAAGAGCATTATGGGAATGATGACCCTTGGTCTGGCAGCCGGTGAAAAGATCATCGTAACGGCAGAAGGAGCCGACGAGGAGAAGGCAGTCAGTGAAATAGAAAAATATCTGAGCTGCGCAAAATAAAGGCAGGGCGGAACACAGGTATTCTGCGGGAAGGAACAGACGCGCAGGATACCTGTTTTGTTTCACCGGAAATTTGTTTGGTGAAACAAAAAATGCTCTAGGATCGCGCTGCAGGGAAAGATGTTGCAGGAAGGATTCTTTTTTACGAAAGGAGAAGCAAGAATGAAGAAACCGGTACTGGTAGTAATGGCAGCAGGAATGGGCAGCCGCTATGGCGGACTGAAGCAGATCGACCCAATTGATGAATACGGTCATATTATCATGGATTTTTCTGTTTACGATGCCGTCCGTGCAGGATTTGAAAAGGTAGTCTTTGTAATTAAGAGGGAGAATGAAGCAGATTTCCGCGCGGCGATCGGTGATCGGCTTGCGAAGCAGGTAGAGGTATCCTACGTTTTTCAGGAACTGACAAATCTGCCGGAAGGATTTTCAGTGCCGGAGGGCCGGGTGAAGCCGTGGGGGACAGGACATGCGATCGCAAGCTGCGCAGGAGTGATCGACGGCCCGTTTGTTGTGGTCAATGCGGATGATTATTACGGAAGCCGCGCATTCCAGATGGCATATGAATATCTGACGGAGCATGAGGATGATGAAAAATACCGTTATATGATGGTTGGCTACCAGCTGGAAAATACATTGACTGACAATGGTCATGTGGCGCGGGGTATCTGCGAGACAGACACAGAAGGATATCTGAGGGATATCACAGAGCGGACACATATCGAAAAGCGCGGAGCGGAGACTGCGTACACAGAGGATGAAGGAAAGACCTGGGTGACAATTCCGGCAGGAAGCACCGTATCAATGAATATGTGGGGCTTTTCTGCGAGTATCTTAAAGGAACTGAATGAGCGGTTTGCCGCATTCCTTGCTGCAAACCTGGCGACAAATCCGCTGAAATGCGAGTACTTCCTTCCGTTTGTTGTGGACGAGCTGCTGCGCGAGGGAAAGGCAACCGTTCAGGTGTGCAAGTCCATGGACAAATGGTATGGCGTGACCTATAAAGAAGACAAGCCGAATGTGGTAGCTGCAATCCGAAAGCTGAAAGCACAGGGGCTTTATCCGGAGCGGCTCTGGGAGGTATGAGCGTATGAAAACAGAAAAAATGTCAGCGATTTCAGAGTTTCAGTTTGAGGGAAAACTGCAGGAGTGTATTTCGTTTGGAAATGGCCATATTAACGATACTTACCGTCTGACATTTGAAACAGAGCATGGGATGCGGCGCTATATTCTCCAGCGGATGAATACGCAGATTTTCACAAAGCCGGAAGAGCTGATGGAAAACATGGAAGGCGTGACAAGCTGGCTGAAAAGAAAAATTGCGGAGCAGGGCGGCGATCCGAAGCGGGAGGCGTTGAATCTTGTGCCGACGCTGGATGGAAAGAGCTACTGCAGGGATGCGGAGGGCAATTACTGGAGAGCCTTTCTGTATGTAGAAAATGCAACCAGCTACGATCAGGTGAAAAATGATCATGATTTTTATGAAAGCGCAGTAGCATTTGGACGCTTTCAGGGGCTTCTGGCAGATTATCCGGCAGAAACGCTGCATGAAACGATTGAAAAATTCCATGATACCGTGGATCGTTTTGCAAAATTCCGGGCAGCCGTAAAGGCAGATATCTGCGGACGTGCCGCAGCGGTACAGCCGGAGATTACGTTTGTACTGGAGCGGGAGGCATTTGCACATACACTGATGGATCTGCTGGCAGCCGGAGAGCTTCCGCTTCGTGTAACGCACAACGATACGAAGCTGAACAACATCATGATTGATGATACAACCGGAAAAGGCATTTGTGTGATCGATCTGGATACCGTTATGCCCGGACTTTCGGTAAACGATTTCGGAGATTCCATCCGCTTCGGAGCAAGTACGGCTGCGGAGGATGAAGTGGATCTTGCGAAGGTATCGTGTGATCTGCATCTCTTTGAGGTGTACGTAAAGGGCTTTATCGAAGGCTGCGCAGGCGCTCTGACGAAGACCGAGCTTGATCTGCTTGGAATCGGAGCGCGAATGATGACCTTTGAGTGCGGCATGCGTTTCCTGACCGATTATCTGGAGGGAGACCATTACTTTAAGATTCACCGCGAAAACCATAATCTTGACCGCTGCCGGACACAATTCTGCCTGGTGGCCGATATGGAGGCAAAAGAGAAGGAAATGCAGGAGATCGTGACGAAGTATCGATAGAGGAATACAGGAGATCGTGATAAAAGATTGACAGCAGAAGAAGTGTAAAAACAGCAGGAACTCAAAGAAGCTTCTGCTGTTTTTTTGCTTTATAGGAAATTGCGATGCAATATTCCTATAAAGCAAAACGCTCCGCGAGGATCACACTGCGGCGGATTGGAATTATGTCGCTAAAGCGACCCGCCGCAGGCGGAGAATCCTGCTTTACAGGATTCTTTTTTATTTTTCTGTCGAAAAAGAAAACGTTTTAGTTTAAAGTGAAAAAAATAGAGGTTTAAACTTGAATTATCAAACAATAAAGGCCACTGTTTCTGGGGAACGAAACATGATAAAGTAAAAGTGCACAATAAAATGGTTATAAAATTAAATAAAATAAACAAAACACAAAAAAGCAAAAAAAAACAATTGACAAATCGGGTAGATTGCTGTTTAATAGGAATCAGAAAACGATTAAGTAAAGGCGAGTTAAACAAGCAAAGGAGAAAAGCATGGTTTCCATGAAAGATGTTGCGGCAGCCTGCGGAGTATCTGTAGCAACTGTCAGCAAAGCATTAAGCAATCACCGTGACATCGGTGAAAATACGAAACAGCAGATCAGAGCAATGGCAGAGGAAATGGGATATCACCCGAATCAGTCTGCAAGATATCTGAAGACGAACAGAAGCTATAATATCGGTGTACTGTTCGAGGATGCAGCGGGAAGCGGACTCACACATGACTTCTTTTCCGGGGTTCTGCAAGGCTTCAAAAAAGCAGCGGAGGCAAAGGGATATGATGTGACATTTCTGAATAATACGAGTTCGGATATGTCGTATGTGGAGAGAGCCAGATACCGGGGATTCGATGGAGTTGCGATCGTATGCTGTCTGGATTATACGAATTCAAAGATTGTAGAGCTTTTGCAGAGCAGTCTGAAGGTTGTCTCCATTGATTATATTGCAGACAACCGCACAGCAATACTTTCCAATAATGCGGACGGTATTGCAAGGCTGATGCAGTACATATTTGAACTGGGACATACGAGGATCGCTTATATCCACGGTGACAGCAACCGGGTTACAAGGCAGAGACTTGCATCCTATTATACTTGTATGGAAGAACGAGGACTTCCGGTACCTGATGGCTATGTACTTCCTGGATTATATCGGAATCTTGACAAGGCATATGAGCAGACAGAACGATTACTGGATATGAAGGAGCCGCCGACCTGTATTTTATATTCTGATGATATTGCGTGCTTCGGAGGAATCAATGCAATCAAGGCAAGAGGGCTGTCGATTCCGGATGATATTTCGGTTGCCGGTTACGATGGCGTCAAGGCAGCTCAGTATGAAGCACCGAAGCTCACGACCTTTTACCAGAATGTGGGGGAAATGGGACGACAGGCAGCAGTAAGGCTGATCGAAGAAATCGAACATCCGATGACAACGATCCCGGCAATTCATACGGTAGACGGCTATCTGATCGAAGGACAGACAGTCCGGAAGATCTGAACAACAAGCAGCCGGTGTAAATGAAAAAAGAATGTTCTCGCGGGTAACGCGAAGCAGATAGAGAGGAAAATCATTTTTTATAATTTTAAAGGAGGAAACAAAATGAAAAAGAGACAGGCTTTAAGCGCAGTACTTGCAACAGCTATGGTT
>CAKRPI010000029.1 GCA_934376945.1 uncultured Lachnospiraceae bacterium | reverse complement strand
AGATGGTAGAAAAAGCACAGAAAGAAGTAGAGACAATCATTCGTGAGGAAGGTGAAGCTGCGACACTGGAAGTTGGCGTACATGGCATTCATCCCGAACTGGTGCGTCTGCTTGGTCGGATGAAATTCAGAACAAGCTATGGTCAGAATGCACTGAAACATTCAATTGAGGTTGCACAGCTTGCCGGGCTGCTTGCAGGTGAGATTGGTGCTGATGTAAGAATGGCCAAACGTGCAGGATTGTTGCATGACATTGGGAAATCCATCGACCATGAAATTGAAGGCTCCCATGTTCAGATCGGTGCAGACCTTTGCCGCAAGTACAAAGAGTCTCCGGTCATTATCAATGCGGTAGAGTCACATCATGGTGATGTTGAAGCAGAATCACTGATTGCCTGTATTGTACAGGCTGCAGATACGATTTCGGCAGCCCGTCCAGGTGCAAGACGTGAGACGCTTGAAACATATACAAACAGATTAAAACAGTTGGAAGATATTACGAATACCTTTAAAGGTGTTGAAAAATCATTTGCTATTCAGGCAGGTAGAGAGATTCGTGTAATGGTAGTTCCGGATCAGATCAATGATGCGGACATGGTACTTCTTGCAAGAGATATCGCGAAGCAGATCGAGGCAGAACTGGAATATCCGGGACAGATCAAGGTCAGCGTTATCCGTGAGAGTCGGGTAGTTGATTACGCAAAATAAGAAACAGAACAGTATGGCTTCAACAAGTCATACTGTTCTGTTTTACTTTTATTCTTGAATTTTAAGAAAGCTTTGCGTGACAAAAAGAGAATTTCCGATTATACTGTAAAAAGAAAAGTTATTGAACAGTATTGAAACAGAAGCTCAAACAGAAGTTCAAATAGAATTTCAAACAGAAGTTCAACAAAATCGTAAGAAATCAGGAGACGGTTTTATGAAGAAAGCAATCCGAAAAAAAATAGTTTGTATGACGGCTGCCCTTGGCTTCTCACTTGGAGCATTGTCATTGTATGCCGGCAGTTTTGAGATGGAAGGAACCGTGGCGCTGGCAGAAGAGAATGGTGCCTCAAAACTGACGGGTAGTTATTCGGTCGGTTCCGGATGGGTTAAAATAGAAGAAAAGAGCGATACAGATAAAGAGGTGTACAGGCAGGAAGCGGACTGTGAGCAGAAAGAAACTTCGGAAATCACATGCAGCTATCAGGATACGAATTATTCTGTGGCTGAGTATGAGCAGCTCAGGGATATGCTGACAAACAATCTGATGTACAGTGATGTGAATGCGCAGATCAGTACAAGTGCCGCATATACTGACGCAAAGGATTATCTGTATACATTGACTGCTGATGACGCTGAGAAAGATTATCGTGATATTTATTATTATGTGGTTGGTGATTACAGATGTTTCTGCGTGATGGTACGGGAATATCGGTCAGAAGCAGCAGAGGCAGATTCTTCGGATGATACACCGCAGGCTGTTGGAAAGAAAACGGCACAGCAGTTTACCTGGAATTAAAAGGTGGCAGAAAAAAGAATACTTCGGAGGGAGAGAGCAGCTTGATTCAGGATATTGGATCATTCCGGTTTCACAATGAATACAAAAAAGAGATACCAGGAAAGGACAGCAGAATTCTCTGCTATCGTGAGGGGGAAGTGCTTTTATCGGAGCGGGAAGAAGGAGGCATTGTATTCCTGACCTACCGTGCGCTTCAGGAAAATGGTGTGGCAGGGGATATAGATTTGGATTTTACTTATCTGTTCCGAATTGATGAGACGACTTATTTTCTGGCATCAGACAGAGTTGCGAAAAAGGTTTCTGACCAGGAGACGGTGATAAAAGGATCAGGCAAAGCTTTGAACGAGTTGTTTACCTGGCGGCCGATCTCCTTTTTTCGCGGTGCGTTCCCAAAAGAGGCGGCATTTGCAGGGATTACAGGATATCAGCTGTGGCAGTGGTATGATCAGAGACGTTTCTGCCCAAGATGTGGTAAACCGATGATAAAAGACGAGAAAGAGCGTATGATGCGCTGTGCATACTGCGGAGAAATGGAGTATCCGAAAATCAGTCCGGCGGTTATTGTAGGTGTCTATAAGGGGGATCAGCTTCTGATGACACGGTATGCCGGACGTTCTTACAAAAAATATGCATTGATTGCAGGTTTTACGGAAATCGGGGAAACAGTGGAGGAGACGGTGCAGCGCGAAGTTCTTGAAGAAGTTGGCCTGCATGTGAAAAATCTTCAATACTATAAGAGTCAGCCGTGGTCTTTCACGTCAACGCTTCTGATGGGATTTTTTGCAGAGGCAGTTGGGGAGGAAGAGATTCGACTCGATGAAACAGAGCTTGCAGAAGCGGTATGGTGTGACAGAGCAGAGATTCCGGAGGATGACGGCGTAAGCCTGACACGCGAAATGATGCAAGTGTTTAAGCACGGTGGCAACAAAAAACTTGAGTTTCAGAAATGATTGTAATATAATAAAGTCAGTTCAGAAACAAATGATGGAGGAAAAGTCATGGATATTATCTGTATGGGTGAAATGCTGATTGATTTTACACCGGGAAAAGAGGAGCGTAGTTATGTATGCAATCCGGGCGGAGCGCCGGCAAATGCCTGCATTGCGATTGCACGTAACGGACTGAAAACAGGTTTTCTTGGTAAACTTGGAAATGATGATTTTGGAAAGCTTCTGAAAGCAACATTGGATAAAGATGGCGTGGAGATGCTTTGTCCGGAGCTTACAGATGAGGCAGTTACAACGCTTGCTTTTGTTACCCTGTATGAAGGAGGCGAGCGTTCCTTTACCTTTGTTCGCAAGCCTGGTGCAGATATTCTTTTGAACAGCGACGATGTGAAGGAAGAAATGATTCAAAATACAAAGATTCTGCATGCGGGATCGGTAGGCATGTCTGCAAATCCGAGCCGGGAGGCTCATTTCCATGCGATGGAAATGGCGAAAAAGGCAGGAAAACTGGTAAGCTATGATGTGAATTACAGGAATATGATCTGGAGCTTTGAGGATGCAAAGGCGGTTGTGGATCAGGTGCTTCCGTATGTGGATCTTCTGAAGATTTCTGATGAAGAACTGGATTTCGTTGGCGGAGAGGCAAATATTCCGAATGTAATGAAAGAAAACAATATCAGCGTAGTAATCGAGACACTTGGCTCTAAAGGGGCAAAATTCTTTTTTGACGGCAAAGAGGAAGTGGTAGAGGGTCATAAAGTAAAGGCTGTTGATGCGACAGGAGCAGGAGATGCATTTTGGGGAGGCTTCCTTTCCAGTCTGCTGATGAGTGGTATAAGTAAAACAGAAGACCTGAATGAAGCACTGCTGCGTAAAGCATTGGAGTACGGAAATGCATCCGGCGGCTTGTGTGTACAGAAGATGGGAGGCATTCCGGCGCTTCCGACAAAAGAAGAAATCGAGGCATTTCTGGCATAATTGTGGCAGGAAAGAGGAAAGAAATCAGTGTACGGTGGCAGCGCTGCCGTGCACTGATGTTATGTTTGGCTGTATGCTGAAACCGGAATCCCACCCACTGCTTATTGCTTCACGCAATCTCGCAGGGGACTTGCCTGATTCGGTTAAAGGAACAGACAGGGTGATATTCAGTGAGCACAGTAAAATGATCGTTGAAGGAAAACAGAAAAGAGAGGAGAAATCAATGTATCGCGAAAAACTGGACGCATATATAGACAGCAAAAAAGAAGAAATGCTGGAGGACTTGAAGACACTTGTCCGCATTGACAGTCAGCGAGGGGAAGAAAAAACAGGTATGCCATTTGGCGAAGGACCGGCGAAAGCGCTTGCGGCTGCAGAAGAACTGATGAAAAAATATGGACTTGCAACAAAAAATTATGAAAATTATGTTGTGACCGGTGATTTTAGTGAAAAAGAGAAAGCGCTGGATATTCTGGCTCATCTGGATGTAGTACCTGTGACGGAAGACTGGACAGTGACAAAGCCGTTTGAACCAAAGATTATAGATGGTAAAATCTACGGGAGAGGAACGGCTGATGATAAGGGGCCGGCGATTGCCGCATTATACGCACTTCGGGCAATTCGTGAACTGGAAATTCCAATGGAAAAGAGCGTGCGTCTGATCCTTGGATCAGATGAGGAATGTGGATCCGGCGATCTGGAATATTACTATGCCAAGGAACAGGAGGCACCGTATACCTTTACTCCGGATGCGGATTTTCCGTTGATCAATATTGAAAAGGGAAGCTTTCACGGTGTATTTTCTGCTGAATTCGAGGCGGAAGGAAAATCACGTGTACGTTCTTTTAAGAGCGGAGATAAGATCAATGTGGTACCTGGACGTGCATCTATGATTATAGATGGGGTAGAAAAGAGTGTGATTGATGCGGCAGCCGAAAAGACAGAAGCAACGACTGGAGTGATATTCCGGACGAAGGTGCTGGCAGACGGCGGGATTTGTGTGGATGCAAAGGGGCAGGCGGCTCATGCATCGACACCGGAGGAAGGAAAGAATGCACTGACGGCAATGCTGCAGCTGATTGCAGAGCTTCCGCTTGACAAAGGCAAGGGACTGGAGACATTACTTGGACTGCATGCAATGTTCCCTTATAAGGATACCTGTGGAAAGACAGTCGAAATTTTCCGGGAAAATGAGGAGTCCGGTGCAGTGACGGTCTGCTTTAGTATCATGGATTATACAAAAGAAAAGCTGTATGCAGCGTTTGATGCACGGCTTCCGATCGGCTGTACAGAGGAAAACACAAAGCTTCCTGTGAAAATGGCAGCAGAAAAATACGGAATAGAATTAGAAGACCTTCCGCTTAATCCGCCGCATTGTGTACCGGGTGATTCCTGGTTTGTGCAGACGTTGCTTGGCAGTTATGAGCGGTATTTTGGTGAAAAAGGAAAGCCTCTTTCGACGGGAGGGGGAACTTATGTGCATCATCTTCAAAGAGGTGTGGCATTTGGCTGTATGACAGAGGATGTGGATAATCATATGCACGGAGATGATGAATTTATGGTAATTGAACGTTTGATGACAAGTGCAAAGATTTTTGCAGATGCAATTGTAAAAATTTGTAACGCGTAACAATGAAAGTCTGGTTTGTGCAGGGAAAAAGCTGGTATCCGTTTAATCGGATACCAGCTTTATTTTTGAAATATCGGTGTCGATCATCATGGAATAATTCGTATAATAGACTACGAAACCAGGCTTGGCACCGTTCGGTTTTTTTACATGTTTTTTTTCTACATAATCGATTTCTACTTTTTCGGCATTCTGATTTTTAGAATAGTGTGCCGCGAGTTTTGCGGCTTCTTCAAACGTGGAATCGGGAAGCTCATCACCTTTTGATTTTACGATGACATGAGAGCCGGGTGTTCCTTTGGCGTGAAACCACCAGTCATTTCCGGAAGCAATCTTGAAGGTGAGCTCATCGTTTTGGTAATTGTTTTTTCCAACGTACATATCGTAGCCGTCAGAAGAGACGTAATGGTAAGGATGAGAGGTGATTTTTACCCGTTTTCCGGTATATTTACGGCGAATATATCCGGCATCCGTAAGCTCCTCGCGAACCTGGACCAGATCCTCTTCTGAAAGGGCAAGATCCATGAAGGTACAGATTGATTCGAGCTGGTCAATGTCAGCTTTTGTTTCGGCTACCTGTGTAGTGAGAGCTTCAAAGGTTCGTTTGAGCTTATTATATTTATTGAAGTAATGCTGGGCATTTTCTGAGGCACTTAAAGTGGGATCAAGAGGGATCACGATAGTTTCATTTGTATAATAGTTCAGCGCCTCATACTGTTTTGTGCCGGGGGCGATGTCGTAGCCATAGGCATGAAGCAGTTCGCCGTAAAGCTGATATTTCTCTTTTTTTTCGGTGTCTTTGAGCTGGCGCAGCTGCAGTTCGTATTTTTTACGGCAGCGTTCCAGAGCGGTTACTGCGATATGGCGCAGATCCGAAGATTTCTGTCGAATGCGCGTCACCTTGTTTTTCATTGCATAATAACGTTCCAGCACTTCAGAAATTGTGTCGTAAGAGGTTATGGTCATATCGTGATACATAGTAAGCGGAAGAGAAGAAAATTCAACCGGATCTCCATGAGAATCAGACACGATCAGAGGGGTGAAGCGGCCTGCACTTACGTCTTCTGTCATCAGGTTAAAAAGATGATAGAGATGTGTCTGCGCAAGCGGCGGAAGCGTATTGGCACTTTGATCCGATTCAAGTCCGGCGCGATGACAAAGCTCTTCGGCGATAACAGGACTGATACCTGTGTAGGAGGTATAGAGTGCCTTGGAAAGCTTCATTGGTTTTGAAAAAACAACATCAGAAAATTCTTTTTCGCAGGTGTTCAAAGGATCACATTTTTCCTGAGTCTGAGCGATAAAATAAGGACGTCCGGGAAGTACTTCGCGAACGGAACTGGTCTGGGCGGAAACACGCTTGATACTGTCGATAATGGTACCCTGATCGTCACAGAAGATCAGATTACTGTGTTTTCCCATCAATTCAAGAATCAGATCTTTGCGGCAGAGGTCTCCCATTTCGTTAAAGTGTTCAATTTCAAAATGGATAATGCGTTCCAGCCCGGGCTGCCAGATGCGCAGAATTTTTCCACCGCCGATATGCTTGCGCAAAAGCATACAGAATGCAGGTGCGGTTACCGGAGACGGTTTGTTTACAGCGGTCAGATAAATGAGAGGGAGGCTGGCACCGGCAGAGAGCAGAAGCCGTGCCTGTCCGGAGGGGCTTTTGCAGGTCAGCAGGATTTCATCCGACTCAGGCTGGGCAATTTTTGCGATCCGGGAATTTGCCAGACGGTCATTTAGTTCAGCTACTATATTGGAAATTACAATACCATCTAAAGCCATAAAAATCTCCTTTTGTATCAAAATTTTCCATATACGGAACAATACCATTTATCATATCAGATTTGAAGGAAAAAAACAATTGGCATTGACGGAAGAGAAGCAATCGATTATAATAAATCAATATGGGTAATTCTGCCGTAAAACGGCAAAATGACAGCAAAAGCAATTGTGAAATGAGAGATCTGACACAGGAGAGGAATGACAAAAGCGATGATTAAGAGCATGACGGGCTTTGGCAGATGTGAAAATCACGAGGAAAGCAGAAAGTTTACCGTTGAGATGAAAGCGGTGAACCACCGTTATTTTGATGTGAGTATTAAGATGCCGAAAAAGCTGAGTTTTTTTGAGGCAGCGATTCGAAATGTCCTGAAGCAGTACGTGCAGCGCGGGAAGCTGGACGTATTTATTACGTATGAGGATTATGCAGAAGAAAATGTTGCATTGAAATATAATGAAGAGCTTGCTGCACAGTATCTGAAATATTTTCGTCAGATGGCGGAAAAATTCAGTCTTAAAGACGATATCAGTGTATCTTCACTCGGACGATGTCCGGAAGTATTTACGATGGAGGAGCAGGATATCGATGAGGAAGAAATCTGGGCCGGCCTGAAAAAGGCCGTAGAGGGAGCCTGTGTTTTGTTTGTGAAGGCAAGAGAGCAGGAAGGTGAAGCATTAAAGACAGATCTTCTTGACAAATTGGAAAGAATGAACGAAAATGTAACTCTCATAGAGGAACGCTATCCGCAGATTGTGGCGGAATATCGCGGCAGACTTGAGGAAAAGGTAAAAGAGCTCCTGGAGGATGTGCAGATTGACGAAGGTCGCATAGCGGCTGAGGTTGTTATTTTTTCCGATAAAATATGCACCGATGAAGAAACTGTTCGTCTGAGAAGCCACATCGCGACAATGAAAGAAGCGTTGATTGCAGGAGGAAGCATCGGCCGTAAGCTTGATTTTATTGCGCAGGAGATGAATCGCGAGGCAAACACGATTCTTTCGAAGGCGAATGATCTTGTTACTTCAAATGTGGCGATCGACCTCAAAACTGAGATCGAGAAAGTCCGCGAGCAGATCCAGAATATTGAATAACATTCTAAAACACAGGTGCAGAATAATCTGGAGCTATAGCAAAATTATAAAATACTGCATCTAATCCGGCTCGCCAAAACCGTTCCGATTGCATTATTTATGGTTTTGCTGTAAATATAACACAGGCAAGACCGGCAGAGGCAATTTGTCTGGCTGAGAAAGAAAGGGGAAGAGATGGCAGGACTCGTAAATATCGGCTTTGGCAACCTGGTCAATGCACAGAAGGTTGCTGTGGTTGTAAATCCGGACGCGGCTCCGGTCAAACGTTTGGTGCAAAATGCCAAGGAGCAGCAGAAGGTGATTGATGCGACGCAGGGGCGCAGGACAAAATCAGTAATTGTACTGGAAACGGAACAGATCATTCTTTCCGCGGTACAGCCTGATACGATTGCAAGACGTTTTGCTGCAACTCAGCTGACAGAACAGGAAATGAGAGGAGAAGAGCAATGAACAGAAAGGGAATTCTCGTTGTGATTTCCGGTTTTTCCGGTGTCGGAAAAGGAACACTGGTCAGGCATTTGATGGCAAGATATAAAGATCAGTATGCGCTTTCGATTTCAGCAACGACGCGGAACCCGCGCGAGGGAGAAATTGATGGAAGGGAATATTTCTTCAGAAAAAAAGAAGAATTTGAAGCTCTGATTGAGACGGAAAGGCTGCTTGAATACGCCTGCTACTGCGGTAATTATTATGGAACACCGAAGGATTATGTTGAGGAACAGATGGCGCAGGGGCGCGACGTTATTCTTGAGATTGAATTGCAGGGAGCACTCAAGATCAAGGAACGGTATCCGGATACATTTCTTGTGTATGTAATGCCGCCGGATGCAAAGACGCTGGTGGAACGTCTGACGGAACGCGGTACAGAGACGGAGGAAGTCATAAAAGAACGTCTGAGAAGAGCGGTAGAAGAATCAAAGGAAGTAGATAAATACGAATATATGCTTATTAATGATGAGCTGGATCAGAGTGTGGAACATCTTCACAGCCTGATCGAGGTTCAGCATAATAAAATAAACCGGAATCTGGAATTTATCAGCCAGATCCAGAAGGATCTTACAGAATATTTGAAAGGAGAACAATAAACATGCTGCATCCATCTTATTCAGAATTAATCAAAGTAGTAAACAGTGACGTTGAGGAGGGCGAGGCACCGGTAGTAAACAGCCGTTATTCCATTGTGATTGCAACTGCAAAACGTGCCCGTCAGATTATTGACCGTCAGTCAACCGGAGATCTGGATGTGCCGGTAATTTCAAAACCACTTTCCAAGGCAGTCGATGAGCTTTATAAGGGAGAGATCAAGATCCTCCCGGAGCAGGAAGAAACAGAGTCTGAAGAAGGCTGAGAAAGGGACGATGTTTTTTGAAGGAAGTAAAGCAGTTCAGTAAAAGCTATATTTTTATTTCTGCACTTTACGTGGTGCTCGGTATTGTGCTGCTTGCGTGGCCGACACTTTCTGTGCAGATGATTTGCTATGGGCTTGCCGTTGCGATGATCGTCATCGGTATTTCCTATGGAATTATGTATTTTACAAAAGATACGCTGGAGGGATTTCTCCAGATGGATCTTGTGATTGGCATTGTTTGTCTTGCATTTGGCATTTTTATTCTGCTGAATCCGACGTTTTTAAGCTCTGTGCTGCCATTTGCAATGGGAATTATATTGCTGCTCGGTGCGATTGTTAAGATTCAAAGTGCATTCAACATGAAGAAGCTGCGCATGAAAAAGTGGTATCTGATCCTGGTCTGTGCGCTTGTGATCGGAGTGCTTGGAGCTGTGCTTTTATGTAATCCGTTTGGCGAAGAACGATATATGATTTTATATATCGGAATCTGCCTGATTTTGGATGGGCTGGTCAATCTTGTAAGCCTGATCTGTATTCAAACGCGCCTTAGAAAGCTGAAAAAGATTCAGAAGGCCAATCCTGATATTGATCTGAAGGAACTGCTTGAGCAGCAGGCACACGCAGAGACACAGAAGAATACCGTGGTCGTGTCGGGACATACGACGGATACCGGAAAAGAACAGGAGTAATACATGAAAATATTTTTTGTTTCTCTTGGATGCGACAAGAACCTTGTTGATTCCGAGGAAATGCTTGCGCTTCTTCAGAAGCGAGGATATACTTTTACCGATGATGAAGTACAGGCAGATGTGATTGTCATTAACACCTGCTGTTTTATCAACGATGCAAAGGAAGAGAGTGTTCAGACGATTCTTGAGATGTCTGAATATAAAAAAGAAGGAAGTTGCAAGGCGTTGATCGTAACCGGCTGCATGGCACAGAGGTATAAACAGGAAATACTGGATGAAGTGCCGGAAGTGGATATGGTGCTTGGTACAACGGCTTATGACAAAATTGTGAAGGCAATTGATGAGGCACTTGCAGGAGACAGAAAAGTAGAGACTGAGTCTTTAAATGTACTTCCGAAGACAGATGCCGGGCGGGTACTTACGACAGGCGGACATTATGCATATCTGAAAATTGCGGAGGGCTGCAATAAATGCTGTACGTACTGTATTATTCCGAAAGTGCGTGGCCGCTATCGCAGTGTGCCGATGGAACAGCTGATTGCTCAGGCAAAAGATCTTGCTGATAAAGGAGTAAAAGAACTGATCCTCGTTGCGCAGGAAACTACAGTATATGGCGTTGATCTTTACGGAAAAAAATCACTGCACCTGTTGGTGCGTGAACTCTGTAAAATCAGTGGAATTCGCTGGATACGTCTTCTGTACTGTTATCCGGAAGAAATCTATGATGAACTGATTGATACGATGCGCGATGAAGAAAAGGTATGTCATTATCTTGACCTTCCGATTCAGCATGCAAGCGATGCAGTCCTGAAACGGATGGGACGCAGAACAACACAGGCAGATCTTAAGGAGATTATCGCGAAACTCAGAATGGAAATTCCGGATATTGTATTGCGTACAACATTGATTGCAGGCTTTCCGGGTGAGACACAGGAACAGCACGAAGAAATGATGGCCTTTATTGATGAAATGGAGTTTGACCGCTTGGGCGTATTTACTTATTCACAGGAAGAAGATACGCCGGCAGCTGCAATGCCGGATCAGATTGATGAGGAAGTAAAACTGACCTGGCAGGAGGAACTGATGGAGCTTCAGCAGGAAATTGCGTTTGATAAGGCTCAGGACCGGACAGGAAATATTGTTACGGTAATGGTTGAAGGCAAGGTGGCTGATGAGAATGCTTACGTCGCACGAACCTACGGAGATGCGCCAAACGTTGATGGATTACTGTTTATTCAGACGGCTGAAGAGTTGAACTCCGGAGATTTTGCCCGTGTACGAATCACAGGATCAGCAGAGTATGATCTGATCGGAGAACTTGCAGACTGAAAAGAGGAGTGAAAAAAATGAATCTGCCAAATAAACTGACAGTACTTAGAGTGTGCATGGTACCGGTGTTTGTGGTATTTATGTTGTGGAATGGACTTGGTGCAGCATCTAAATATGTTGCAGCTGTAATCTTCATTCTGGCGAGTATGACAGACTGGCTGGATGGATATCTTGCAAGAAGAGATAATCTTGTCACTGATTTTGGAAAATTTATGGATCCTATCGCGGACAAGCTTCTGGTATGCTCAGCATTGATCTGCCTGGTAGAAAAAGGAGCGCTTGCTGCGTGGATCGTGATTATTATCATTGGGCGTGAATTTATCATCAGTGGTTTTCGCCTTGTTGCGTCAGATAAGGGAGTTGTGATCGCAGCAAGCTATTGGGGAAAATTCAAAACAGTATCTCAGATGTTGATGGTGATTTTGCTGATTCTGGATCTTGGCGGCGTGTTTAACGTAGCTGCGCAGATCCTGATCTGGATTGCAGTTATTCTGACTGTGATCTCACTGGTAGATTATCTGGTGAAGAACCGTGGTGTGCTTGCAGGAGAGATGTAGGCCCAAAAGCAAGTATGTTTATCCTATAACTTATAACAAAAAAGAATCCTGCAGAGGGGATTCTTTTTTTGTATCAGTTTTAACCGAAGCAGCTATTCGGTTATGAAATATCACAAGGAGGGGCCCGCTTGCGGAATCTCGTAAGGAGGGATCCGTTTACGGGAGGATTCCTTACGAGCCTGGATTCTTTATGGTTCTACAAGTAGCGAAGCGGCTTGTGAAGATCCGCTTGACTCAAGATATAGGGTGGCGCATCTGATATGGATTCTGGCAGGGTTGCCGGGATGTGCAGAAAGGAGAAACAATATGAAGAAAAAAAAGAATGAAACACGGATCAAACAAGAATCAGAGCTGCAGTCGGAAATTGCAGAAAGGAAGAATGGAAAAAATACGGATGAAACAGCTGAAATTTCCGTGGAGCAGCAGGTTGTTGCGCTTCTGAAAAATCAGAATTATATAATGACAGCAGTAGAGTCCTGTACCGGTGGAATGATTGCAGCAGCGATTACTTCTGTACCTGGCAGTTCTTCTGTTTTTCATCAGGGTTACGTGACATATTGTGACAGAGCAAAACATCAGATGGCAGGCGTTCGAAAAAAAACGCTCAGAAAATATACAGCAGTGAGCAGGCAGACTGCGAAGGAGATGGCGCTCGGAGGAGCGAGAGCTGCGAAGGCAGACTGCTGCATTTCTGTGACCGGCTATGCAGGTCCGCCATCGGGAGCTTCAGAGGAGGAAGTGGGACTTGTTTATATCGGCTGCGCAGTGTGTGGAAAGGTGAAAGTAAAAGAATACCATTTTTCCGGAGAGCGCAATGAGGTACGGCAAAAAGCAAAGGAAGAAGCGTTGAAGATGCTTGCGCTGCGGCTTCTGAAGAAGCAGGGATAAGCAGAAAAAGCTTGGTTTATATGTTATTTTTGAGTTTGTGCAGAGGGCTTCCGGCTACCTTGAGCAGTGCGAAACTGACGCATCAAAGTGCAGGCACGCTCGATCTGCTGGATTTCCTGCGGGGATTTTCCGATTTTCAGAACTTCAATGATTGAGTCAATTTCGGACGGCTGAAATGAGAGCTGTTTTTCTTTTGGTCCGGTTACTGCGGACATTAAAAAGGGAAGCAGCTCATTTTGTTTTTTGTTTCCGGCCTGAGCAGCCAAAGAGAAGAGAAGCTGCAATTTGACCGGATCAATTCCGTCAAGAGCAGGATTTTGTATCAGTGATTCCAGATTCATCATAAATCCTTTCGATAAGAGTGTCATTTTGTTAAGTATAATATGCCCGGAAAGTTATTTTGCTTATAAAAAAACAGATTATGCGTTGCTTTGAAACGCGTTATTCTCAGCCTGGTCGGAAGGAACGGTACCAGTCTCCGGAAAAGTTTGAGCCATGGCAGTGTATAGCTCGAACATGGAAAGAGTTTGCAGCAGCTGATCAATGATTACTTGTTCTTCTTCGTCACAATATTCCCGGATATCATTCAGAATCTCTGCCGGACTGGCAAATGAGCTGTTCTGATATGATTGCGCGTGGCAGGTTTGGCTGCTGTAAAAGGCAGAGATATTCTGCAGTTCTATCACTTTGATGCAATAGCACAACGTTCTCTGCTTCTTAGGGGGAAGATATGGAAGCATGGCTTTTATCATCTGGAGGTGATGCTGATTCGCAACCTGATCAATCATTGTCATCATAAAACGAAAGCTCCTTTGTGTGCTTTTATTTCATACTTATGTATGAGAAGAAAAAATATGCAAATGAGTTGAACGTAGTTATGAAGGCGGATTGCGCATATCCGTTTTACTGCAGAATAAGCATTCCCCTGCTTCGAGTGTGAGACAGGAACAGACTGTGCGTAAACGGCCCGGGAACTTTCGGGCATTCTGTGAATAGGGTAATAAAAAGGGAATGGAGAAACGAGCATGAAGTCTCATATTGTAATTGACGGAAATGCATTTTATGAAGTCGATGATACGTGCATGTATGAAAAAGTAAGAGAACAAGGAAAGCCGGAAAAGAAAGAAGAAACAGAAGAAAAAAGATGCAGACAAGAAAAACAGGGAGATGATCGGAAAAAACGAAAAATCCGGTAAAGCAAAAATAAGGCGGAGCATATTGCTCCGCCTCATATTCTTTAACTGCTTAGCAGCCACAGCCGTTGTTGCCGCAGCCGCCAAGGAAATTTGTACCGTTACCGCAGCCGCCACAGCAAAACAGAAGAATCAGGATCCAAAGACAGCTGTTGTCACCAAAACCGTTACCACAGCTATTGTTGCCGCAGCCACCGCAGCAGGAAAGAAGAAGGATGATCCAAATCCAGCTGCAGCATCCTCCTGTTGTGTTTGTGTTTTCACATCCGCATCCACATCCGCAATTTGTTGCTGTCAAGTCGCTCATTTCGTATTCCTCCGAAATATTTTTTACAATGTATTTTATGCATGAACTGTTATAGGGTGAAAAATTTTCAAAAAAGTAGTGAAGTGGATGGAGCGCCTGCTTTACGGGAGATTACGGCCGTCCGAACGTTTTGAAGATCTTCATAAGATTCATGGTTCCATAGCCCCATTCCCGATTCGGATAATTGTACGAAGGATTCTGCGTAGTTCCGCGCAGAAAGAGATTTTTTAATTCCCGTGCAGTGAGATAACGTGTTGGGTAACGGTGATGTCCCCACTGTGCGAGCAGCGCCGCACTGCCGGCAGTCAGTGCGGAGGCAGCGCTTGAACCGGTAAAGCCTTGATAAGCTCCTCCGGGTGCAGGAGCGGTGAGGGAAACACCTGGCGTGGCAAAATCTGGTTTTACTATTCCACTGCGTGGATAACCTCGTCCGGAAGCACGGAACAGGCTGCCGTCTGCGGCGTTGCAGGTTCCGGAGGACAAAATTGGTTCTGCACAGGACGGTATGGTGAGTGTAGTGTCCGGATCCGGAGAAGAAAAGCGAATATCAGGTGAAACGAGACCGGAAATGGGAAGCCACAGATGGAAGGTGCCGTTTGAATTTTCCTGGCTTGTGATGCGCAGGCGCCATAGTCCGGGAGTGGGATTCAGTATTCGAATCAAAGCCATCTGATGGCCGCTTAGCATTTCGAGAGCAGTGTAATAGACTTCTATTTTTGTATTTTCAAGGAGAAAAGGAAAGGTTCGGAACGTGACAGGACCATGGTAGACGGGAAGAATTGATTCTCCAAGCGGTGAAATAAAACCAATATTATAAAGGGAAAGTGAATCACTCCAGAATTCTACAGGAACGCCTGAAGTTTCGCGGTCAATCAGCAATTCAATATCAATCGATTCATTTGCGGAAGAAAGTTTTCCGGAATAATGATGTGCTGCACCTACTTCATTTCCGGTACCACTTACTACGTATGAACCGTTTACGGCTTCTGTGGCAGTGAGAACGTCTTCGAGAGGTGTATTTCCGGTATGTCCACCCTGATTGGAACCAAGTGCAATACAGATTACGAGTGGGCGCTGCAGCTTTCTGGCTGTTTCCATAAGATAACGGACACCGAGCATCAGATCATTTTCCTGATAAGCAACCGCACTTTCCGGGATGAGAAAGTATGTCCGGAGATATGCTTTTGCAGGTTTCAGACATACAAAGAGAAGATTGCTTTCGGGCGCAGCGCCGATGAAATCAGCTTTTGTATCGGCACTGCCGCAGGCAATTCCGGCAACCGCGGTGCCATGCCCGTATTCATCGGATTCCGGGATGACGGAAAGCGGCTGAGAAGAAAACAGTGCATGATTGATCTCTTCACTTGAATAGGAAGAACCGTAGAGAAATCCAGGAGGCGGAGTTCCGTTTTGGTCTGACTGATCCCAGATGCCAAGGATTCGTGTCGTACCGTCCGAATTACGAAAGGCCGGATGCGTGTAATCAATACCGGAATCAAGAAAACCGATTAAAACATCTTTTCCGGACAGGGCAAGATACGGTTGAGCCTGAACGGAAAGAATGCCGGAGGTTTCCAGACTGACGGTATTTTGAAAGGTAAATAGTTTTGGTACGCTGGAATAGCCGATTTGTGATGTGGTTGCAAGTGCTTCGGAAAGAGGGGCATAAAGGATGCTGTACTGTTTGTTAACAATCTGTTCCGGAAAGGCTTTGTTCGGGTCAGATGGAAGATACTGACGTCGTACGATGATATCGGAGTAGTCTTCTGATAAAGCAGGAAAAGAAAGGGGAGTCATTGAGTTCCTCCGTGAATCAGAGTAAAATCATTTGGAAATAATGATATGCAAAGGACAGGCAGAAGAGAAGTATTTTATGACATAGAAAGTGAAATTTCCTGTGTTATGAAAAAATCCGGCTGCAGAAATATCTGTAACCGGACCGGGCTGTTTGTTCGGACTTTATACGGAAACCTTTGATAAAGGAATATGCTTTTTGATAGCATCAAAGCTTTCGCGGCTGATTACATGCTCAATCTTGCATGCGTCCTGTGCAGCTACTGTCGGATCAACTCCGAGCTTCGTCAGCCATGTGGATAAAAACTGATGACGTTCATAAATTTCTTCTGCGATCGCACGTCCACTTTCTGTAAGCGTGATAAAACCACTTTCAGAAACGACAATGTGATTTTTTTCGCGAAGATTTTTCATTGCGATACTTACACTTGATTTTTTGAAGCCGAGTTCGTTGGCAATATCGACGGAACGAACAACTGGAAGCCGATGGCTGAGCACCAGAATCGTTTCCAGATAGTTTTCGGCAGATTCATTAACGGCCATAAACATCCTCCTTGTATTAAAATCTGATTCATTAATGTATTTCATGGAGCCTGTTTTGGCAGAAACTGTGGCTCCTGAAAAAATGTTCTGTTTTATGCAGATACTTTTATCAACCAGTATATCATGTTTTTGAAAATAGGTAAAGGAAGAACCGATTATCTGTTTGCGAAGAATTTATCATAAATGCCGAATGCAAAAATAAACAGAACGACAAGCGGCAAAATATAGGTCAGATAGAAGCGCATCCAGTTATGTATCTTCGGGCCTTTACCGGTATTCGTTTCATTCATGTAATTGGTCCATCCCCAACCGTGCCGGCTTACACAGAAAAGCAAATAAATAAGAGAGCCTAGAGGCAGGAACAAATTGCTGACCAGAAAATCCTCGAAATCAAGAACGGCGCCGCCAAATACAGAAAAACCATCCCAGCTCCAGATATTATAACCAAATACACATGGAAGCGAGAGCAGGGTGATGAGTACGAAGTTTACGATGGAGGATTTTTTCCTTGTCCATCCGGTCAGATCCATGCCGCAGCAGATAATATTTTCAAACACAGCAAAGACTGTGGAGAGTGCTGCAAAGGACATGAAAAGAAAGAAAAGACTTCCCCACAGACGTCCCAGAGACATATTCGCAAAAATATTCGGAAGCGTAATGAAGATCAGACTTGGGCCGGAGGTCTGGTCAACATTGTAAGTAAAACAGGCCGGAAAAATAATAAGACCTGATGTGATTGCCACGAAGGTATCCAGAACAACTATGCGAAGAGATTCTCCGAGTAGAGAATGATCTTTGCCGATGTAGCTTCCGAAAATAGCCATTGCACCGATTCCGAGACTCAGCGTAAAGAAGGCCTGATTCATTGCGTTTACGAGTGTGCCGGTAATTCCGGATTCTTTCATGCGGGAGAAATCTGGAATCAGATAAAAACGAAGGCCTTCTTTGGCGCCGGACATGAAAAAGCTGTTTACAGCGAGGATGATCATGATGGCAAGTAATGCGATCATCATTATTTTTGTGATCTTTTCAAGCCCGTTCTGCAGACCTTTTGCGCATACAAGGATACCGAGTGCAACCACAACGATCATCCAGAAGGCCATTGTGACAGGATCGCCGAGCATTTCTGTGAATTTGCCTGCTACTGAGGAGGAATCGAGTCCGGAAAGCTTACCGGTAAGTGTCAGATAAAAATAATGCAGCATCCATCCGGCAACAGTAGTATAGAACATCATCAGCAGATAGCAGCCGATCAGAGTGAAATAGCCGTGAATATGCCATTTCTGGCCTGGTTTTTCAAGAGCCTGATAGGCTTTTACCGGACTTTTCTGACTGGCGCGTCCAACTGCGAATTCCATGGTCATGATCGGAAGGCCTAAAAGAATCAGGAAAAGCAGGTAGAAAAGTACGAAAGCACCACCGCCTCCCTGTCCTGCAATATAGGGAAATTTCCATACATTTCCGATGCCGATTGCGCATCCGGCAGAAAGCAGAATAAAGCCCAGCCGGGATTTAAGTTTTTCTCGTTCCATAAATAATCTCCTTGAAATAAAATGCAGGTTTCTTCAGATTGTGCATACAGTGGGAAAATGTACAGACAGAAGAAACAATTTTATACAATTCTACCATAGGAAAAGAAGGAATACAATGAAAAAAACACGCATAGCTTGTAAAAAAGAATGCTGTGTGTTATGCTGTAGCTGAAAAAAATAAAAGAGAGGGCAGCTTAGTATGATTGAGTTTCTAAAGGCATTTTTGTTTGGAATCATAGAAGGTATCACGGAATGGCTTCCGATCAGCAGTACGGGACATATGATTCTTTTAAATGAGTTTGTTAAACTGGATGTATCGGATGCTTTTTACAGTATGTTTGAAGTGGTAATTCAGCTTGGCGCAATTATGGCGGTTGTAATTCTGTTCTGGAATGATATTTTTCCGTTTGGCAAGCCGGAGGGACGCAGAAGGAGACATTCGGTGCGTGGAATTCGCAGATACATAAAACCAGATATTTTTCTTTTGTGGGGAAAAATATTGGTTGCGTGCGTACCGGCTGCAATTATCGGTATTTTGTTTAATGATCTTTTTGAGAAGCTGTTTTATAATTATATTACCGTGGCAATTATGCTGATCTTGTTTGGTGTTGCTTTTTTGATTGTGGAAACCGGTCATAAGGGCAAAACGGCAAAGATTAATTCACTTGGAGAACTTTCTTTTAAAACAGCATTTTTGATCGGTATTTTCCAGCTGATTGCAGCGATTTTCCCTGGAACTTCGCGATCAGGTGCGACAATTGTCGGTGCACTGATGCTCGGGGTATCAAGAACTGTAGCAGCAGAATTTACATTTTTCCTGGCAATTCCGGTTATGTTTGGAGCCAGCCTTCTGAAAATATGGAAGTTTGGCCTTGTATTTACACAGACAGAGCTGGTGATTCTGCTGATTGGTATGGTGACGGCATTTGTATCATCCCTGTTTATCATTCGTTTTCTGCTTGGCTATATCAAAAAGCATGATTTCAAGGTGTTTGGGTATTATCGGATCATACTTGGTATCCTGGTGTGTTTGTATTTCTTTTTAGAGAAATAAATCAGTGGGGAATAAAGAGATCTCTGTCCTTGGATGGAGGTCTTTTTTATATGCTGGATGTTAAGGTCAAAAGATGATGCCTTGCGGATTGTTCCGTACTTCGCCCCCCGCAAGTCTGACCAATATTCGCATATCGTGAAGCTTAAGTTCCGCTTTTATGCTCATATCGGGGCGGGGTATTCAGCCATAAAACCACTCTTACATAAGCACATCGTGGTTTCAGGCGTTTGATCCTGCTATCTAAAAATCCGGTGGAACAATGGTACGAAAATCCAGAAGATACATACCTTGGTTATAAGAAGGGGAAACAGACGCAGACTTTTCGGGCAGAGCAGTTCAGACTAAGAGAGATTACGGTATGCAGGAGAGAGGGGGCAGAGATGGACCGTGTAAGAGCAGAATTGAATGTTGACGAACTGCATGAAAAAGGAATTGATGGGCGAGGTGTTAATGTAGCGATTCTGGATACCGGTATTTGCATGCATCCGGATTTTGGGAGAAGAATACTTGCATTTCATGATTTTGTGAATGAAAAAAAGAAGCTTTATGACGATGCGTCACATGGGACTCATGTGGCAGGGATTGTCGGTGGAAGCGGAGCAGCAGGAAAAGGAAAGTATACAGGAATTGCGCCGGGATGCGGACTGATCAGTCTGAAAGTATTGGATCGTTGGGGGCAGGGGCGCTTGGAGCATTTAATAGCGGCACTGGAATGGGTGTGTGGAAATTATCAGAGATATAAAATTCGTATCGTGAATATCTCAGCGGGGACAACAAAGGATGAGGAAGATGCAGATGCATTTCGACTCGTGCGGTGTGTGGAAAAAGTATGGGATCTTGGAATTACGGTAATTGTGGCTGCGGGGAACCAGGGACCGGAGAGGAGCAGCATTACTGTTCCCGGAAACAGCAGAAAAGTAATTACAGTAGGCGCTGCGGACGATTTCGGAAAAAAATCAGGAAGAGAAATTGTCAGCTATTCAGGGTGCGGACCGACAATAGAGTGTATCTGTAAGCCAGAGTTGGTGGCACCTGGAACGGGTATAGTTTCCTGTTCTTTCGGATGGAGAAACGGAAGATATTATACAGCTAAGAGTGGGACTTCGATGGCAGCACCTGCGGTGGCGGGCGGGGCTGCTCTTTTGCTGCAGCGGGAACCGAATCTGACAAATATGCAAGTTAAAATGCGCATGAAAGCGTGTGCCAGGGATATAGGACTTCCACATAACCGTCAGGGCTGGGGAATGCCGGATATGAGCAGACTTTTTTTCAATAACACCATGGGAGGAAAAGATGGGGATATTTTGTTTGACGCCGTGATGAGAAAATGATAGAATGATACAAAAATTTAACCGGATCAGGAAAGCTTTATATTTCTGTTAATACTTTTTGCATCGGAGAAGAGGTGTTTCCTCCGGCAAAATGCGCAGCAAGGATTTGGTTATAAGATTGATTACGGATATTTGCCTGACACAGCAATGCCATAGGATAGAAAGGGCGATGAGGTGCACTGTGAATATCTGCTTGGATTGTACAGAAAAAGAGGAGGAAAATATTTATGGAAAAAATAAAGATGACGACACCACTTGTTGAGATGGATGGTGACGAGATGACCAGAATCCTCTGGAAAATGATCAAGGATGAATTGATTTATCCGTATATTGATCTGAAAAGTGAATATTATGATCTTGGGCTGGAGCATCGAAACGAAACAAACGATCAGGTAACCATTGACAGTGCAAATGCAAATAAAAAATACGGAGTTGCAGTGAAGTGCGCGACAATCACACCGAATGCTGCCCGTATGAAAGAATACAATCTGAAAGAAATGTGGAAAAGTCCGAATGGTACGATCCGTGCGATTCTGGATGGAACGGTATTTCGTGCTCCGATTACAGTAAAGGGAATTGAACCGTATGTGCGTACCTGGAAAAATCCGATTACAATCGCACGTCATGCGTATGGTGATGTATATAAAAATACAGAAATGAAAATCCCGGGTGCGGGGAAAGCAGAGCTTGTATTTACAGCAGAGGATGGAACGGTACAGAAAGAAACAATTTTTGAATTTAAAGGGCCGGGAGTTCTTCAGGGAATGCACAATCTGGACCGCTCTATTGCAAGCTTTGCCAGAAGCTGTTTTAACTATGCGCTTGATACAAAACAGGATCTTTGGTTTGCGACAAAGGATACGATTTCGAAGAAATATGATCACACCTTCAAAGATATTTTTCAGGAGATCTTTGATCGGGATTATAGAGAAAAATTCGAAACAGCAGGGATTACTTACTTCTATACACTGATCGATGATGCGGTGGCGCGAGTGATGAAATCAGAAGGCGGATTTATTTGGGCATGTAAAAATTACGATGGTGACGTCATGAGCGATATGGTATCATCAGCGTTTGGCTCACTTGCAATGATGACTTCTGTTCTGGTATCGCCGGATGGAAATTATGAATATGAGGCAGCTCATGGTACAGTTCAGCGTCATTACTATAAATATTTAAAAGGCGAAGAAACTTCGACAAATTCTGTGGCAACAATTTTTGCCTGGACCGGTGCGCTGAGAAAAAGAGGAGAAATCGATGGACTTCCGGAACTTCAGAAGTATGCGGATCGCATGGAAAAGGCGGTAATTACTACAATTGAAAGCGGAAAGATGACAAAAGATCTTGCGATGATCACTACACTGAAGGATGTAACAGTGTTAAACAGCGGTGACTTTATCAAGGAAATTCGTGCGACGTATGAAAGTCTTGCATAGCCTTATTGCAACAGATAAATAAAAACAGACAGATAAAAATGGAATCTGAATTTTTATGAAAAATGGGTTGCAGAACTGCATATACTAGAGTATAATCAAAGTCATCAGACAATTTCATATTCCTGGGGTGTTCGACAATCTCTGTGTTTTGAACCTACATTTACTTTAAACGGGATTCCTATATCGTACGGCGTATGCCAGGCCTCCGTTTGCAGTGGAAGGCAGAAACTGTTGCTGCGGTTACCCACCTAGCTTTGCTAGGAGTCAAAAATGGGGAAACGGCACTC
>CAKRPI010000028.1 GCA_934376945.1 uncultured Lachnospiraceae bacterium | reverse complement strand
CGTGTTTGCTTCCGGTGTGCTCCATACGCTTTTTCAGTCCCATGGCCTGCATCATCAAAATCTCCTCGCAGCGTTTTTCACGGTCTGCTTTTCCGGACGGAACGAACGGTGCCGGATCAAATACACGTGTCAGTTTTGTCTGACATGGAGTAAGGTGGAATGCGATTTTTTCGTATCCGTCTGTTTGGGATTCAAAGGTCGTCATGCGGCGGCGCTCTGCAGCCAGTCGATGAATATCCAGTTCGGAATAGATGGCCTCATGGCCAAACCGTCTTGATTCTTCCAGCACACGGCCATTTTCTGCGATGATATTATGGCCGCCGAAGATCAGATCCTGCGTTGACTCGCCTTCTCCGGCGCTCGTATAAATGTAGCCGCACAGAAGTCTCGCGGACTGGGAAGATACCAGCATCCGGCGGTATTCTCCCTTTCCGGTCGCTTCGTCACTTGCAGAAAGATTAACGATCACTGTCGCACCTGCAAGCGCATGGCTTACGCTCGGCGGATCCGGTGTCCAGAGATCCTCACATAGCTCTGCCGCTACGGTCAGCCCGTCCATTTCCTTACAGCAGAACAGCAAATTCATGCCAAACGGTACCGGAACGCCGTTCACCTCAGTCCAGTCCGCCTCCGGCGATCCTGCCGTAAAATGGCGCTGCTCATAAAATTCATTGTAGTTTGGCAGATAACGCTTCGGCACCAGTCCCAGCAAACGTCCGTTGCAGATCGCTGCCGCAACATTGTAGAGTTTGCCGTCCTTTTCCCAGGGAAGTCCCACAAAGATCAATGCATCCTTTTCCCTGGAATGCAGCATAATGTGGTACAGCTCATGCTTTGCCTCCCGAAGAAGTGCCTCCTGCCAGAAGAGGTCGGCACACGTATAACCGGTAATGCACAGCTCCGGAAATACCATGATCTTCGCTCCCTCTTTCCATGCCTCATCGATCATCAAACAGATCTTCGCCGCATTATAATCACAATCTGCCACACGGATTTTCGGTGTGAGCGCTGCCACTTTTACAAATCCATCCTTCATCTTCTTTCCTTTCTGCAGAGGTTATCCGCCGCCTTCGCCTGCTGTTATTCTCCTGGCATGCTTCTTATTCCTGCTTCATGCATAACCAGATGCATCACATTTTCTATGCTTATCTGCTGTTTTCCTGCTCTGTAAAACATATATTCCAGATATATTTATCTGCTGCTTCTTGCCAGAAGTCCCCTCAGCTCGTCCACTGTGACCTGATATTTTTTATCACAGAACTGACAGCCTACCTCGATCGGTTCGCCCTCGTCGATCATTGCCTGCAGATCCTTTTTCCCGATACTGATCAGTGCCTTCTCGATTCGTTCACGTGAGCAGCTGCAGTGATACCTGGTCGGAATCGTATCATTGATCTCCAGTCCAAATTCTCCGAGCAGCTCTTCAAGAATCTGCTCCGGCGTCATGCCGCCATCGAGCATGGTCGTAACGCTTTTCACTTCTGAAAGCTTTGCCTCCAGACGGTCAATGATCTCATCCGAGGTAAACGGCATCAGCTGAATGATAAAGCCGCCTGCCTGCCGCACAGTATTTCCTTTGTCCATCAGCACTCCAAGTCCGACAGAAGACGGCACCTGCTCCGATGTTGCAAAATAATAGGTGAGATCATCTCCAATCTCTCCTGTCTGCAGCTCACACTGTCCGACATACGGCTCTTTCAGTCCCATATCCCGGATTACGTTCAAAATTCCCACACCGATCGCTCCGCCGACATCCAGCTTTCCCTTCTCATTTGCAGGAATAAGTACCTCCGGATTGTTGACATATCCTTTTACATTCGCCGCAGAATCTGCTGTCACGGTAATTCCGCCAAGCGGTCCGTTTCCTTTGATCTGCAGCGTCAGGAGATCCTTCTCTCCCTTCATCATTGCGCCCATCATTGCGCCCGCCGTCAGCAGCCTGCCAAGTGCCGCTGTTGCTACCGGACTGGTATTGTGGTACTGTCTTGCCAGCTCCACCGTTTCTTTTGTTGTCGCCGCAAACGCACGGATCTGACAATCCGCCGCGGTCGCTCTTACGATATAATCCATTTTGTCCTCCTGTTATTTTCGCAGCAGGTAAAGTGGATATTCGCAATCCACTTTCAATTCTGCATCTTATCTCACATCGTGATTCCTTTTGATTCCGGTAAAGCGGATATTCGCAATCCGCTTCGCTGCCTGTAAGCTCATAAACTCATAAACTCATAAGGGATTCTCTCAAAAGTCTCCGCCTTACGATACTGCTTACACTTACAGTATGTGCAGCATTCCAAGCAAAATTCCTGAAAGCACACCGCCCACATAAAGCACGCCTGTCAGGGTCAGACTCTCCCTGCGGCTCTGATTCTCCCGGAACAGCACGAGCAGACCCGTACCGGCTCCGCACAAAAGTCCTGAAAAAAGCGCCCCGCTTCCCAGAAATCCGCTGATATAAAGCTGTGTGATCAGCACGGAGGCTGCACAGTTCGGAATCATCCCGACAAGTGCCGCCGCCATTTCTTCAAGTCCCGGCACTGACAGAAACGACTGTGTTACGCCACGCTCCTGCAGGTATTCCATTCCAAAACCAAGTACCACGGATATCACAAACAAAAACAGCATGATCTGAACCGTGTGATTCAGTGCAGAACGAAAAATCCCATGCTCCGAACAATGACAGTGCTCATGCACACACATCTCCTGCGTTTCTGGAATCTCCCGCTTCATATCCAGTACATGCTCCGCCGCAAAATCAACCAGCAAGCCGATCGCAATGCCGACCGCCGCTTTTACCGCCAATACCTTGACGATCATCATCACCGGAAGTCCTTCGGAAAGCATGATCGGCAGCATTTCATCCGATGTTGAAAGAAAGACGGCGATTAATGTACCCGGCGTCACAATTTTTCCCGCAAACAGTCCTGCCGCCGCTGCCGAAAAACCGCACTGCGGAATGATACCGATCAGTCCGCCAAGCACCGGCCCTGCTTTACCGGCCCGGTAAATCCAGTTTTTTGTCTTCTGGCTCATCCTGTGCTCGGTATATTCCACCGCAAGATAAGACAAAAATAAAAACGGCAAAATTTTTACGCAGTCAAGTGCTGCGTCCAATAAAATCTCAATCATCTTCATCACCTGTTTCTTGTATAAAGCAGATGTCGCAATCCACTTCCTCCGCCTGCAGGATCATAAGCGATCCCGATCTGCTCAGTTCACCGTATATGGCTGTGCCTCAATCGCGCGGTTCATCAGCTCCTTACGATCCTGTGCCGTCATTTTTGACAATACGGCATTGATCTGATTTTTCAGTGTGGTATCTCCTTTTTTTACCGAAATAGCCACATTTACTTCTTCGTCTGCCATCTCAAAATCATCATTCGTACCGGAAAAATCAAGTATCTTCAGCCCCGGATATTCCGCGCAGGCAGCAAGCGCCGTCGGTTCATCCGTTACAACGATATCATAATCTCCATCCGACAGTCCCTGAAACATATCTTTTATATCATCCGTTGCTTCTTTGATCTTCGCATCTTCGATCTGCGCCAGGCATTCGTCATACCAAACCGTATCCTCCTGTGATGTGCAGGAAGCGCCGGAAAGGTCAGAAAGCCCTTGCGCATCTGCATACTCACTGTCCTGCTGCGTCAGCGCCACGACCGATGCACGGTAGTACGGCTGTGTAAAATCCACATAAGAAAGCCGGTCATTCGTCACCGACTGTCCTGCAATCGCGCAGTCTACCGTCCCGGAAACAACAGCCGGAACAAGCGCATCCCAGTTAAATTTCAGAATTTCCAGCTGCCATCCATACGTTTCGCAGATTTTCTGTGCTACCAGCACATCGTACCCAAATGCGTAGCTGTCCTCGTAATGAATCGGAACTGCTCCGTTTTCATCCGTATTCTGCTCCCAGTTGTATGGCGCAAAATCACATTCCATCGCCACGGTCAGAATCTGTGAAGCAAGAGGCTTTCCTGCCGGTGTCCATTCTTCCGTATCATCGGTTTCTTCGGATATCGCAGACGCTGTTTCCTTATTTTCGGTTTCTTTCTGCATCAGCTCCTGCCCCGACTCCTGTGCACTCACGGCACACGGGCTCAGCAGACATGCAGCTATACCTGTTATTGCAAAAATACGTGTCATTGCACAAGTCATTCATCATTCTCCTTTTCAACCGAATTTTAACCGAATCAGGCGTGTTATATCCTACCACAGTCCCGCAAACACCGATGCTCCAATCACAGTCAGCAGTCCTGCCACTGCAATAGAAAGACTGCTCATTGCACCTTCAACCTCACCAAGCTCCATTGCCTTGGCTGTTCCGATCGCATGAGATGCACTGCCAAGTGCCACACCCTTTGCAATCGGTTCCTCAATGCGGAAAATACGAAATACATGCTCTCCGATCACATTTCCCAGAATACCTGTCACAATAATGACCGCAACTGTGATCGTTACAATACCGCCAAGCTCTTCCGAAACACCCATTCCGATCGCCGTTGTAATCGACTTCGGAAGCAGCGTCACGTACTCTTCATGGCTGAATCCGAACACAGCTGCAAGTGCCAGGATCGAAATCAGACTGGTGAGTACCCCGGAGATCAGGCCTGCCATGATTGCCCTTACATTATTTTTCAGAAGCTCCAGCTGCTCATAAAGTGGAACTGCCAGGCACACGGTGGCCGGCGTCAGCAGATAGCTTAAAAGATCTGCTCCGTTTGCATAGCTTTGATAATCAATATGAAAAACGACCAGAATCACAATCACCACCGCTATAGAGATCAAAAGTGGATTAAAGATGGCCAGTTTAAATTTCTTTTTCAGGAGCATTCCAAGCTCATAGGCAAGGATACTCACCATTACTCCGAAAAATACGGAATTTGTAATCATTTCTTTCATTTTTTGTCGCCGCCTTTCTCATGTCTGATCACAAACTGCGTAACACGGCCGGAAATGGCCATGACCAGTACCGTTGAAACAGCGGTCACAATAATCAGTTTCCAGAAAATAGGACTAATCTTATTCCAGGATTCCGTCAGGCCGACGGCTGCCGGAATAAACATCAAAGGCATAACCTCTACCAGAAATTTAGCCGTATCTTTCACCGAATCAAGTGGAATGATATGCAAAACGAGTCCCAGAAGCATCAGAACCAGGCCGTAAATACTTGCCGGAACCGGCAGCGGCAGCAGAGTTCGAAGCACCTCGCCTGCAAATGAAACGGTAATGATGATGGTAAATTGCTTTATGTATTTCATAAATCTCCTCCAAAGTTCGTTTGGACTTTATAATACAGGCGCAAAGCAGGCATGCCTCGCTTCGCGCCCTTTTTCGTTTCTTTTTTCTGATAATTTTCTCACAAAGAGCGTATTCGCACTTTTTTACTTCCGCCCGGCTTACATTCTCTCCGGCGCAGAAAATCCAAGCAGATCAATGCTCGTCTCAAGAACCTCACGGGTCAGGTCAAGAAGCTCAATATAGCTTCTCTGACGATCTGCATTTTCTTCCGCAAGAATCTTTGTTTCATGGTAAAAATGATTGAAGTCATTTGCCAGTTCATAGATAAATGCACAGATCTTATGCGGTGCAAGCTCCTCATATGCCTGCTCAACCGTATTACTGAAATTCGTCAGCGCGAGCATCAGCTCCTTCTCACTTGCTCCTGCCGGTGCCAGAAGATACCCCTTCTCCACGCTGCCGCCGTTTGCACGATATTTATTCAGGATCGACTTGATCCGGACAATCGTATAGAGAATGTACGGACCTGTATTTCCTTCAAAGGAAGTAAACTTATCCAGATCAAACACGTAATCCTTGGATGCCTGGTTGGAAAGATCTCCATATTTGATCGCAGAAAGACCGACCAGCTTTGCCGTCTCACGGGCTTCTGCCTCATCCACCTCATGATTCTCGGTGATCTTGTGGAACATCTCCTCGTTGATATCTGCGATCAGATGCTCCAGGCGCATCACGCCGCCCTCTCTTGTCTTAAACGGCTTTCCGTCTTTTCCGTTCATCGTACCAAAGCCAAGGAATTTCAATCCGGTCTCTTCTTTTACGAGTCCGGTCTTGCGTGCACAGCGGAATACCTGAATAAAATGCATTTCCTGACGCTTGTCCACTACGTAAACAATCTCGTCCGGATCAAACAGCTCGCGGCGCTCAATGATCGTTGCAAGATCCGTTGTCGTATACAGCGCTGCTCCATCTGATTTCAGAATGATGCACGGCGGTACCTCCTTCGTATCTGTCTCCTGCGCAACATCCACGATCAGGGCTCCCTGATCCATATACGCATAGCCTTCTTTTTTCATTTTTTCTACCATATCCGGTATGTACGGCTGTGCGTCAGATTCCTTTTTCCAAAGATCGAATTCTACATTCAGATTTCCGTAGTTTTTCTTCAAATCGGCAATCGAAACATTTAAAATATGCTGCCACAGTGCACGGTAGCCTCTCACACCGTTTTGAAGCTTCGCAGTCGCATCCAGTGCAGCCTTGCGGAATTCCTCGTCCACCTTTGATTTTCCGCTGGCGGTCGGATAAATTTCCTCCAGCTCGGAAATCGTAAACGGCGCTTCCTGCGGATACTCTCCTTCATATGCATCGTCAAAATAAACGAGATCCGGCTGACGCTCCTTTACCTCTGTGATGATCAGTCCCATCTGAAGGCCCCAGTCTCCAAGATGCACATCACCGATCACCTTATGTCCGACAAAACGACCGATCCGCTTGATGCTCTCGCCGATGATTGCCGAACGAAGATGACCTACATGCAGCGGCTTTGCCACATTTGCTCCGCCGTAATCGATCACGATCGTTTTCGGCTGCGCTGCCTTTTCCACGGACAGATTTTTATCTGCCTGCATTTCCTTTAAATACTCTGCGAGGTAATCGCCGGAAATCCGGATATTGATAAATCCCGGATTTACCGCTGCCACCTCTGCGAAAAGCGGGCTTTCCTGCAGCTTTGCAACCACATCATTTGCAATCATGATCGGCGCCTTTTTATATTTTTTCGCACCGGCCATCGCACCGTTGCACTGAAACTCGCACAGATCCGGCCGGTTGGAAATACCAACTCTGCCATAAGAAGCGTCGTATCCACAGGATTCAAACGCATTCATCACTTCCTGACTGATCAGGTCCAGAACTTTTTTCATATTTGTTATCCACCTTTTTTCTTACAGTTACTTTGTCACTTTTTACCGGACACGCATTTCTACAGCATTTTGCATCCTTTCCCACGTGTCAATACCGTAGTATAACACATACCTCCGAAGGGCTGTCAATAGCCGAAGGCACAAAATAGAAAAGCTGTTTCTGATTTTTTAACCGGATCGCCGGCCTTATTTGTGCTGCAGCTGCTGGATAATATAATCTCTCTGACGCTCAATGTGACTGTTTGTCACACGCAGCGCCCGGTCTGCGTCACGCTCCGTCAGCCCCTTCACGATCTCATCATGCTCTTTTACAAGCAGGCTGTGCGATTGACGATCCTTAAGATACTCCATACGGTAGCGGTACATCTGCTCACGCAGATTGTTGAGGATCTGCACCAGTCGGCGGTTGCCGGTCGCTTCATAGATTGCATCATGAAACGCCATATCTGCCTGTGCGCAGGCTGTCACATCGTCCCCATACAGTGTCTTGCAGAATTCTGCCGACCGCCGCTTGATTTCTTCCAGCTGCTCCTCTGTAATCCGCTTGCACGCAATCTTCACCGCCAGCTCCTCCAGTGCCATCCGTACCTCCAGCACATCCTCCAGATCCTGCACGGTGATCTCCGCTACGATCGCTCCCTTGCGCGGAATCATCAGAACCAGCCCCTCCAGCTCCAGCTTTCGGATCGCCTCACGCACCGGAGTCCGGCTTACCCCCAGCTTCTGAGCCAGATGAATTTCCATCAGTCTCTCTCCCGGCTTTAATTCTCCTCTTAAAATCGCCTGCCGCAATGTCTGAAATACTACATCACGCAGCGGCAGATATTCATTCATCTCCAGTTCAAAACCGCCCACTCTAAATTCCTCCACGTGTATTCTTTCATTTGGAACCGCCTCATGATACTGTTTTTTGTTCCTGCATTTCTTTCCTGTTATGGAAAAACTTCGTCAGATAAACCTCCCGGGCAATGCTTCCGTTTCGAAGTCGGTCATACGCCTCTTTTGCTTTTTCCAGGTCGTCAAACAGACCAAACACCGTCGGACCGCTTCCGCTCATCATTGCATTTACCGCACCGCTTTTTTTCATACAGTCCTTGATCTCTTCAATTACCGGATACGCCGGTACGGTTACTGTTTCCAGCACATTTCCCATTTTTTCTGCCATCGTATAAAAATCACCGCTGCGAATCGCTTCCACCTGTCCGTCAATATCCGGATGATACGGAAGTTCATTCGCCTTCAGATTTCCATATACAAAGGCTGTTGATACATGAATCTTCGGTTTTGCAATCACCACACTGCAGTCCGGAGCCTTCGGAAGCGGCGTGAGCCGTTCGCCGATTCCCTCCGCAAGAGCCGTTCCCCGCAGCAGGCAATACGGAATATCCGCTCCCAGCTTTACTCCCCGCTCCTGCAGCTGCTCCAGCGTAAGTCCGAGAGAGAACAGCCGGTTCACGCCGATCAAAACAGCCGCCGCATCTGAGCTGCCGCCTGCCAGTCCTGCTGCTACCGGGATATATTTCTGCAGATCAATTTCCACTCCGTCTGTAATATGAAACTCCTTCATCAGCAGGTCTGCCGCCTTATAAACGAGATTTTCCGGACCTGTCGGAAGATAGCCCAGGTTCACAGTCAGTTGAATCCCAGGCTTTTTGGTCTGACGGATCCTGATCTGATCATACAGATAAATGCTCTGCATGATCATTCGCAGGTCATGATAGCCATCCTCTCTTTTTCTGAGCACATCCAGTCCGAGATTTATTTTTGCCATTGCTTTAAGCTTCAGTTCTTTCATGATTGTACTCCTATGCACTTTGTATACAATTTACTTTATTTTACTCTGCTTTTCCTCTTCTGTCAATGAACAGCCGCTGATATTTTTCATCAAAATCAAACGGTCTCCTTTTTTAATTTCTTCACTCTCCAGCTGATTCATCCTCACGATCTGCGCCGGTGTCAGAAAGTAGCTCCGGGCAATCTTCCACAGCGTATCCCCCTCCTGCACAATATAGCCGGTAATCCCGGGAACATCGGCCAGCTCCTCCGGATCGTAAGCCTCCTCGCTAATCTCACAGATACACTTCTGTTTCTGTGGCCGAATGACCAGAAGATCCAGATTAACCGTAAATTTCACCTCTATTTCCTCGCTGTCAGCCATTGATGCTGAAAGCTGGTCCAGCGCAGTCCGAAGTGTAAACCGGCATTTATCATCAATCCCTGGCACTTCTGCAAAATGTGTAAACGGCAACACACCGTCCAGCACCGCAAACGGCATGGAATCCTCCGCTGAAATATACAAAATGGAAACCGGCACTGCCCCCTCGATCTGGATTCCGTCTTGTACGATCTGGGTTTTATCAATCTTTACGCTGCCGGTAACGTGACAGATCTGCAAAATCCGCGGCTTCGTTCCCTGAATGCGGATCTTTCCGGAGGTTTTGCATCTTGATGCGTTTTTCATCAGAAGACTTTCATACAGTTCCTCCTCCACCACCGGAATCAGCTTTTTTTGCGGCGAGTAAACATCCTCCAGGATCTCTGCTTCTTCATTCTGGTAAAGACGGATCTCCAACTCCAGTACTCCCTCCAAATGAAGCAGTCTCCGCTCTCCGTCTGTATCCTCTCTTGGCTGCAGCTCCGTCTGTGCAAGTGATACTTCTATATCCGGAATCATTTCCACGCTGCAGCCGCTGCACTCCAGTTCTCCTTCAAACGGAAGCACCTGCTCGCTCCACTGCTCACTCCCTGTCTCATCCTCTCCCCGGTACAGGACAAACAGAAAAATCTTTCCCTGCACAGCAAGCTTTTCCTTTCGCTGTACCACCCTGCAGCTGCGCAGCTGAATATTTTCCCACAGAATCTCTTTAATATTCGGCTTTCCGGCCGGGATCACCGTTTCTTCCTTCAGCCTCAGGATATCCTTTTTCTGGACCTCTATCTGCATCATTTCCAGCTTTCTGCTCTGCTTCATGATCTGGAAATCACTGCGGACATCTGCTGCTGCAGATATATCATAAATTTCTTCTGCCGAAGCCTCAAAAACGATCACCGCACGCACGGACAGCTTTCTGGAATTGATCAGTGCCACATTCACATCCTCTGCCGTACACGACAGCCGCACTGCTTCCCCTGACTTGAGTCCTTCTATTATAATGCTCTCATCAAACGGAAGCTTCGTATCCATCCGATACAGCTGACGTTCCTTCGTATCACCGAGATACAAAATACTCACCTCAAGAAATCCGGACGCAATCACACGTCCATTTTCCGAACGCGTCTGCTCCACCACGATCCGCTCTTTGCTCTGTATCATCTGCTCCACATCCGGTTTGACATCCGGGACATTAAAATCCTCCTCTAAGGTCACCGGAAGTCCTGCCCGCTTTCCCTGCCTGCACATATGAATATTTTTCATCAGAAGCTCCATAAAAATACACTCCTTTCTGATCTGCCTCGACAAATACCGGAAACTACAGTGTTACTGTTCATTCAACAATAACACGCCTGCCGTTTCACCTCGCAAGAAAATGATTCAGTCGCCAGTAGCCTCCGCTCAGTCGATCTCTACATTTTTATCGGTCCGTGCCGTCCGTGCAACAAGATACGGATAAGACGGTTTCTCCAAAAGTCCTTCCTCTTGCTCCGGCCCGATCAGCTGTGTCAAAAAATACAGATTTTCCTCATCCTCGCTGCACTCCGTTACCGAAATACTGTAACCACCGGTCTTTTGTTCGCCGTATCCACGGATCAGATACAGCTCCTCCCCGTCCTGGTACGTCATCCGCATTTCCCGCGCCTTATTCTTTTCCAGAATCTCCGAAAGCTCCTGCGGCACCTCCTCTGCCGGCACTACTGTAAATTCTGTCGCCGCGCGTTCTTTTGAAAGAGACTTCGATGCACCGCAGCCACACAGTGTCAAAAGAAAAATCAGGCACAAAAAACCGCACTTTCTTTTTTTCATCGATTTCCTGCCTTTGTACTTTCTATTATGCTTATTATCAGCCTCACAAAAAAATACCAGATCTCAGGATTTATATTGTTTTCTTTGTGAAAATTAGCTATAATTGTCAAAGTGACCTATTACAGATAAAGGAGATACCCTATGAATACCAAACTTGCACAAACAGAACCGGAACAGATCAAAAAAAATGATCCTGTACGTATGTCTGGCATCCTGGTCCATCCGACCTCTTTCCCTTCCCCGTACGGCATCGGCGATCTGGGCCTGGGTGCTTACGATTTTATTGACTTCCTGGCTGATTCCGGCCAGACACTGTGGCAGATCCTGCCGCTTGGACCGACCGGCTTTGGTGATTCCCCTTATCAGGGCTTTTCTGCCTTCGCCGGGCAGCCGCTGATCATCAGCCCTGATCTGCTCATCAAGGAAAACCTGCTGACAAAAGAAGACATTGAAGAAGAAGGGCCGACGGATTTCGATCCCCGCAAAGTCGATTACGGTCCGGTCATTGAATTTAAGACAAAGCTTCTTAAAAAAGCATGGAAATCCTTTACTCACACACCGGATAAGACCATGCTTGAGGAATTTGCGCTTTTCTGTAAAGAAGAGAGCTACTGGCTTGACGATTACACGCTCTTTATGGCCTGCAAGGATTACCATGAAGGCCGCTGCTGGCTTGAATGGGAAAAGGATATCTTAAATCCAACCGACAAAATGAAAAAGGCCTATGCAGAAAAACTGGAAAAAGAGATCGGTTACTATCAGTTTATCCAGTTTATCTTCCAAAAGCAGTGGATCGATCTGCGTGACTATGCTCATGAAAAAGGCATTCAGATCATCGGTGATATTCCGATCTTTGTTGCACTTGACAGTGCAGACGTCTGGGCAAATAAAAAGCTGTTTCAACTTGACACCAAAGGCTATCCGACCAGCGTAGCCGGAGTTCCGCCTGATTATTTCAGTGCAACCGGACAGCTTTGGGGCAACCCGCTTTATGACTGGGATTACCACAAGACGACCGGATATAAATGGTGGATCAACCGTATCCGCCGTCAGCTGACTCTGACCGACTATCTGCGTATCGACCACTTCCGTGGCTTTGAAGCGTACTGGTCTGTTCCTGCCAAAGAAGAAACCGCTATAAATGGAAAATGGATCAAAGGACCATGCGAGGATCTTTTCCGCGCCATTGAAAAAGAGCTTGGCAGCAATCTTCCGATTTTTGCTGAAGACCTCGGCATTATTACCCCTGAAGTGGAGCATCTGCGCGACAGTCTTGGTTTCCCCGGCATGAAAGTACTTCAGTTTGGTTTCGGCGATCTGAACGATACAAATTATGTACCGCATTTTTATACGAATCCGAACTGCATCTGCTACACCGGCACACACGACAACGATACCACCATGGGATGGTACGCGCAGCAGCCGGAAGTGATTCGTGACCGCATCCGCCGCTACGGCAATACAGACGGAAACATGGTCAGCCTTGATTTCATCCGCTTTTGCATGGCATCCATTGCAAAATATGCAATTTTCCCGATTCAGGATCTCTGCCTGATGGGAAGCGAAGCGCGCATGAATACACCGGGCGTAGCCGCTGCCAACTGGGCCTTCCGATATGTAAAAGAAGACCTTACCACGGACCGCAAAAACTGGCTTTTAAAAACAACGAAGCTCTTTGGCCGCTGCCCGCTTGAGCCGGAAGATTATACCATCTGAGCAAAAACGGAGGCCTTTTATGATTCGTATTTTTCTGATCGCAGTTTTTCTGATCGTATTTTTTATTCTCTCGATTCCGGTCTTCCTGATTGAATGGATCATCGGAAAATTCAACCCGCGGGCGCGTGATATCAGCTCTCTGCGAATTGTCCAGGGCGCATTTAAAATTGTAATTTTCCTTTCAGGCGTTAAGCTCACTGTGATTGGAGAAGAAAATGTTCCCAAAAACCAGCCGGTGCTTTACATCGGTAATCACCGCAGCTACTTTGACATCGTGCTTACTTATGCCCGCTGCCCGGATCTGACCGGGTACATTGCCAAAAAAGAAATGCAGAAAATTCCGTTTTTATCACGCTGGATGAAATTTCTCTACTGTCTTTTTCTGGACCGCACCGATATCAAAGCCGGCCTGAAGGTCATTCTCACCGCGATTGACCAGATTAAAAGTGGAATTTCAATCATGATCTTTCCGGAGGGTACCCGTGGCAAAGGCAATTCGGATCTCGACCTGCTCCCGTTTCACGAGGGTTCCTTCAAGATTGCAACCAAGACCGGATGTCCGATCATCCCGGTCTGCATCAATCATTCCTCTGAAATTTTTGAGGATCACATGCCGCGTGTAACACCGGCTTCTGTTACAATTGAATATGGAAAACCGATCTATCCAAAGGAGCTTTCAAAGGAAGATCAAAAATTCATCGGCAAATATGTGCGTGACATCATGCAGGAAACACTCACGAAAAACGAGTAATTTCCCAGGAGATTATGATATGAAAAAGGGCGTTGTACACAAGACCAGTTTTGTGTACAGCACCCTTTTATTTGTGTCATTATTACGGAGTTTCTGTTATGCCTAACCTATGATGTCCTGTTCCTCCTCCGGAAGGTTCGTCGCTTTCCCGTATGCCTCCAGAATGGTATTCTGAATCACTTCCCGGGTCTGCGAATTAATCGGATGTGCAATATCACGATATTCTCCATCTGCCGTCTTTCGACTCGGCATTGCGATAAAAAGCCCCTTCTCTCCTTCTATCACTTTAATATCATGTACTACAAACATATCATCCATTGTGATGGATACAACTGCCTTCATTTTTCCATCCTTCGCAACTTTCCTAACTCTAACGTCGGTTATCGTCATACATCTTTCCCCCGTGGTGTTTTATTCTTACAGTAATCCTTTCTCTTTCCGGAACGCGGCAGCCATCGGCCGCCGCATCCGTCCCCCCGTTTTCCCCAATCAGACCATACCGTCCGATTTATAAAACGTATCTTTCATTTGATTCCAGTACGATCCGGATTCCATCCTCCCCTACATAACGGGAATTTGCCCGAATGGTATCCCGGCTCTCCACGATACAGTTTTCAAGATATACATTATCCCCAAGATATACATCATTTAAAACGATTGAGTTCTTTATGACGCAGTTTTCACCGACAAAAACCTTCTTAAAAATTACAGAATTCTCTATATAGCCATTTACGATGGTTCCGTTTGCCACCAGAGAATTTTTCACCTGACAGCCCGGATTGTACTTCGCAGGCGGATTGTCATCTACCTTTGAATGAACATCCGGATACTCACGGAAAAAGTAATCCCTCACCTCCCGCTTCAGGAAATCCATATTTGTCTTATAATAGGACTCTACAGATGCAATATTGCTCCAGTAGCTGTCCAGCTGATAACCATAAATGCGTTTCACATCCTTGTAGCGAACCAGCACATCTCTTACAAAGTCATGCCTGCCCTCTTCGATCGACTTTTCAATCAGTTCAATCAGCTGACGTCTGCGGATCACATAAATGCCACAGGAAATCGTGTGCGATGCAGCCGCCATCGGTTTCTCATCAAACTGTACGATCCGGTTGTCACTGTTCATTTTCAAAATACCGAATCTCGTCAGATCCTCTGAAGCCGGAACATCCTTACATACTACCGTAATATCCGCCTTCTTTGCGATATGATACTCCAGTACCTTCGCATAATCCAGCTTATAGATGCCGTCACCGGATGCAATTACCACATACGGTTCATGGCACTGCTTTAAGAAATCAAGATTCTGATGAATGGCATCCGCTGTGCCGCGATACCAGTAATCATTATCTGACGTGACCATCGGCGGAAATACAAAAAGTCCGCCCTGCTTTCTTCCGAAGTCCCACCATTTTGAGGAACTCAGATGCTGATTCAGAGATCTTGAATTGTACTGTGTCAGCACCGCCACCTTCTGAATTCCTGAATTCGACATGCTGCTCAACGCAAAATCAATACTTCGGAAGCTTCCGGCGATGGGCATTGCCGCAATCGCACGCTTATTAGAAAGCTCTTTCATCCGGTAGCTGTTGCCTCCGGCCAGAATCATACCTACTGCTCTCATTCCACGTCACCTGCCTTATCTAAGATCTCACCGCCTGCAAGCAGGCCGTCCGGATAATCCTCCGGCACCGTCACTCCCGTAACTGCTGTATTTTTACCAATCTTCACATCAGGCGGCACGACTGCCTTTTCTCCGATCACCGTAAGACCAAAGGAATAAATTGCCGGTTTTACTTTATTTGGTACCTCCTCGCCGACACCAAGCTGAGCATGCTCACCAATCTCCGCATACTCGGCAATGATTGCCTTGTCAATCACTGCTCCCGCATGGATCACTGCATTCTCCATGATAATAGAATCACGTACGATCGCACCTTCTTCAATCATGACCCCACAGCCGATAATGGAATTGTGTACCTCTCCGTAAATTTCCGTCCCATCTCCGATCAGGCAACGGTCAAGCACCGCATCCTCCGAAACATACTGTGGCGGAAGAATATCATTTTTCGTATAAATCTTCCAGAATTCTTCGTACAGATTAAACTCAGGAATGATATCGATCAGCTCCATATTTGCTTCCCAGTAGGAGCCAAGTGTTCCGACATCCTTCCAGTAGCCATTGTACTCATACGCAACCAGCCGCTCGCCCTTTTCATGGCAATACGGAATGATATGCTTTCCAAAGTCACAGTTGCTCTGCTCAGAAAGCGTCACAAGCGCTTCCTTAAGCGCTTTCCAGCTGAATATGTAGATCCCCATCGATGCAAGATTGCTCTTTGGCTGTTTCGGCTTCTCCTGAAATTCCGTGATACGTCCGTTCCCATCCGTTACCACAATACCAAAACGGCTCGCTTCCTCCTGCGGAACCGGCATTACGGCAATGCTCACATCTGCATTGTGCGCCTTATGGTAATCCAGCATAACCTCATAATCCATCTTGTAAATATGGTCACCTGAAAGAATCAGCACATAATCCGGATGAAAGGATTCCATATATGCAAGATTCTGATAAATGGCATTTGCCGTACCCGTGTACCATTCTGTCTTTCCAACCTTCTCATAAGGCGGAAGCACCGTAACGCCGCCGACATTTTTATCCAAATCCCATGGAATTCCGATTCCGATATGTGTATTCAGACGAAGCGGCTGATACTGTGTCAGTACCCCGACTGTATCAATTCCGGAATTGATACAGTTGCTAAGCGGAAAATCAATAATCCGATACTTGCCGCCGAACGCAACCGCCGGTTTTGCAACCTTCGAAGTCAGAACACCAAGCCGGCTTCCCTGGCCTCCGGCCAAAAGCATTGCTATCATCTCTTTTTTTATCACATGATCACCTCTTTATTCATTCTGAAGCAGCCTTTTTGTAAAAATATGCACTTTCACTTTGCTGTACCGCCCTTGTACAGCTATCCGGCCACTGAATCGTCCTCAGATTTGATTTTATCTCTGAATTTTATTACGATTTTAAGTATTATATCACATGTTCTGTAAATAGTGAACATATTTTACAATTTTTTCTCCTCTTTAGAAGTGTTTTTACTATAAATAGCTCAACTTCCGGAATTTGTCGAAAATTAGCGCTATCATTTCTGTTCGATTCTTTTGCTGTATTTCCTATGTTTTTTGTGAATTTTTACTATTCCTTACTTTTACTTCTGTGCATACAGACGGGAAAACGCTTGCATTTATACAGTTCCTTTCACACTTCTGCACGAATAATCACAGGTTGTCTGATAATTCATTCCTCTTCTCTTTTGCTGCTTTTTCTTTGAAAAACAAGTTTTTTTCTTATTTGATTCTGTATATTTAACAGGTTGGCAATCTTCCTGCGAAAGTGTATAATGAAAACGAAAATCAGTAATTCTGACAGTCAGGCGGATATTCGCGATCCGCTTTGCTATCTGTTCCTAACCAATCGGCTGCTTTTCCGCCCTGGTTAAATCTAACAAAGGAGTTTTCTAAAATGTATCAGATAAAATATGATCAACCCGTACATATTCACTTTATCGGAATCGGTGGTATCAGCATGAGTGGTCTTGCTGCAGTTCTGCTGCGCCGCGGCTTTACCGTATCCGGTTCTGACGCACACCAGTCCGAGCTGACCCGCTGGCTGACCAACCTCGGTGCCACGATCCATTATCCGCAGGCTGCGGCAAACATCACGGACGATATTGATGTCGTTGTCTATACCGCCGCTATTCATCCGGACAACCCTGAATTTGCGGCTGTAAAAGAAAAAAACATTCCGATGCTGACCCGTGCCGAACTGCTTGGAGAACTCATGACCAACTATGAAATGCCGATCGCAGTTTCCGGCACCCACGGAAAAACCACAACAACCTCCATGCTCTCTCATATCCTCATGCACGCAGACATGGATCCCACCATCTCGGTAGGCGGTATCCTGCCTTCCATCGGCGGAAACGTACGTATCGGCCATTCCGAAAACTTTATCACGGAAGCCTGTGAATACACCAACAGCTTTCTTTCCCTGTATCCGAAGATTGCGATTATTCTGAATATCGACGCAGATCATCTTGACTTCTTCAAGGATCTCGATGACATCCGCCATTCCTTCCATCTGTTCGCAAAACGCCTCCCATCTGACGGCACCCTGATCTTAAATGCTGCGATCCCGAATCTCACTGAGATCACAGAGGATCTGAACTGCCGCATTGTCACCTTCGGTGTCGGAAACGGCGACTATCAAGCAGCTGCGGTCACCTATGATTCCATCGGCTGCGGCAGCTTTGATCTGACGAAAAACGGCACGGTCATCGGCCACTTCTCTCTTTCCGTTCCGGGCGAACACAACGTGGCAAACGCCGTCTCCGCACTGGCTGCCGGCGATCTCCTCGGCATTCCAGCCGATGTCATGGCAGAAGGACTGCTCAGCTTCCACGGCACTGATCGCCGTTTCCAGAAAAAGGGCGAGATCGGCGGTGTGACGATCATCGATGATTATGCGCATCATCCGACCGAGATCCGGGCAACTCTTCAGGCGGCGCGGAAGATCCCGGCTAAAAATCTCTGGTGCGTCTTCCAGCCGCATACCTATACACGTACTAAGGCGCTCCTCGATGAATTCGTGGAAGCACTCTCCCATGCGGACAAAATCGTTCTTGCTCCCATTTATGCCGCAAGAGAAACGGATACGCTCGGCATCAGCTCCGATAACATCCGCGAAAAGCTTGAAGCAATGGGAAAAGAAGCCTATTATTTCCCGACCTTTGATGAAATTGAAAATTTTCTTCTTGAACACTGTATCCCCGGAGACCTGTTGATAACTATGGGTGCCGGAGATGTAGTAAAAATAGGCGAAAATCTGCTTGGCATGTAGTTATCCACATTATCCACACGGTTATGCACATTTTTTCTGCACATCCGTGTGGATTTTTTTGTGGATACTCCGTTTTACATAACATCTCCCTTAATTCTCTGTTTTTCGCTATCTTTCGCAGATACATCTCGTTATTGTCAACCATTTATCCACACTGTCCACATTATCCACAATTTTTATCCACTTTAAGATGTCCTAAGTTTTGCCTGTTCTATTTTTATGCGGGATATGATATCATAGTCTCAGACAGACTGCACTGCTGATACGCCTGCAAACTGCCGTCTGAGACGTTACCTTGTCATCGCAAAAATATAAAGAGAGTGGAATCTGATTATGAAAATCTATACCGATACCCCTGAGGGTGTCACAGTTGTAAAAAATGCTTTTATTGACCAGTATATGCCGCAGGCAAACGGAGAATTTGTCAAAGTGTATTTATATCTGCTCCGATGCGCCAATACCGGACGTGATCTGTCCCTGTCCTCCATTGCAGACGCACTTGACCATACGGATAAAGATATCCAGAGAGCGCTTTCCTATTGGGAAAAGCAGGATCTCATCCATATCAAGGCATCCTCCGGAGGCGTGATCCATTCGATCACCTTTTCGGATCTTCCCTCTGCCACGGACGATCCGGAATCGTCCGTTTCCGTTTTTACCGACTTTTCTGGTTCTTCAAAGCAGCCGGAAAACGATGCCGGTATGGATACCTCTGGTTCTTCCAAGGATTCTTCCACCGATCCGTCTGCTGCGGTCACCCGTGACCGCGTTGCCGCTCTTGCCGGTCAGGAGGATGTCCGTCAGATGTTTTTCGTTGCCGAGCAGTATCTGCAGCGTCCGCTGACCTCCACCGAGCAGTCTGATTTTGTATATTATTATGATACCCTGAAATTTTCCTCTGACCTGATCATCTATCTTCTGGAATACTGTATTTCAAAGGGTTCCTTCAGCCGCCACTATATGCGCCGTGTGGCGCTTTCCTGGGCCGAGGCAGGAATCACCAACGTTGCACAGGCCAGACAGGAATCAAATCTTTACAACAAAAATTACTTCACGATTCTGAATACCTTCGGAATCAAAGGGCGCAGTCCGGCGGCACCGGAAATTGAAATCATGTCGCGCTGGTTCAAGGAATATGATTTTACCCTTGATATCATCATTGAAGCCTGCAACCGCACGATCCGCCAGATTCACCAGCCAAGCTTTGAATATGCAAATAAGATCCTGCGGCAATGGAACAAAAACGGTGTTTCTTCCCTCGATGATATCAAACGCCTCGACCAGATCCGCACCGAAGAACAGCAGCGCCGCGCCGATCAGAAAAAAAATGATCCGCAGCCTGCAAAAGCCTCCGGAAACCGTTTCAACAACTTTACACAGCGTGAATATGATTACAGTCAGCTGGAAAAGCAGCTGCTCGGTCATTCATAAGGAGATACTATGGGACTGACCAACACACAATACAATACCATCATGCGTGATTATCAGCGCCAGCAGTCCAGAAACCACGAAGAGCATGCCAGAAGACAGACAGAGGTTTACGAAAAAATCCCGGAATTTGCGCAGATCGATGCGCAGATCGCTTCTGCCAGCACCGCCTGTGCAAAACGCATACTCCTGTACGGAGACGCTGAAGCCGCCGGCAAAAGCAGCAGTGTTCTCAAACAGCTGCGCCAGACGATCGAGCTGCTCTCCAGGCGCCGCACCGTTCTTTTACAGGAGGCCGGCTTTCCGGTCAACTACCTTGATCCCGTCTGTCGCTGTCCTGACTGCCATGACACCGGCTACATCGGCAATGAAAAATGTCACTGCTTCCGTCAGGCCATCATTGACCTGCTCTACATGCAGTCAAATCTGCGGGAAATATTAAAATCAGAAAATTTTTCTGCATTTTCCCTCGATTACTATCCGGATCTTACACCGGATCCGCTCACCGGACTGACTGCGCGACAGACCGCAGAGCATGCCCTGGAAACAAGCCTTGCCTTCGTCCGGAATTTTGACAGTCAGTTTGAAAATCTCTTTCTCTACGGAGACACCGGCCTTGGAAAAACCTTTCTCTCGCACTGCATTGCGAAAGAACTGATTGAAAGCACACATTCTGTCATCTATTTTTCTGCCTTCCGACTGTTTGAGCTTTTTGCAGACAGCACCTTCGGCCGCAGTGATACCGCCTCCCAGCAGGAACTGGAGCAGCATATTTTTGAATGCGATCTTCTGATCATTGACGATCTGGGTACGGAGCTCGTCAATTCATTCGTTTCCTCTCAGCTTTTTCTCGTTTTAAACGAACGGATTTTGCGCCGCAAAAGTACGCTGATCTCAACCAACCTGTCGCTTGGCACCTTTGCAGATACGTATTCCGAACGAATCTTCTCCCGCATTTCCAGCTCATACACAATGCTGCGTCTGATCGGCGATGATATTCGTATTCAGAAAAAATTATCAGGGGGCAGGGGTTGACCGATTATTTTTTTATGGTAAAATGTAAGCGCAGCATCTGCTGCCGCGTCAGGTTGCAGACATACTCTGTAAAATTCCGCATCACGCGGACACATCCTGCAGTCTGATGCTGTTTTTGGCAACTTACCACCCATATACACCATATAATCAGATGCCGCCTCCTTCGGAATATTTTCTTATTTTTCCGAAAGAAGCCGTATCTGCTACTTTTGGAGGATTATTACACTATGGAATTCCAATCTGGCTATGAACGCAATGTGGAAACAATTCCAGTCGGGAAGCTTGGCATTATTGCATTGAAAAGCTGTGAAGCACTCGGCAAAAAAATTGACGCACACATCGTCGAATGGCGAAAAGATCGCGAACACGAACATCTTGGCACACCGGAGCTCCGCACCTATGCGAGAGATTCCTATCTGATCGATGCCAGTGTACCGCGTTTCGGTTCAGGAGAAGCAAAGGGCATCATCAACGATACCGTTCGCGGAGACGACCTGTACCTGCTGGTCGATGTCTGCAATTACAGCCTGACTTATTCTCTGTGCGGTCATACGAATCACATGTCACCAGATGATCACTTCCAGGATCTGAAACGTATCATTGCTGCCGTAGGCGGAAAGGCAAGACGAATCAATGTCATCATGCCGTTTCTCTATGAAAGCCGCCAGCATAAGCGCAACGGCCGCGAATCCCTGGACTGCGCACTGGCTCTTCAGGAACTCGTAGCAATGGGAGTTGATAATATCATCACCTTTGACGCTCATGACCCACGTGTACAGAATGCGATTCCGCTCCATGGCTTTGAGACAATCCAGCCTGTATACCAGTTCATCAAGGGACTCTTCCGTGCTGCTCCTGACCTGAAGCGTGATCCTGAGCATCTGATGATCATCAGTCCGGACGAGGGCGCTGCAAGCCGTGCGATCTATATGGCAAACATTCTCGGCGTAGATATGGGTATGTTCTATAAAAGACGTGATTACGCACACATCGTAAACGGCGCAAACCCGATCGTTGCCCACGAATTCCTCGGCGCCGACTTAAGCGGCAAGGATGTCGTAATCATCGACGATATGATCTCCTCCGGAGACAGCATGATCGATGTCGCACGTGAACTGAAAAAGCGCAAGGCCGGCCGGATTTTTATCTGCGCAACGTTTGGTCTGTTCACCAACGGTCTCGAGCGCTTCGACCGCGCTTATGAGGAAGGTCTTTTCTACTCCATGCTGACCACCAACCTCATCTATCAGCCGCCTCAGCTTCTCGAGAAGCCGTACTACACAAGCTGCGACTTAAGCAAGTACATCGCACTCGTGATCGATACGTTAAACCATGACGGTT